>NZ_AP023410.1:2552500-2852500 GCF_000193495.2 Acetobacter aceti NBRC 14818 | reverse complement strand
TGTGGACCCGACACGCTCACGCGCTTTCCTGTTCCTCAGGCGGCAGTCCCGCATAAACCGGCGCACGAAACGCATAAAGCATGAGCAGCGCCCCGGCCAGAATCATCGGAATACTCAGGATCTGTCCCATGGTGACGCCAAACGGGAAATAACCGAGGAACGCATCAGGCTCACGGAAGCACTCGCAGAAAATACGGGCGCATCCATACCCGACAAGAAACAGACCGGCCAGAAAACCGGGACGCTCACGCAACTTCTGCTGACGCGCTGCAAACAGCAGGACCAGAAAGAGAAGAAGCCCTTCGGTCAACGCCTCATAAAGCTGCGACGGATGGCGCGGATGGCCATCCGTGTCGGGAAAGATCATCGCCCACGGCAGGCTCGGATCAGCATAACGCCCCCAAAGCTCGCCATTGATGAAGTTCGCTATTCTCCCGAAACCAAGCCCGATCGGCACGATGGTCGTCACACGATCCGCGAAGGCCAGAAACTTCAGCCCATAGCGACGGCAGAACAGCAGCATCGCCAGAATGACGCCGATGGTTCCGCCGTGGAAGGACATGCCGCCCTGCCAGACGGCGAAGATCTGGGCCGGATGCGCCATAAAGGCCATCGGCTGATAAAACAGCACATAACCAAGGCGACCACCGAGCACGATGCCGAGCGTGACCCAGACGAGAAAATCATCGGCCAGTTCCGGGGTCGCTGCCCGCGGCGCCCAAGTCACCAGTCTTTTCAGAAGCTGGATGCCGATGACGATGCCCGCGATATAGGCCAGCGCATACCAGCGGACCGCAAGCGGGCCGAGATGCACGAGCACCGGGTCGAACTGCGGGAACATGAGCACGGGCAGCATGCGGGAACTTTCCTGATATCCAGCCCTGCACGGGCCCTCAACGTGATGAAGAAAAAGTCAGAGGTAGGGATCGACCTTCGAGAGGTAATCCCGGACATACTGATGAATGCCGTCCTCAAGACTGGTGAAGGACGCCGTATAACCGGCGGCGCGCAATCGGGACATATCCGCCTGCGTGAACGACTGATACTGTCCGCGCAGGCTGTCCGGCATGTCGATATACTCGATGGCCCGCTTCACGCCTGCGGCGTCACAGACGGCATTGGCCAGATCAAGGTAGGTGCGGGCCTCGCCGGTTCCACAATTGAAGAGGCCATTGATGGTCGGATTGTCATACAGCCAGAGCATGACCTTCACGACGTCACCAACCCAGATGAAATCGCGCTTCTGCTGTCCGTCGGCGATGTCGGCACGATCCGAACGGAACAGCCGGGCCGGACGCCCCTGCCGCACCTCGTCGTACTTCACTTTCACAACCGAGATCATGTTGCCCTTGTGATACTCGTTCGGGCCGTAGACGTTGAAGAATTTCAGACCAGCCCATTGCGGCGGGCGGGCGATGCCCCGATCCAGAGACCGCATCACATTCAGATCGAACGCCTGCTTCGACCAGCCATACAGATTGAGGGGCGCGAGCGTGGAGAGCAGAGCCGGATCATCGGAGAACAGCGAGAGCTGATCGGCCGCGCCATAAGTGGCCGCAGATGATGCGTAGAAGAACCGCACACCCTGCTGGGCACACCACGTCCAGAACCGCTGGGAGAGGGAGACGTTGGTGCGCCAGACGAGGTCGCCGTCACGCGCCGTTGTCGTGCTGATCGCTCCCATATGAAAGACGGCTTCGACCTTGATGGTATCGTCATCCAGGAGCATCTCAAGATCTTCAGGTGCGATGATACGGACAGGAATATGGCTGCGCAGGTTGCGCCACTTCTCTCCATCCCGGAGACGATCGACAACCACGACATCCAGCCCGCGCGCGCAGAGCGACGCGACCAGACACGATCCGATGAATCCGGCGCCGCCGGTGACGATAATCATGAATTCAGCCTTATAACGATGAGCGTGCGCAGAGGACAGAGGGCGTGGGTTGGATTAATCCTCTTTCAACGCTTATAAGCAAAACTTCACAACAGGGCTGGCTCGAACAGCCCTGCCACACCGAGGAGCACCGGAATGGCTGACAGACCGCGTATTTTTGATGATCTTGCTGGCGTTGCCGGCGGCGCGCTCTCTGCCTTTGCCGGCGTGAAGGAAGAGATCAACGCGCTGGTCCGTTCGCGCGTTGATGAAGTCCTCGGCCAGTTACAGGTCGTACGCCGCGAGGAATTCGAAGTCGTCAAGGAACTCGCCGCCAACGCCCGTATGGCCGGAGAAGAGGCCGAACAGCGCATCGCCGCCCTGGAAAAACGTGTCGCTGATCTTGAGGAAACAAGCACAGCTCCTGCACGCATCGGTCATGCTGACCAGAATTCCGGCTGGAGCGGAGACAGCGCCGCCTTTCCGAACTGAAAATAACAGGTCGGAGTGTCACAAAAACAGTCACGGCTCATCTTGCCGGAAACGGCACGGGTCCATAGGCTGAACAGTGTGGCGAGTCGGGTGACCGCTCGCCATTGATTCGCAGACGAAACAACCCCGTAACGGGGAAGCGTTTCTTGGCTTGGGAGGCCAGCATGCCCGCTCTGACGATGACCACCTCCACTCCCAACTCCAACCCGATCGATCTGATGGAACAGATCGTCTGTGGTTACGAATGGGCGTTCGACCGGCGCAATTCATCCGAGATGGCGGCCGAAGCACCCGGCAAATGGTGCGATTACGGCCTGTATTTTTCTTGGTCGGCCGAGCTCAGCGCCATGCATTTCACCTGCACCTTCGATCTGAAAGTGCCAGAGCCACAGCGCAAGGCTCTCTTCGAACTGATCGCCCTGGCCAATGAGCGGCTCTGGATCGGTCACTTCGCACTGGATGTCGAAAGTGGAACGCCCATGTTCCGCCACGCCGTTCTGCTGCGTGGCGCTCCCGGCGCTTCCATGGAGAGTCTGGAAGACATGGTGGATATCGCCATCACCGAATGTGAGCGTTTCTATCCGGCCTTCCAGTTCGTACTCTGGGGCGGCAAGGCTCCGGCCGAGGCGCTGGAAGCCGCCATGCTCGACTGTATGGGCGAAGCCTGATGACAGAGCCTCTCCCACCTCTCCTTCTGGTCGGATGCGGCCAGATGGGAGGGGCTCTTCTCGAAGCCTGGATCGGCAAGGGGCTTGCCCCTTCCGTCATCATGGACCGGCACCGGGACGCTGTGAGCGGACCGCACACCGTTGTGCGGGAACTGTCGAAAATCCCTGAAGATTTCATGCCTGAGGCGGTCATTCTCGCGGTCAAGCCGCAGAAAGCCATCCCGGTCATGGAAGAACTCGCAACACTACGCCCCGACATCGCAGAGCGAGCTGTCTTTGTGTCCGTGATGGCCGGTCTGACCGCGGGATCAATCGCGGAATGCCTTCGCAACAAGGCACCGGAAGCAACTCCCACCATTGTGCGGGCCATGCCCAACACGCCCTGCTCCATCGGACACGGCATGACCGGGCTTTACAGGGCTCCGGGTGTTACGGACCGTCAGGAAAAACTCTGTGACCGACTGCTTTCAGCTGTCGGCGCAACGGTCTGGGTTTCCGAAGAAGATCAGATCAACGCGGTTACAGCCATTTCCGGCAGTGGGCCCGCCTATGTCTTTCTACTCGCCGAATTGCTGGAGAAAGCCGCTGTCGGACTGGGCCTGCCAGCAGATGTCGCTCGCATACTGGCCCGCAAGACTGTCTCCGGCGCTGGAGCCCTGCTCGATCACAGCCCGGAAGACGCCGCCGAACTGCGTCGTCGCGTAACCAGCCCCGGCGGCACCACCGCTGCGGCGCTCGCCGTGCTCAACGCGCCAGCAAACTGGCCATCCGCCATCCCTGAAGCTGTCGCAGCCGCCGCCCGGCGTGCGCGCGAGCTCGCTTCCTGAACCTCTCCGAAATCAAGAGCCTTTCCCATGCCTATGGAAGAAGAAGACGACCAGTTCGACTCCACCCTGCTTGAAGCTGCGATGTCCCTCGCCGCCAGCAAGGGCTGGAGCAACATATCAATGCCCGAGATCGCCCGGCATGCAGGTCTGGATGTGGGCGAGGTCCGTTGCCGTTATCCGTTCAAGACGTCTGTGCTGCTGCTGCTGGGCAGGTTGGCGGATCGTTCTGCCCTGATCGACGATGGTTCGCTCGGAACCTCGCGGGAAACGCTCTTCGACCTGATGATGCGGCGTTTCGATGTTTTCCAGCAATATCGTGCTGGCGTGCTCTCTGTCCTGAAGACCCTGCCCTTCGATCCTCTGGTCACGGTCATTCTGGGTGGAGCAACGGTAGACAGCATGCGCTGGATTGCTGGCGCAGCAGGCATACAGACCAGTGGCATTGAAGGTGCCTTGCGGGTTCAGGGCGTTGTCGCCTTGTGGACGTATGCGCTTCGCTCATGGGAAAAAGATGAAAGCGAAGATCTCGGCCTGACGATGATCGCCCTTGAGTCAGGTCTTGATCGTGCCGAGAGGATGGGGCTTTTCCGCAATGCGGTCAGCTTGAAGTCAGAGACTGAAGGTGACGAAACGTCAAACCTCCTGACGTCTGAAGCCAGCGATGTCAGTTTCAATGATTTTCAGGACGGGAAATAAGACAAAATCACTCTTTACGCAGGCGTGGAGCCAGATTAGAACATCTCCACGAACTGCTTCTGGGGTGTAGCCAAGCGGTAAGGCAGCGGATTTTGATTCCGCCATGCGGAGGTTCGATCCCTCCCACCCCAGCCAGAAAGCGGTATGACGGCTTTTAAGTCCGCCATACCAGCCCTTTTTCAGACAGCTTTCTTCAGGTTCGGGCTTGCCTTGAAACGCACCGTCTTTCCGGCCTTCACCTTGACCGGCTCACCGGTGCGCGGGTTAAGGGCCTTGCGGGCCTTGGTCTTCTTGACCGTAAAAGTACCGAAGGACGGAAGTGTGAAACCACCGTCCCGCTTCAGTTCCTTCACAATTGCATCCATAAGATCAGCCGCAGCCTTATTTGCGGCCACCCCTGTGCAATTGATCGAATCCTGGATGACCGCAGCAATAAAAGCTTTACTCATGGACCACTCACGCTCCTGGGATGCTTACCAAGACCAGAGGCATGGATCACTGCTGTCCATAAAGCGCCACTGGCCAATAACGCGGTTATTAGCGTGGACATTTTAAAGAAACCAGAAAAAAATACCGAAAAACGCCAACTCGCCATAAAAAATCGAAAGAAAAGCCTATCGCGTAGCTTGAACGTCACGCTTTACAATGGAACGACGGGTTCCATCGATCCATTTTCGTACAGAAATCATGTTCGTGTTTGGCAGTAGCAGGCTCTTTGTCGCACACGCCCCGACAGACAGATTTCTTGTTACTTATCCGAACTGACCTAGTCTTATCCTGCAACTACGTGCTGAGGAATAAGGATGTTGACCTGACCAAGATTTTCTCCAAGGCGCTATGAAGTGCCCTCGATCACCTGCAATCTCGGTGATACTGCCTCTGACGAACTGGACATTATCGTGTCGCAAGCCCGCTGAAAAATTTCATCGCGACCATGCTGAGGCAGAGTGTATCAAAGCCCTTATCATTGATTATCGCTTCCTCTGATCATGAAAGAAATTTCCTATAACAGGACTTCTGGAAGCTTCTGATGATCCAGCGCCTTTCAGACTGACTGGTATGTTCCAGACTTTATATATCAGTATAGTCACCCATTCTTCTGTAAGCTTATCACTCAGGATTCAGAAAAAGCATCCCTGTCGCCAGTCTTCCAGATTAGAATACTTGACTAAACCCTATCCAAAAAGACAAAATCCTATATATTTTGAAATACAAAAAATTTACTCAATTGGATATTTCTACAAAAAAAATAAATAAAAACACACAAATAAACAATTATTTATTTTAAAATATGAAAAAATAATCCAGTAATTATTTGAACGTTTCGTATTTTTTCTCTTAAAACACAAACAGAACTACATTTGAAAACGACCCAAATGCCAAAAAAATCCTCACACACAATCATACAACGTATAAAAAACTAAAAATCAATACCAGGACCAGATGTACTAATAGTCTTGTCTATCAGGCAGAGAAAGAAATTAACTCTTGCCACATGCAATAATTTCGTCTCCTTTATTCTCTAAAGCATATCCCTGCATATGTTTAGCAATCATGCGCTCAAAAGCCTGCCTGATACGTGCAATGCAGGCGCTTTTATATGGGAAAATATCGTCTGGATCGCGATCATGCACGATCATGGCGGTTTCTACTTCAAAGACGACCAGCGTTCCATCCTCAAGAACACCAAAGTCCAGCCCGAAATAATCCAGTCCTATACATGGTGGAATCGCATGGAGCGCCTGCATGACCGAAGACGGAAAAAATGCCGTCATATCCTGCATGAACCGCGCTTCTTCCGCTCGCCTCTCAGGAAACTGCTCCATTTTCGCGTTATAATACCAGATTGCCCAGTCATCATGGATAGCCATATGAACAGGATATGGCGCACCATCGACGAAAACGACCCTGTATTTCCTGTAGAGTCCGTCTTTACTCACATAATCAATAAAATGCGTCGCATAATAATATCCGGATGCACCCGTGTCATGAACATAGCGATCAAAGTCCGCACGGTTATCAATGCGCGCCAGACTATTCCCCGCATGAGACGAAACAGGCCTGACCAACAGGGGAAAATCCGGAAGCCTGTCAAAAGGTGGGCAGACCACACGACAGGGCGGCACCAGAAGCCCCGGAATATCCGCCAGAATCTCCGGCACCATTGAACGCGCCATATGCATGATACGCTCCCCTCCATTCAGAACAGGAATGCCTGACGCTTTGCCAATCGCTTCAGCTTCAAGGATGGCAGCCGTCTGACGGGCGTCCTCGCCCATCGCAAGAATAACGACATCCGGTCGCAGCTTTCTGATTCTTTCCGCCAGTTCTTCCCGTCTGTCCGGCTCACCCGAAACCCACAGCGTATAGAGAGCAGTGCTGTCATCCAGCAACATGGCAAGCGGTGCATTGGCCTGAAATGTGCCCGGCACATTCAGCACAACAATGCGCCGAACAGATCCGTCATCAGATCGAACTGGTCCCTGAACCGGATCCAGATGCATTGCGGCCTTCAGGTGACTCAGAGCAGCCGTTTCATCACCACAGACCTGGCACATTTCCCATAAACGATAATGGAGTTGCGCCTGTTGACCTGGCGTCCCGGCAGTTTTCAGCCGGGCAAGCAGCGTCTCACGCGCAAATAATGGATCATTGGAGAATTCAGCAAGATCAAGCATGGCCCGAGTGTAATCGGGCACACCTCAATGGAGGGTAAACTCACCTCTCACCACCGATGGTTTCAGGTCAGACTGAATCAGAAGAACCGATCCTATTGGACTACGGACTGAAGATATTGCTTCAGCTCTTCTGCCTGCCTTCTAAAATTCGGAAGAGCATCTTTCATGGAATTCACATAGGAATCCAGCATGTCAGGTCGCGCCAGAATGCCTTCTACCGCTGTTTTCAAGGGCTCAGGCCGACCATCGAGAGGAATGAGGTTGCCATTGACGCCATCAACAATATCTTCCGCCTGCCCCCCGGGAGCCGTGGAAATGACCCAGACATCACGGGCTAGGGCTTCGCGCACAGTCAGGCCATAACTTTCCATCCACTGGGAGGGGAACAGCAGCACATCAATGGAATTAAAGAAATCATCCCGTGTTGCATCGCCGTAGGCTGGCTGAATGGTGATCTTGCCTTTCACCTTCCAGCCTGAAACATCCATCGACGCAAAACCGAGATTAAGCGTGTTATCGATCAGAACCAGTTCCCAGTCAGTGCTCTCCAGTCCTTCGAACACCTCACGGACCAATGGAAAACCTTTCACCGCTTCCTGTCCGCCCACAAAACCGAACCGGATCGGCGTTTTTGGCTGATGCGGCTTATGTGGCACCTTTGGCCAACTGAAACCGTTTCTATTCACCTTCACCTGCTCGGGATCAAAACCGTTGGCCAGATAAAGGGCACGATGGGACTCGCTCGGAGTCAGAAGCAGTGAGGCTTCTTTCAGCATCGACAGCATCATGTCCTGACGTACCTTGAGGTGCATGGCCCCCGGCAGACAGGATCGACACACATTGAGGTCGATGTGACGCTGGAAACAATAACGCCCATTCGGTTTGACCATGAACTGTCGTTCACACAACCACCACGCGTCATGAAGCGTCACCACGAATGGCACACCTTCTTCCAGACAGGCCTGCAACATCCCCAGACCCAGTCCCTGTATCGAATGAAAATGCACGACATCAGGCCGGAATGCTTTTACCCATGAGATAAACTGGGCAGTACAGCGAGGATTATCGAGCCCAGCAATCGGATCGATATGTGTGGAAAGCGGGGATCCGACGACAGGTAGCCCTTCGATTTCATAGCGAAGAGAGGAGGAAAATAGCGCGGGGATCGGTTCGTAGGAGGTAAATACGGCAACATCAGTTTCAAGTGCTGATAAATGTGTCGCCATTTCCTCAGCAACAAGAGTAGCGCCACCGAAAGATCGCGGTTTAAAGAATATGTTGACTGCCATAACACGCAGGCGATCCGTTTTGCGTCGTTCAGGCGATGGAAACTGCACGGCAACCTGCTGCCGCGCTATGGCTTCAGGCCGGTAATGCTCCAGTACATCCAATCGCGCCTGATGCCCGATACGCTCGCGAAGAGCCTCATCGTGCGCCAGCGCAAGAAGCATCTCTCTCCAGTCGGTTTTATCTTTTGCAAGAAAACCGTTCCTATTGTCCTCGACCACGTCACGGAAGGTGTCGCAGGGCGAACAGACCGCCGGAACCTGCAGGATAGCTGCTTCCAAAAATTTGATATTGCTTTTGGCGTCATTGAAAATTGATGGCTCAAGCGGCGCAATGGCTATATCGGCTCCGGCGAGGACAGCCATGTATCCCGCATAATCACGCCCTTCCAGATATTCCACGCGGGCACCAAATCTCCGGAAATCATCCGGCAGGGTGAGTTCACCAATAATCTTCAGGACCAAGCGTGGCTCAATATCCATAGCTGCCGCCAGCCCCGCAGCACATTCCACGAAGTCCTGATCGTGGGTACGTGTCCCCGATCCGTAAACAACGACGATATCCCCGTTTTCCCGTGGAGCTTTCTCGATAGCCAGAAGCTGGTCGGCAATCCGCAGGGTTTCGCCATCCAGCGCATTCTCAATGACACAAACCTCCCTGACGCCAGCGCGCAGCATGATGTCGCCAAGAACACGCGTAGAAGCGATGCCACGTCCACACAGTTGCAGGCATTCCCGGTAAAGCCCAGCACCTTCAAGGAGAATTTCCTGCTCTGATTTACTCAATGAGAGCAGATTACTGTTCTGCCCATAAAGCTCGAGATCAAAGATCAGATCATCGACTTCCCACCAGGGCTCAATACCAAAGCGTTTTGCTTCCGTAATCAGCGTCTGGATAACAGAAACCGCCGGGGTGCGATAGAAAATGACTTCCCAGCTTGTTTGCATGGCGGACAAAGCGCTTTGTGGGTCATGCCAGTTTACAACCTCGACTTCCCAGCCAAGTAATTCCAGCTCTTCTTTTCTTTGCCACACCCGATACTTTGCGCATTGCGGGATACTGAGTTCAGCAACAATCAATATTTTAGGTACAAGCCCCAGATCCCGTGCGGGTGGCACAACCTGCCTATAAGGATTCAATACTTTTTCTACATTTTCAGATAATATTTCTTTACTTTTACCTGACTTTTTCTTTGTTTTCGGACGCTGCTGTAAACGCGCATCCAGGCGCCTTCTTACTCGCCGATAAAGACTCTTTACACCGTCCTTTTCGACAATTTCTCGTGCTCTCTGAACAGCCTCCTTCAGGGGGCGTCCTTCAACAGTCTGCCCATGCACAAGTAGCCAGCCGCCACGAAGGGCCCGCCCAACACGGGAAAGAGGGCTTTTATTCCATCCAAAGAGAAGATGACGCACATGCGCGGCATCCTCCGCGTTTACATCAGCCCTCACACTATGGAGAAAAGCTGCTCCTCTGTAGCATTCCAGCAACGCCTCGACATGACGAAGACGTTTTTCGAGAATTTCCTGAGGCTGCTTTTCAGTCACGATAATCCGGTCGCTTTCTCATAAGAAAATCAAACAATCACTGGCAACTTTAACACTTTATACCGTTTTTCATATGCAGCCATCATATCCATTTTCCCACGCGGCATACAGTTTCAAGAGAAGCAAATGCTCTCACCAGAAACCTCCAGCGTATGGAACAAAAAAAAACCGGACCTTTTCAGGTCCGGTTTCATTTCCAAAAATCTGAAGATTACCAGATCTGGAAATCGCCCGAATTCAGGCTGGCAACATTCTGGAACAGAATGGTGGTACCATCGTCGAGCTTAAGAGTCGTAGAACCATTCGCGCTGACCTGATTTGACAGGGCACTCTGCAGTTCACTCTGAGAGTAGTTGAGCAGACCAACCGTGTTGCCAACAGCAGAACCAAAGTCAGTGATAACATAGTTACCGCCAGCAACTCCGTCACGAAACGCGAAGGTATTGGCCTGACCGGAACCACCTGTCATCGTTGCATCACCGACACCGCCGACAAGTGTATCAGCACCCGTACCACCGATGAACACCTGAGACCCGGTGGTTCCAGCATTGTTACCGTAGGCTGCTACACCGTATGTCGAACCAGAGGCATTGAGTGTCTCATTGCCCGTTCCACCAGAGAAGATGGTCTTGCCTGAACCCGGCTCGGTAGCGTTCAGGGTGACATTCATCCCGTTCGAACCATAGATGGTGCTCTGTCCGGCAGTAATGGTGCTGGAACCATAGCCGCCAACAAAGGTAAGAGAGCCTGCAACGCTAACATCCGCGTTGACGGCATACTGCACCCAGGCATCACCACTGGCGGAGATCGTATCACCCACACCCGTCATGACTGTGGAATAACCACCATTCAGCGAGATCGTATCGTCGGTACCGCCGATAACGGTAGACCCACCACCAACCGTAATCGCATTATTGCTGCCTCCACCGGCAACATTCTCGACGTAGGAGTTTTTACCGACCGTCACGAAGGAACTGCCACCATAAAGTGAGACAGTCTGGTTGCTGGCGCAATCACCGCCATAGATGGTGTCGTGACCATAGGAATAGACAGTGTTGGTGCCGTTGCTGACGTTGACGAAGTTATCACCGGCTCCAGCGTTGATCGTGTTCTGACCCGCACCGGCGATAACCGTGTCGTTGCCGGAACCCGCAAACACCATCCAGTTGCCAGCGTTGGAGAGCTGGTCACCTGTGAAGGCATTATTGCCCGCGCCAGCGACAAAAAGACCTGCCGAGCTGCCTGCCTGGAACTGGACACCGCCCGTCGTACCACCTTCAACACTGACAAAGCTGGAGGTCACACCAGACGCATCAATCTGCGTATGAATGCTGGGGACACCTGACCCGATGGCTCCACCAAAAACAATCGCACCGACGCCACCCGTTACGGAGTAGGAACCAGCCACGGTAGCGACGCCGTATCCGATTCCGTTTCCACCAAAAGCCGTTGAACCCGGAACAAGATTGATACCATCAATCCCGCCAATCTCTCCGGTAAGTGTGCTGCTAAAATCCGAGACCAGGCTCGCGAGCTGGTCGGTGAGAGCCCCATCAACAGTGACGACTACATGCGCCCCAGCTGATGCACCCTGAACGGTCATCAATGGCATACGTCAGTTCCTTTGTTGCACCCACATGACCCGTCGCAGCAACTCACGTAGGCAATATTCTGTCTGTGCCTCTTGTATTAAAAGAAAGACAGGCAGGCAACCAAAAAGAAGTGGGTTCGATCAAAAAAAAAACGTGACAAACAAGACCTTCCGACCTTTTCTCAAGTTCAGTAAGGAATTTTTTCAGATATAAATAAATATCAAAACATAAAATATAAGTAAATTATGCATTAAAAAAAATAAAAATATTTAAAATTGGCTTTATTGTTTATTTACAGAGAAAAACAGACCTACAAAATATTGTGTGAAATATATTTCACACACAATCAATACCTACAACAGAATCTCCTAATCGCACTCCTTTTCCACACCCTGCCTTTTACGACCAAAGGCATCAGATCTTCGTTTGTCGCATAATGCTACATGCCCTTTCTCGTTCGCCTCACAAGATGACATCAGACGATTGCTTGCTGTGAAAATATTTCAGGCGAGGCAAATCTTCCAATCCGGTCGGCCATCCCCTGTTTTTCCCCCGTCTCATGGAAAAATAGCCACCCCCGGCCCCACAGGCCTGCGGGAGAGCGATTCCATGACCAGACGAGTCGCCTCTGACTTCCGTTTGACGAACATTACGATTCGACGTGCTGACTGCACCAAGAGGCAGCACAATCGGCGCTTGTTCGGAAATTTTATCGTAAAAACAAAGAAGGCAGGCTACCCCTGAATACGGGATGACCTGCCTGTAACAATCGACGCAAGCATCAGTTCCCGGAGGGAAGATGCTTTGCAATATAGGGTGGCAGGTTGAAGGAACCCACATGAATCTCGGGGGTCCAATACTGCGTATTACCCAGAACGCCGGCCTGTTTGGCTCGCGCTTTTACTGTCGTCACGTCCTGCTGCGTCGGATCAGCGCCCTTTGAGGCGATCCCCAGCGTCATGAATCCACCGACATAGGTCGGTACAGCCGCGACGTAGGCAGACACCTGCGGGAAGAATTTCGCCCGACGGAGACTCGTCTCATGCAGCTCATCCGCCTGCATGAACGGCACACCACACTGATTCACAATCAGACCGTCCGGCCCAAGAATACGGGCGCAGTGCTCGTAGAAGGAATCCGTGAAAAGGACTTCCCCCACCCCAATCGGATCTGTGCTGTCGACGATGATGACGTCAAACGAAGCATCCGGCGCCTCGGCCACATAGGCGATGCCGTCACCGACGATCACGTCCGCACGGGCGTCATTCCATGCGTCACCAGCGATTTTCGGCAGATGCTGTTTGGACAGCTCGATAACCGCGCCGTCAATTTCCACCATGACGGCTTTTTCCACAGCCTTGTGCTCCAGCACACGCCGCAGAACACCGCCATCGCCCGCACCGATGATCAGCACCCGACGCGGATCGGGATGCGTGAACAGGGGAACATGCGTCAGCATTTCCTGATAGACGAACTCATCTGCTTCCGTGATCTGCACCACGCCGTCGAGCATGAGCACGCGACCATGGGAATCGCTCTCGAACACGACAATGTCCTGGAAAGGACTTTTGACGCGAGCGAGTTCCTTGCGAACCCGGAATCTCTGTCCCCAGCTGTCGTACAGCCCTTCGTTCAGCCACTGCTCAGACATGCAGCCTCCATAGAGTCATGATAGCCGCAGCCATAACCGCTCAGGACCAAGGCCCTGAGCGGAGCATCATAAAAGCTGGGACTATGATTTATTACGGGAAAGCGATCAGACCGAAACGCGACCGCGACGCTGCTCGTCAACCAGCACGCGTCCAGCCTGAAACAGCCGCTGCATCACGGGAATGGACAAGTGCGGATCGCAATCGCCGCACATAAAGATGTCCACAGCCGCAAAATTGCGTTCCGGCCATGTGTGGATGGAGATATGGCTTTCCGCCAGCACCACCACACCCGATACACCACCATTCGGAGAAAAGTGGTGAAAATGACTGTGCAGGATTGTCGCCCCGGCTGCCACAGCAGCTTCACACAGCGTAGCATCGATCTTTGCCGGATCGTCGAGGTTTACAGCCTCCCACAGATCCACAAGCAGATGCGTGCCTGCAAATTTTTCGCCGTCGCGTTCGACGAAGTAATCCTTGCGCTCGTCCTCACAGGACTCAGCGATAGCGACAGTCTGGTTATTGCTCGGGAGTTCCGAGACCATCCCCAGTTGAGCAAGTGCGTTCATGACGTACCCCAAAACCAGTAGACGGCCTGTTGGGCAAAATTGCCCCCTTGGGCCAAGAAGCGCGGTGGATAAGGCGTTTATTCTTTTCACGCAAGAAAATTCTGCTTTTATTTTCGTGACACTTTGCAGGCACCACATAACCGGCCAGAAAGATTTGCAAAACAGGATAATATATTTTCGATGGCACTATGTTTTCAAACCTGATGTCCTTCCCTGGATGATACTGTCAGCCTGACATCCACAAGCCGCTGCAATCCCCAAGCGGATCACACGAAAACCGTATCCAGCCTGTGATTTCTTCCGCACCTCCATGACTGTTGTCCAAGCGTCAGGATTTGTTTGACAGCGACAGACCGGAATGCGAGATGATCAGATGTCACAGAGGGAGAGACCGGTTCTTGACCGGCGCCGAAGGAGCAACCGCCCTGGAAACTCTCAGGCAGAAGGACCCTGTGACTGGACATTCTGGAGAGTGGCGTTTCGAGCGCCCGCCGACGGGATAGCGATCTCAGGCAAACGGACAGAAGGGGCGCTGGACTGAACCGGTCGATCCGGAAGTGGGAGCCTTCTTAGTGTCATATGCAGCAGTTTTCTTCCGTGTCTCCAAGGTGCTCCCATGAGCGATCCGCTTCTGCAGACGCCTCTCTTTTCCCTGCATGAAGAATACGGCGCCAGAATGGTGCCGTTCGCCGGTTACGCCATGCCGTTGCAGTATGCCGACGGCATCATGGCCGAGCATCAGCACACCCGTACGCACGCCGGACTGTTCGATGTTTCGCACATGGGACAGGTCGCGCTCCGTCCCATCGACGGCGACATGAACCGCGTGGCGCTTGCGCTGGAGCGGATCGTGCCGGTGGATGTTCTGGGGCTGAAAGCCGGACGTCAGCGCTATGGTTTTCTCACAAACGACGCAGGCGGAATCCTTGACGATCTGATGATCGTCAACATGGGCACGTGGTTCCTCGTTGTCGTCAACGCGGCTTGCAAGGCTCAGGACATCGCCCTGATGCAGCGCGAACTGTCCTCTGACTGCACGGTGGAACCGCTGCCAGACCGTGCCCTTCTGGCGTTGCAGGGACCGGAAGCTGAAACCGCTCTGGCAAGAATTGCGCCTGCCGTGACGACCATGAAATTCATGGATGCGAAGGCTGTTACTCTGGACGGCGTTGAGGCGATCGTCACACGCTCCGGCTACACGGGCGAAGATGGGTTCGAAATCAGCGTTCCGGCTGACAAGGCCGAACAGGTTGCAAGAAATCTACTGGCCCAGCCAGAGGTGAAACCCATCGGCCTTGGCGCGCGTGACAGCCTGCGACTTGAAGGCGGTCTCTGCCTCTACGGCTCCGACCTCGACAAAACGACATCGCCCGTGGAAGGCGCGCTCGAATGGGCGATCCAGAAAGCCCGCCGAAATGGCGGCGCACGCGCTGGTGGTTTCCCCGGTGCAGACCTGATTCTGGCGCAGCTTGAGCAGGGTGCCAGTCGCCGACGGGTCGGGCTGCTGGCGGAAGGCCGCGCTCCTGTGCGGCATGGCGCCGAACTGTTCGCGGAAAGCGAAGGCGGTTCTCCCATCGGCGTGGTCACGTCCGGCGCCTTCGGCCCGACGCTTCAGGCTCCTGTCGCCATGGGCTATGTCGAAACAGCTTTTGCACCGGTGGGAACAAAGGTTTTTGCCGAACTGCGCGGACGTCGCATTCCGGTGACGGTTGCCGCGATGCCGTTTGTTCCGGTCGGTTTCAAGCGCTGAGACCGATCACGCAACACAGGGTCTTATCCTGACGTGCAAACAGGTTTTCCTCTCTGAAGCAATGAACGCTCAGAGAATGTGGAGAGGATGGGATGACGCTTTACTTTACAAAAGAACACGAATGGCTGCGCGTTGAAGGCGATGTCGCGGTTGTCGGCATTACGAAACATGCCGCCAGTGAACTGGGTGAAATCGTATTCTTCGAGCTGAATGTCTCGGCCAATGATCTGCAGCAGGGTGACTCCGTCGCCGTTGTGGAGTCCGTCAAGGCGGCGTCCGATGTCTATGCGCCGGTCGATGGCGTGGTCATCGAAGGCAACCCGGATCTTGCGAACAATCCTGAGTTGATCAGCAGCGATCCAGAAGGCAATGGCTGGATGCTGAAGATGACGCTGACAAACAAGGCTCAGCTTGCCGACCTGATGGACGCCGATGCCTATGCCAAGCTGATCGGCTGATCCCGATTCTTTTCTTTGCGCAAGTTCTGAAACCTTCTTTCTGATACGGGGACAATCCGTGCCATCCTGGTCCAGCCTTCTGCCGCCTTCCGACGCTTTTGCTTCCCGTCATATCGGCCCACGCGAAGCCGAAATCACGGCCATGCTGGAGGCCGTCGGCGTCTCCAGCGAAGAAGCGCTGCGTGAGGAAACGGTGCCAGCCTCCATCCGTTCGAAAGAACCAATGGGGATCGGCCGAGGCTGGTCGGAAGTCGAAGTGCTGGCGCGTCTGCGCGAGATCGCCGGACGCAACAAGGTCATGACCTCCCTGATCGGTCAGGGTTATTACGGCACGGTGCTTCCCGGTGTCATCCAGCGTAACATTCTGGAAAATCCTGCGTGGTACACGGCCTATACGCCGTATCAGCCGGAAATCAGTCAGGGTCGTCTGGAAGCGCTGCTGAACTTCCAGACGCTGGTGACAGAACTGACCGGGCTCGACATCGCCAACGCCTCCCTGCTGGATGAAGCGACGGCGGCGGCGGAAGCCATGGCGCTGGCCAAGCGCGTGGCGAAAAGCAAGTCCAACGTCTTCTTTGTCGATGCCGACACGCATCCGCAGATATTGTCCGTTCTGCGGACCCGTGCGGAGCCATTCGGTTTCGAAATTGTCGTTGGCAATCCCGAGCGTGATCTGGATGCGTCCGCTGTTTTCGGTGCGCTGTTTTCCTATCCCGGCACGTCCGGTGCGGTGCGCGATCTGAGTGAGGCCATCGCAGCCCTGCACGATGCAGGCGCAATTGCCGTCATCGCAGCCGACCCGCTGGCGCTTACTCTTCTGAAATCTCCCGGTGAACTCGGGGCAGATATCGCCATTGGTTCCATGCAGCGTTTCGGTGTGCCGATGGGCTTTGGTGGTCCACATGCAGCGTACATGGCCGTGCGTGACGCCTACAAACGCAGCATGCCCGGCCGTCTGGTCGGCGTGTCGGTGGATGCTGCGGGACAGCCGGCCTACCGTCTGGCGCTCCAGACCCGCGAGCAGCATATCCGCCGCGAAAAGGCGACATCCAATATCTGCACGGCGCAGGTTCTGCTCGCCAATATCGCCGCCATGTATGCTGTCTATCATGGCCCGGAAGGCCTGAAGGCCATCGCGGAACGTGTGGCCGGGCTGACAGCGGCTTTGGCCTCCGGCCTGCGTGCGCTCGGCGTCGATGTGGCGACGACAGCCGTGTTCGACACACTGACTGTTCGCGTTGCTGCTGAAAAGACCGAAGAGATTCACCAGCGTGCCGTTGCTGCGGGTATGAACTTCCGTCGTGTGGGAGAGGGTGTGGTCGGTCTTTCTCTTGACGAGACCACCACGCCAGAAGTGATTGAGGCTGTCTGGCGCTGCTTTGATCCGGATTGCCCGACGGAAGCTCTTGCTGCGGCGGCGGACCCGGCACCGGGATTGTCCTCCGACATTCCCGACGATCTGTGCCGTGAAAAGCCTTTTCTACAGCAGGCAGTTTTCTCGTCCTACCGTTCCGAGACGGACATGCTGCGCTATCTGCGTCGCCTCGCCGACAAGGATCTGGCGCTGGACCGCACGATGATCCCGCTCGGCTCCTGCACGATGAAGCTGAACGCCACGGTCGAGATGACACCCATCACATGGCCCGGCTTCTGTGATCTGCATCCGTTTGCACCGGCCGACCAGACCGAAGGTTACACCGAACTGTTCCGTGATCTTGAGTCATGGCTCTGCGCGGTCAGCGGTTATGACGCCGTGTCGCTTCAGCCGAATTCCGGCGCACAGGGCGAATATGCCGGACTGTTGGCCATTCGCGGCTATCATCGTGCGCGTGGTCAGGAACAGCGCGATGTCTGCCTGATCCCGGCCTCCGCCCACGGCACCAATCCGGCTTCCGCGCAGATGGCGGGCATGAAAGTTGTTGTCGTGAAATGCGATGATGACGGTAATGTCGATATGGACGACCTGAAAGCGAAGATCGCGCAGCATGCCGATACGCTGGCGGCGATCATGATCACCTACCCTTCCACACACGGCGTGTTTGAAGAGTCCGTGCGCGATATCTGCGCTCTGGTGCATGAGGCGGGCGGTCAGGTCTATCTCGACGGCGCGAACATGAACGCGCAGGTCGGCCTTTCGCAGCCGGGCAAATACGGCGCGGATGTCAGCCATTTCAATCTGCACAAAACCTTCTGCATTCCGCATGGCGGTGGTGGTCCGGGCATGGGGCCAATCGGCGTGCGCTCCCATCTCGCACCGTTCCTGCCGGGACGCCCGGAACTGGGCGAAGGTCTTGCCGTATCGGCTGCGCCATTCGGTTCGGCTTCGATCCTGCCGATCTCGTGGGCCTATATCCGTCTGATGGGCGACGAGGGACTGGCGCGTGCGACCACTCTCGCCATCCTGAACTCGAACTACATCGTGGCGCGTCTTTCTGACGCCTACCCGATCCTGTATCGCGGCGTGAACGGGCGTGTGGCCCATGAGTGCATCGTCGATCTGCGTCCGATCAAGGATACGACGGGCGTGACGGTGGACGATATCGCCAAGCGTCTGGTGGATTTCGGCTTCCATGCGCCAACCGTAAGTTTTCCGGTTCCCGGCACGTTCATGATTGAGCCGACGGAATCGGAAGGCAAACACGAACTGGACCGCTTCTGCGATGCGATGCTGACGATCCGCGAGGAAATCCGGCAGATCGAGAAAGGCACGATTGCCGTTGAAGCCTCTGCTTTGCGTCATGCACCGCATACAGCGCGTGATCTGGCCGTAACGGAATGGGATCGGTCTTACGATCGGGCGGAAGGGTGCTTCCCGGCGGGGGTTGCGCCTGCAACGAAATACTGGCCGCCGGTGGGTCGCATTGACAACGCATACGGTGATCGCAATCTGATCTGCTCCTGTCCGGAACTCTCTGCATATATGTGAGTTTTATCTGGGCAGGCGCGTAATTCTGGCGCTTTTTCGGGATAATTGGAGCAATGACAAAGTCGCCTTCAGCCCTCGGCGCGCGGTTGGGCAGCCAGGAGACTTTAGGCCAGCGGATCAGGGCGTTACGGCACTATGCCGGAATGACCCAGGTGGAAGTCGCTGCCGCCCTGCGGCTTTCACGCAGCGCCATCGCGCACTGGGAAACGGACCGGGACGGACGCGTGAGGGAATATCTTCCGCGTCTCGCCGAACTGTTTCAGGTGCCGGTCGAGGTTTTCCTGACTGGCATGGCCACTCAGGAAGCAGTCGTACAACTGACGATTGATGAGATTGATCTGTTGCGTCTTTATCGCAGCCTTGATGTGGGGGAGCGTCTGTCCGTTCAGCGCTCCATCACCCGGATGCTGGACCGCAAGAAGAAATGACGATTCCGGACACAGGTATGGTCGGCGATCAGAACTGGTTTGCCCCTCAAAATCGGGACCGTTTTGCGGAGCTTTGATCCAAGCCTGTTTTAACAGCAAAAAGTCCTTCCTCACGCTGTGAAGAAGTGACTGAGCCCGATATCCCGTAGCGCACGGCGGTAGGCAATCGAACTTCGATCCGCCATGACATGCGCTTCCAGTGTTGGGTCGAGCGGCAGGTTTTCGGGTTTCTGCGCCTCTACCAGCGCACGATCTTCCTCAAACACCCGGCGATTGAACTCATACACAGCTTCGACATCACCGTTCGTATCGAAATTTCGGCAGATCGGCGCAAACATCCGTGTCATGCGTGCCGAGACCGGCGAAGCCGCGTTCATGATGACCAGTCGCTTATCATTCGGAAAATGGATTTCCAGAGTGGCCGTGAATGGCACATGCACACGGAAATGACGTAGCCATTCAAATCCCTCCGGTGCGGAATTCTCTATTTCATGCGGATAGTTGGCCACGGAACTCCGATATTCCGCCTCAAAACCGTATGACGTTCTTTTGGGCATGTAGCTGGGAACAACCGGATTCTCGGGGTCCGCGAATGTCGCCGTGTGCACGAAAGCAAAGTGCGCGACATCAATGAATCCTTCCACCTGCCGTCCGGCGAACCCGGCAATATCGATCCACGGGCAGGTAATCTGCTGATAGGTCGGATCGTCCCAGTGGGGCATGTCGGCAATCTTCGGTCCACTCCCATCCGGGCGCAGACAGGTCCAGATCAGCCCATAGCGCTCCACCGCCGGATAGGTGCGCAGATTCAGCTTTTTGGGGATGCCACTGTCAGGATGCGCTGGCACATGCACACACCGCCCCTCGGCTCCGAACTCAAAACCATGATAGGCGCAGGCGAGCAGATCGCCCTTGCATGTTCCCATGCTGAGCGGCACGCCGCGATGGGGACAGAGATCGTCGGCGACGACAATGCTGCCTCCGCTCCGATAGAGGACCAGCGGCGCATCCAGCAGCGTCACGCCGAGCGGCGCGCTGTGGGTCAGTTCGCGTGAAAGCGCCACGGGATGCCAGCAGGCGGCCAGGATCGTCCAGTCCGGGGCATCAAAGGTGCAGTGTCGCGGCAGACCTGCAGACTGGGTGGCAGAGACTGTGTCCATGTGAGTCGCTCCCGCAAAAGATAACGGAAACAGAATGACACGTGTGGGAGCGACACGGAATAGGTGTCTCGCTCCCTGTCCGGGCAATGGCGCGTCGTGTGTTTCAAAACCCCAAACCCGACGATCCGGAACCCGATATGCTTTCCTTCAAACAGGCATTTCCCAGCAATTTGGAATAACCGGGACTCGTCTTTCATCCGGAAGACGGCTGATATGACATCGTGTCAAAAATTTTTCTTTCGTCCGAAAATTATCCTTACAACATTTTGATAAATAACATTATTTTATATCACTATAATGACACTCAGTGCCACAAATCACAGTTATGTTACCACTCCACACGTTGCCGCACACCCTTCGTCCATATATATCGGTATACAGTTATCAAGACCAATCCAGTCCTGATTGCATTTCTGCCGCCTTTCTCTCGGGCAGCACACCAGACATACGGAGTTACCCATGTCGGTTAACCAGGAACCCCCTTTCAAATCCCGCTACGGCAATTATATCGGCGGTGAGTGGAAAGCGCCCGTAAAGGGCGAATACATGAAGAACATCTCGCCGGTAGACGGACGCACGCTGTGCGAAGTGCCGCAGTCCACGGCGGAAGATGTCGAGCTGGCTCTGGATGCCGCCCACAAGGCGTTCAAGGGTTGGGCCCGCACATCCATCACCGACCGCTCCAACATCCTTCTCAAGGCCGCCGATCGCATGGAGGCCAATCTGGAGCTTCTGGCGCGCGCCGAGACCTGGGATAACGGCAAGCCGATCCGTGAAACGATGAACGCCGACATCCCACTGGCGATCGATCATTTCCGTTATTTCGCAGGCTGCATCCGCGCTCAGGAAGGCGGCATCACCGATATCAATGAAGATACGGTCGCCTATCACTTCCACGAGCCTCTTGGTGTGGTCGGTCAGATCATTCCCTGGAACTTCCCGCTGCTGATGGGCTCATGGAAGCTGGCTCCGGCTCTGGCCGCAGGCAACTGCGTCGTCATGAAGCCCGCCGAGACGACGCCGGCCAGCATGCTGGTACTGATGGAGCTCATTGGTGACCTGTTCCCGCCGGGAACGCTGAACATCGTCAACGGTCTGGGCCGTGATGTCGGCGCTGCGCTGTCCAACAGCACCCGCATCGCCAAGATCGCTTTCACCGGCTCCACGCCGACCGGCAAGATGATCGCGCACGCCGCTGCTGAAAACCTGATCCCGGCCACGCTGGAACTGGGTGGCAAGTCACCGAACATCTTCTTCGCCGACGTCATGGATCATGACGATGACTATCTCGACAAGGCGCTGGAAGGCTTCACGCTGTTCGCGCTCAATCAGGGTCAGATCTGCTCCTGCCCGAGCCGCGCACTGGTTCAGGAATCCATCTACGAGAAGTTCATCGAGCGCGTCATTCCCCGCGTGAAGGCCATCAAGCAGGGCAATCCTCTTGATCCCAACACGATGATGGGCGCCCAGAACTCCCTAATGCAGCAGAACAAGATTCTGGAATACATCGACATCGGACGCAACGAGGACAAGGCCCAGCTTCTGGCCGGCGGCGCCAAGCCTGATCTGGGCAACGCCTTCAAGGACGGCTTCTATGTCGAGCCGACCGTGTTCCGTGGCGACAGAAACATGCGCATTTTCCGCGAGGAAATCTTTGGCCCGGTTCTGGCTGTCACGACCTTCAAGGACGAAGCCGAGGCTCTCGCCATCGCCAACGACACCGAATTCGGTCTGGGTTCAGGCGTCTGGTCGCGTAACGGCAATATCTGCCACCGCACCGCAAAAGGCCTTGAGGCCGGTCGCGTCTGGGTGAACTGCTATCATGTGTATCCGGCGGGCGCTGCGTTCGGCGGTTATAAAAAGTCCGGCATCGGACGTGAAACACACAAGATGGTTCTTGAACATTATCAGCAGACGAAGAACATTCTCACCAGCTACTCCGAGAAGAAGCTTGGTTTCTTCTGATACAACAGTGGGGAAGCGCGCCTGTGCGCTTCCCCACACCTATCCCCTTTATCCGACGTTCCACAGCGAGTACAGGAAAGAGTCATGAGTAAGAAATCCGAAATCCTGATCGTTGGCGGTGGCGTCGCTGGTCTGGCGCTGGCAACCCGTCTGGGCAATTCGATTGGCAAACAGGGGCAGGCGCGGATCACCCTGATCGACAAAAGTTTCTCTCACGTCTGGAAGCCGATGCTGCATTGCTTCGCGGCAGGCACGGCCCAGAACGAGAATGACCGCATCAGCTTCATGGCGCAGGCCAGCGAGCATCACTTCGAATTCTGGCCCGGCGAGGTAATCGGTGTTGATCGGGACAAGCGAGAGGCTGTCCTTGGTCCACTACACAGTTCCGACGGCGCCATTGTTCTGGAAGGCCGCACCGTCGAATACGACGCCCTGATCCTGTCCATCGGCAGTTGCGCCAATGATTTCGGCACTCCCGGTGTGGCCGAGCACTGTCTGTTCATCGACAATCTGGTCGAAGCCAACGGATTCAACGAGAAGTTCCGCATGGAACTGCTCCGCGCCTATGCGGGTGACGGCGCACTCGATATCGCCATTGTGGGCGGTGGCGCCACGGGAACCCAACTTGCCGCAGAACTGCACAAGGCGCTGGAACTGGTCGGCCTGCACAGTTTTTCCCAGACACCTCCTTCCCTGAACATCACGCTGCTGGAAGCCGGCCCCCGTATTCTGCCGGCCTTCCCGGAAGCCGTTTCCGAAGCTGCCCAGAAAGAACTGGAGCGCATCGGCGTAAAAGTCCGCACTTCAGCGATGGTGTCCGGTGCCGATGAAAGCGGTTTCAGCCTGAAAGACGGCAGCCATGTGCCCGCCACCCTCCGCGTCTGGGCAGCCGGTGTGAAGGCTCCGGAAGTGACCACCGGCTTTGGCGGTCTCTCGCTCAGCCGTTCCGGCCAGATCCAGATCAACCCCAATCTGCAGACCATTGATGATCCGGCGATTTTCGCGATGGGCGATTGCAGCTACATCGTGAACGATCCCCTACCTCCGACCGCGCAGGTTGCCCGGCAGCAGGCGCATCATCTGGCGCGCCATCTCCCGGCATGGCTGCGCGACGGGCGCGAGATTCCGTCCTGCGTGTTCAACAACAAGGGCGCTATTGTCGCTCTCGGCAATTATAATGGCTGGGGCACGCTGCCGGGTGGCACCGTGTTTGGCGGCGGCATTTTCCGCGGCCTGTCTGCCCGTCTTGGACATCTGGCGCTCTACCGTCAGCATCAGATTGAACTGTACGGTCTTACCCGTGGCCTCATGTCCTGCTTCTCTGACTGGGTCGACTCTCTGGTCCGTCCTTCCGTCAGACTCGACTGATACGGGACAGAGCATCTTGGGGTTTCGGGACTTTGCCCGGACCCCACAAAAGGGACGCAGTCGCTTTGACCTCTATTCGTCCGACGTGCGTCAGCCGTCTCTGAAGCAGGCCATCTGCAGGGCGAGCACACGTCGGATAAGAGTGACCAGCCCGACGCGCCCTTTCACACGGATCCACTCATCAACGGCGGTTCGGAAAGCGGCAATGCCGGAACGGGCGGCCACTCTCGCTGCCAGCGCCCTGCCCTCAACGTCTGGCAGGCGTTGTTCCAGTACTGTCGTCAGACTGTCTTCCCAGCAGGCATATTTATGCAGGCTGACAGACTGAAGGCCGGGATCCTGCTCAATCAGGCGGACAAAGGCCAATGCTTCTTCCCGGGTCTTGGCCATATGAGGGACAACAGCTTCCAGAGCGACCCGAATCACCTCCTGCGGCAACATTTCGGGAGGACAGGCCTGCACTCGCTCACTGAGAACATCCGTCATCTGCTGGGTCCAGGCCGTCACCAGATCAGCCTTGGTCGGAAAGTGACGGAACAGGGTACGGCGGGAAATACCGGCCGCGGCGGCGATCTCGTCGGTTGTCGTTCCCTCGAATCCTTTTTCGGCAAGCAGTCGCATTGCCGCTTCGATCAGGGCATCCTGCGTCTGCCGTCTGCGTTCTTCACGACGGGAAAGGGCCGGAGCTTCGCCGCGGGTTCCGGAAGACAGGACAGAATCAGGCAAAACATGACTTTCAGACAGAAACCAGGGTGCTGACTGCACTTCTTACTGTGCAATCGCACGGGAGCAACGACAGAATAGCGGAGAAAAACCAGGTCGTCAGTGGCGTAAATGTCCGGCAGTCATTCGATCACATGAACCCCTCAGCGTACCGCACTCAGGACGGCTCGCTGTTTTATTCCATTCCTGCTGACCTGCCCAGGCATTATTCATGACAGGCATGCGGAAAGAAAAAATTCATGACAGGCATGCGGAAAGAAAAATCTTTATATCCGGCTTTTTCCACAAATCCTGATCATCACTGGAGCTGGGCACGTTTGCGCAATTCATCTTCCGGGGATGTCACAAGCAGCGTGAAGATACGCTGACGCTCAACACTCATCCGTCGGCCACCCACCCATTCACGCAGCCGATCCAGAGTGCCCCAGTCATTGGCACGGCCAGCGTCTGTTGCAAGACGAATGGCGAGTTGCTGCTGCTCAGGAGTGAGCGCGCCGATCTCCGGCAGGTTTTTCGTCGCAAGACGTCCCACCACAAGCACGGCTTCCGGCCAGTTCCGCTGCTCTTCCAGAATACGGCCTTTCAGATCAAGGGCCGCATCGCTTTCATCCTGCCCCAGAAGCTGGAGCGCCTGATCACGACTGCCCTCACGCGCCAGCAGGCCAGCGGTAATCACACGCCGACGCGAGGCCAGCGTGGCGTCCGCCCCGGGATCCTGTGTTTCATCCAGAGCGCGACGCGCCTGCCCCAGACGCTGGGCATCAATATCAGCCTGCGCCAGCTCAGCCCCCAATGCCGCACGTTGCGCATCATCAGAGGCAAGAGGCAACGCACGTTCAAAGGCAATCGCAGCCTTGCCAGGCAATCCAAGCGCCTGCAGCTTGCGCGCAAGACCAGCCAGAATCTTACCCTTCGCAGGGCCATCCGGTATCTGATCGATGTGGCTCTCGATCATGGCCACCGCGTCAATCAGCTCAACGGGCTTCGTTCCTCCCGCCTGCCCGTCTGTTTCAGCAAGATGCTGCAAAATCTGCTCGACCTGAGGCACCAGGGCAATACGATCTTCCGGAAACAGACGCAGATCGTCGTCAACCGAGATGAGCGCTCTTGGCCATTCTCCCGCCTGCGTCAGCGCTGCGACCAGATTGTGTCTGACCTCTTTCTCAACCCCCGCCTGACGGGCTGCAAAAAGCAGCTTTTCATATCCGGAGGCGGCTTCGGCCGGACGGATACGACCGTTGTCAAGCTTCGTCCCCAGAACCTGCTCGGCTGCCACAACGGCAACTTCAGGTTTCCTGTCAGAAGCGAGATGCGAGAACATGGCCAGCGCCTTGTCCTGACCTCCTGCTTTCAGCGTCATGAAAGCACGGGCTAGATCAAAGCGTCCGTCAGCAGGTAACGGCTCAAGCACCGAACGGTCCTCATCGGAGCCGTAACGTGCAATGAAGGTCGCCACCTCCGGCTGGATCTGCTTTTTCAAAGGTTCTGGATAACTCTGCAGGTTTGAGAAACCCTGCGCCATAAGGGCCGCTGCCTTGGACGGATTGCCTCCGCTTCGGGCCATATAAAGCCCGCGCCAGAGCACACCATCCGAACCTGCCTCCGGGTTTGCTAGAGCCGATGCCCCTTCCGCATTCCCGGCAAGAAGATTGGACGCTGCCTGTAGAAAGGTCACATTAGGCTGGAGCGCGAGTTCCGGATTGTCTTCGATCGCCGTCCCGAGAATCGCTTGTGCTTCCCGCGCATCACCCATTGCAAATGCGGCTCTGGCCGCTGCCAGTCTGGCTTCTCCCCGGTCTTCAGGAGGCTGCATCGCCGCCTGCGTCCAGCGACGACGGTAGTCTTCCTTCAGCATCACCGGATTCAGTGAACGCAACCCGAGCCAGGACCAGTCTACCCGATCGTCCGCCACGGCGCCTTCGGCACCCGAATCCACCGGAATACTGTCCTTGCCAAGGACATCGAGAAATGCGCCTCCGTTTCCTTTGCGCACCTCGATCTGGTCAGCTTCGAGGGCGAAAACCAGCCCCTGGATGGAAGGCCAGATTTCGTAGCCGAGTTTGTGCCGACGCAGTAACGGACCAGGACATTCTTCCACAGATGTCGCCACAAGCAGACGGGCACCCGACGCAGGGTCAGAAAGTTCAATTACACGCCCTGATTGCGGCATGGGATAGAGAAGACCACCATCTTGCACCTGTGGCGTAATCACGGCGTGCCGCCGTGCTTCGTTTTCAGCTCTGACCGCCAGAATCCAGCCGCCCGGCTGTTTATGCATTTCCAGCGGGATCAACTGGTTGAAATGAAAGGCGACAATCGTCGTATTGCCTATGGTCTGAACGGTCGCGGCAGAAAACACCCCGGTGCCCTGAAGGGCAGAAGTGTCCATCTGCGTGGCGCGGTCGGAGACGATGATAAAATCGTTGCCGCTCCAGAACGCGCCAATACCGGCACCGTCTCCCAGCGGCAGGAAGATCTTGTTGACGGCGGCAGACCCGTTTTCTTCCGGCTGTAAAGGTGCGGGCGTCTTCGCCGGGGCCACAGATGGCGTGCCTGCTTGCGGAGAAGCATTGTCAGCAGGTTTCCGCGGATCAACATCGGACTGCGTGCTGAAACGTTCTGCCTGCCAGCCTTCAGGCAAACTTCCCGGCGATGCCTGTGGCTGTGTATTCTCTGGGACAGAGGATACCGGAACAGTGGAGGCAGAAGGCTTTTCTTTCCTGCTCCTGTGTCTCCGGACAGAATGGTGAACAGCCGGTTGTTCCGAAACAGCAACAGATCCATCGACTGGCTGAGTCGCCGCCTCTTTATCCTGTGGCACCAAAAGACGCGCCGCAGTGTTCGATTCTTCTGCATAAGAAGAAGCGGGAAAAGTCAGGCACGTTGCAAGCCACAACGTCAAAGAAAATCTGATCCGCACGCCTTATTCCCGCTCCACCATACGACTTTCTACAAAACTGAAGCCGCGGCACATAATTCAGTTTTCAAACGATCTAGCCGTTTGTTCCAATACGAACCACAGGAGTCCTGCGCGGCACACCGGCAAGCAACTGGGTAGCCATCATCGCCCGTTCAGGCACCATCCCTGCTAGAATCGCAGAAGCCTTTCTCGGGTTCATTTTTGTCATCACCGGTACCACTACTTGAAAATCAAGTACATTGAAAATGGATGCGGCGTCACGTGGAGCCATTGCCTCATAAATTTTCACCAGACGATCAACATCGGCATCGCTTAATTGTTGCTTCTGTTTTGCCTGATTCTTCACGACGGCCTGTTGTTCTGAATATTTCTGCATCCGCTGCTCCAGAATAGCCTGGGATGCATCAATGCTTCTTTTTAATTCCTCAAGGTTCTGGCTCTCCTGATCAAGCTGCTTCGTACGCCCGGCCAGATCCTGCAACAGGCCCGTCCGCGCTTCATCAGCACTATGATCCACATCCAGTTCGGGCTTGTCCTGCTGACCTATACAGGTCATTCCTTCCGAACAGGGCGACTTCACGGCCTGAGCTTTGCCGGTTCCTGCATTTGCAGAAACCTGATCTTCAGGTGCAGGAGCCGTACCTCCACCAGTTGAAGACTGGGCATCAGTAAGTCCAGCAGTCTGGCTTTTTCCCTGCGCAGAGATCGCCGCCGCCCCGTCAGGCGTATTGGCGAACAGGAGTGAACTGGTCAGAAGATACAGCTTCAGTGACAGCAAGCCGCCCATCAGGCAGGATGAAAGCTGAAAAATACGGGAAAAAGGCAGTTTCGGCATTCGACTAGCTCATCCGTAACGCTCGGATCAAATCCTGCTCGGCTGCCGTCCGCTGGCGCAGTCTTTGTTCATAAGGACGAACACCCGGGTTGGGACTGGTCGGCAGAGAAGGCAATCCTCCCCGATCAGCACCCGTCACCAGCTCGGGCGATGTCCCAGGGACCTGAGCAGGAGGTTGCGCCAAGACGGGATCCATCGCTTCCTCAACAGTTTTTTGCTTTTCAGGAAACTTGTTTTCACGAACCAGCGTTTCAAGACGTCCGGCAATCAAGTCCGCTCTTGTCGAAAGAGCTTCAAGTTCACCCTGCAACATTCTGGATTGGTCAATCATGCGCCCGAGGGAGCGACCGCTGACTTCTCCGGCTGTTTGCAACTTCTCCACACCATCTTCAGCGCGTCGACCGCTCTCATCAAGACGCGCCACCAGATCGGCCAGCTCCCGACGATCCCTGCGCAATATGGCAAGAGCCCGCCCAAGATGAATACTATAGAAAATTCCAAAACCAAGAAGAATACAAAGTGCTATTTCAATAATATATTCAGATGCAGTCATACTATAATCTCCATATCAGGAGTACACCCCATCCGGGGACTGAAACATTGTGCGGGCAACCAGAAGGTCGTCTTCAATTTTTACGGCCATCTGTTCCTTTTTCCGTCCCGATTTTCCCATAAAAAGCGAAACAGAACCGCACCGAAGATCAATGGGTGCTCCAACTTCCTGCTCCAGGATCAGAACAGATCCCGGCTTCAGATCAGAGACTTCAGAAAATTTCATGGTCTGTTCAGAGAGAACCGCATCGAGAACGATATCCGTGTCCTGCAGGTGATCAATAAGGTTGGCCTCCCACACCGGATCCCTGCCGAACTTTTCTCCCATGAACTGCTGCACCAGAAGCTCACGCACCGGTTCCAGCGTGGCATACGGCAGAATGACATCGATATTTCCGCCCCGATCATCCATTTCCACCCGCATGCGCGCCATGAAAACAGCGTTTGACGTACGGCAGATCGTTGCGAACCGCGCACTCACTTCAAGCCGTTCAAACTTGAAATTGACGGCACAGATCGGATCAAATCCTATGCTCAGGTCTGAGAGGACGATACGAACCATCTTCTCAACGAGAGCACGTTCAATCGTGGTGTGCGCACGCCCTTCGACATTCAGTGGCCGGGGATTCCTCGCACCTCCCAGAAGCACATCCACCATGGAGTAGGTCAATGATGAATCAATCACCATCAATCCGTAATTCTCCCACTCTTCCGCCTTGAAGACCGCAAAAATAGAGGAGGTCCTCGCCGAATTCAGATAATCTCCAAACCGTAGTGAACTGATCCCATCAAGAGAGACTTCCACGTTATCGTTCGTGAAACTTCTCAGTGATGTGGACACAATCCGCATGAGGCGGTCAAAGACCACCTCCAGCATCGGCAGGCGTTCATAGGCCACCAGCCCCGCACCGATGATCCGCTCAAGACCGCTGACCGGCTCAGCGCTCTCATCTGACATGAGGACACTGCCAAGAAGATCATCAATTTCAGACTGGTCCAGAGGACGCTCAAAAGCGTCTTCCTCTTCGCCATCCTGCCCGGCTTCATTCTCTGCCGAGGCCGCGACGTCCTCTCCCCGACCAAGCTCATTCAGGGCTGCGGTCGGCTCGGGACGCGGGATGGACGCGTTGACTGTGTCCTCTGCTCCACTCATTGAATCAGAAACTCCGTGAAGAGAACGTCTCTCACCTCAATCGGAGCAATCTGTACGGCAATGCGGGCCAGCAGCGCCTCACGCAGACGATAGATTCCATTGCCGTTCAGGTCCGCCTGAGAACTTTCATGCAGATAGGACTGAAAGATATTCTGCACCTCCGGCATCTGCGCCATGACCTGCTGCTGGGTTGCGCCCCTTACCTGCAATTTCGCCGTGAGCTTCACGAAAACCGGTCGCCCCGATGAACTTTCGAGGTTGGAGATCACCGTCGGAATATCGACGAGAAACGGCTCCTCCTGCACGACTGGCACGTCTTTTTTCACCGCCTGCGCAGCGTGTTGTTTATAATACCATCCGCCCCCACCAAGCAGCGTAACGCCCAGCAATGCTCCAGCAAGCATCACCAGCTTCTTTTTACTCTTTTTGGGAGGCGATACCTCAGCATCAGCCGTCTCAGCTTCTTCCGCCATCCGTTCCCCGAAACCGCGTGACCTCACCTCCGACAGGACATGTCTGCACTCAGGCAGTCACCATCCCTGTTTCACCAACAGAAGGCTCTGTTGATACAGTCGGCTATGGGATCAAGAGGTAAGGTCAGAGGCTTAAGAATCATCTAATTTCACGGAATATACGCCGCAAATGAGGATTCCGGCAGGAATCGGCACAGATACGTGACAGTTACGCATTTTCGCCGTCTGGAATGACATCAACCAGAAGTCCACGTACTTCCGGACAAGCCTATGCGCCGAGCGCCATTTCTTCTCCAATATGATGTTGGCGGATATTTCTAAGCGACTCTGAGGCGAGTGACCTGGGATAACTCTCTGAAGCTAATGCCCCACGGCCTGTCCCAGCGCGTCACCCCATCTGCTACCATTCCACCATACCGGGATGCCTCGCGTTTTCGAGGGATTGGAATGGGAATAGCAGTCAGAGCAAAACTCCTGCGTCCCGACGACGGCAGAAGACGTCAGTTTTGCGAATGTGGCGACCGCATTGTTTATCTGCCTTGTGGCAGAAAGCGTTCCCTTCGCCGCAACATTATATGCATTCAGGGAGGACGGCTGGCCTGCATTGGTCACCAGCTTGAGCGTTGTCTGATTTTCACCCACCAGCATGGGTACCTGCTGACCGTCTGTATATCCGGCAGGCCTGAACGCGACCCCCTGCGCAACCCCGACCGTGGCGCCAGCGTTCAATGTTACACCGCCTGCCGCAGTCCATGAACCGTTCAACACGGCAGAACTGTTGGTGCTGTAAATATAATTATTTCTCGTGCCATTCGGGGCGGTGATGATGAAGGCCTTGCCCTTGCCGGTTAAGGTGTCCGTATTGAGTTGAACGCCGTCGTTGGTGACAACAACGCCGCATGCTTTTGCGTCAACGGTGTCAGCCGTTACCGTGCCTTCCTGAGAGGCGCAGAGATAAACGTCTCCGTTAAAAAACCGGACCTTGCCGAGCATCATCCCGTCAAGACCGCCGTGACCATAATAATCAGGCGATCCGCCGCCAAACTCTTCCTGGATGTTCAGTGACACGTCATTGGCATTGATGTGGCTGCCGTCTGTGTCATCGGTCATGCGCTGCTGATATGTAACCAGAGAATGTGGATGCCCTCCTACCACCTGATTTGACTGGTTGGGTGATGTGTATTGCGTGGTCTCGGCCATCAATTTGGCATAGCCTTGAGCCATCACCGGTTCCGGTGATGTGTCATCGTCACCATACCCGACCGTACCAGCATAGAAACTGCTGCCGACAATGTTGGACGCTTCTGCGCCTGCTGCAATCTCAAGCATGTGCGGGAAGCCGGTGCCGCCGAGATGCATAACATAGCTGTCGTCGGACAATCTGTGTCCGTTCGTATTGGGCGCGATGGTGAAACCGGATATGAACCTGCTGTAATCAGCAAAATTCTCTGGTGTATAAATATCCACCTCATATCCTGCCTGCGCCCGCGTGAGCGTGTCGGTCGGCGCGGTCATTTGTGACATGGGATTGGCAATAAACTTCTTGTTCGCCAGACCGATGAAGACGGAGGGTTTTCTATACGGCCAGATCAGCCCCGGCGCAGAGGACGCTGTGTCTGTCGTCGTATCAATACTGTCACCGGAGGAGTGTCCCGGATAGTCAGTAGAACTGCTGACTTCATTGCGCCAGCCAATTTCCTGCCTGTCCGGATCCCTGTACACAGTGATGGCTGTTGCGGAGCCGGTATTTTTAACATCTGCAATATAGGCATAATATACATTGGGTTTAACAAATATATGGTGCCGTGACATGGCAATGCCGCTAATGCCGCCACTGTCAGTGGCATTGCCACTCTTCCAGTTTGTGTAAAGACGCATCTTTTTCTTGATGCGTGCGACCTCCACGTCAGGCAAAGCGGGCGTTATTGTCAGACCGGTACCTGAAAACGCAACCGTGTGCCGCATATTGTCGACAGGATCTGTGATCTCCGGTCCCGCCTCCACACGGGGCGCTGTATCTTTCGACTGCAGGAACATTGTAATGGCGTCATCAAGACCGGCCCCATTACGGATGTTGAATGTCGGCTGGTCGGAATCCGTGACGGACAGAACCGCGCCACCGAGATCGCCTCGACTATATGTCTGCGCAGTAATCTTCATGAAGGCGTCATCATATTTCTGATGACCGCCAAACAGGATCGTGTCGGGATTTGTACTGGGGTCCTGCAGGTTATCGAAGAAAGTCGCCTTGTAATTGCGCGAAGGGAATTCCGATTTCGGCTGGAGATCGCGAATATATGTGTGCTGTGAAATGAGGTCAGACGATGAAATCGGCGCTGTGACATGTCCCGAACCGTCCAGTGCCGCAACACCATTGGCGGCACCAATCCGCGAGGTCGCGATCAGTTTCTCTGATAGGTTGAAAGGCGCATCCCCCAGCATAGTCGTGACCGATGCAACCTCTGCATCCGCGGCCGTTGAAGCTCCACCAGTCGCAGTGGGCGCTGACGTGTATCCCCAGCCCTGATTGGCCAGACTGATGGCCGACACTCCCCATGACAGATTGAACACTGGCGGTCTGCAGGAGGAACGGTCGCTTGTCGGCGTCACAGGATTGGCCGGGATCACATTGGCTGGTCCACTCCCGCCAGACGAGACTTTCACCTCTGACCCAAACCGGCCATTACCATCGGAGACAGTGATTTTTGTGTCGGTATTGGCGACCGTGAACACTGACCCTGCAGCACAGTTTTTGCCTCGTGACACCACGCGGGCAGACACGGCGGTATAGGCCGTCACAGATGCAGCAGCAGCCTCGCCAAGACTGTTTGGAGGAAATGTCAGCGTGACCGGCAGATCCTCCGGCGCATAGACCCCAGGATTGCCGATCGTCGCGTTACCGACCATCCCGGCATAAAGTGACGTGGGCGACATCGGGCCGGTCGGACCACGGTCACTATCCGGGAAGGAAGTGTCTGTCGACGCATTGTTGCCATCGGAAGGCATTCCGGCACTCCCCGGCAGCACGCCCCTCGCATAGGCCTGTGCAGGAGCAAGGCTTACGGCAACAAGAAGGATATGACGCAGCTTCATCAGGTGTACCCGCTTTCGGTCGTCACTCCCCTGTCATCCCGGAAGACACCTGCTGCATTTCCGGATCGGCTGCAGGGAGGAATGACAGCCTGTTTGCGCAGGATTTCGTCACGGCAGCTGTCGTTATCATTCCCTATTCGCCAGAGCATTATAGGGAATAAACCGAAATCCATCCACAAAACCGCTATCATCCGATGGCATGGCTGGCAAGAAATTGCCTGATCCCAGAAGATTTTTCCGAAAACCGAGAAACGACCATTCACGATGGGGATGTTTAGGAGCTGTATCCGGTAACAGACCTCATCCTGTGCGCATCAGGAGCCATACAGATGAAGCTTCAGCAAGAAATTTTATCCGCTCGATCGCATGCAGTCTTTGTCAGCCCGAGAGAACTTCAGACGCCTTACCATTGCGATATAGAGAGCATTTAAAAGAGGATGATCACACAATTTGTGTGACAATCAGGCCAACAATTTCCGAGAAGGGAAAGCAGGAGATTGCCCCAGGAACAATCTTCGCAATCTGTATGAAAATAGCTGATAGCCGCTATCTTCTTTATATAATGGTGAGCCGGGTGGGACTCGAACCCACGACCATTCGATTAAAAGTCGAATGCTCTACCGGCTGAGCTACCGGCTCGCCACGGGCAATCGGGTAGCGACGGCTGCCGCTCATGTCAACAGCCATCGCCATAAAAACCTGAAATCAGGCCTTTAAATCAGGCTTCAGCAGAAGCCGGACGCATCTTCAGAATCTTGTCCGGATCCTTGACGGTGCCGCCTGCGCCAGAGCCGCGCTTGATCTTGTCGACCAGATCCATGCCCTCGATCACTTCACCGACGATGGTGTACTGGCCATCCAGATGCGGGGAAGGCTCGAACATGATGAAGAACTGGCTGTTGGCGCTGTCCGGGTTCATCGTGCGCGCCATGCCGATCGTGCCACGCTCGAACTTCGCCGCACGGGTGAACTCGGCCTTCAGGTCGGGCAGCTTGCTGCCGCTGGTGCCGGTGCCGGTCGGATCGCCACCCTGCGCCATGAAGCCTTCGATCACGCGGTGGAACGGCGTGTTGTCATAGAAGCCCTCGGCGGCCAGCGTGCGCATCCGCTCGGCTGCCAGAGGCGCGAGATCCGGACGCAGGCGGATCACAACGCGCCCGCTTTCCAGATCCATGTTCAGAATATCGTTTTTGTCAGTCATGTGCCCATCCAGTCACGTACAGGAACCCGGTGCTCCGCACAGACAGAAGCACCGGCTCCGAACGGCTTACGGCACAAAACCCGAAACGCAAAGTTACGGAATTAACGCCCCAGACGTGCAGTCACCCTTGCAGCGGCTCCCGGCGGGGTGAATTCCCTGATATCCCCGCCATAATGGGCGATTTCCCGCACCATCCGCGAGGAAATGAACTGGGTCCGTTCAGACGCCATCAGGAAAATCGTCTCGATTTCCGGGGCAAGGCGACGGTTGGCGCCCAGCATCTGCGCCTCATAGTCAAAATCTACCAGAAGCCGCAGCCCCCGCACGATGATGCTCGCCCCCGTGCGCCTGACCGCATCGACCAGAAGCTCATTGAACGGCATGACCACAATCTCGCAGTCGGATCGCTCCGCCAACGGTGGCACCGCTTCCTCTATGGACGCCACGCGCTCTTCAATGGACAGGAGCGGGTTTTTACCCGCATTTACTGCGACGCCGATCACCAGCCGGTCAACCAGCCGGGCCGCTCTCTCGATGACATCCAGATGCCCGAATGTCACAGGATCAAACGTGCCCGGATAGAATCCGACCCGTGCGGGTCTGTCAGCCTTCATTACTCGCGCTTTCTCCATCCGCGCCAGCATCGTCATCGCCGTCGGAAGAGTCATCTTCCAGAACGGGGAACACGCTGGTCACCGCTTCCGTGCCGTCCAGACGCAGCAGCGTGACGCCACTGGCCTGACGCGACATGACTCGCACCTGATCGACCGGAACGCGAATCAAACGACCGGCATCAGTCACAAGCATCACATCGATGCCCGGAAGCACGGGGAGTGTGGCCACCACTTCGGAGCCGCGCTTGTTGGAGGAGAACGTCATGTTGGCGATGCCCTGACCGCCACGTCCACTGACACGATAATCATAGGCGGATGAACGACGCCCGAAGCCACCGTCACTTACGGTCAGGAGGATTTCCTCAGCCGCTTCCAGTTCGGTGAAGCGCTCGGGGGACAGCGCCGAGTCTTCTGCAAGCACGGCTTCTTCCGCCTCGACGCCGGCTTCCTCGGCGTCAGCCTCGTCTGTCGCGTTTTCCGCACGACGTTTGGCATTGGCGGCGCGCAGATAAAGCTGCCGCTCTTCAACCGTAGCCTCAACATGGTTGAGCACGCAGAGACTGATGACCTCGTCACCTTCCGCCAGACGGATGCCGCGCACACCGGTCGAGCCACGGCCTGCGAACACACGCAGCGTCTCGTCGGTGATCTGGAAGCGGATGCAGCGTGCCTTGCGGGTGGCGAGGAACACGTCCTGACCTTCACGGCAGGTCGCCACACCGATCAGGCGGTCGCCCTCATCCAGCTTCATGGCGATCAGGCCAGACGAGCGGATGTTCTGGAAGTCGCTGAGACGGTTACGCCGCACACCGCCGCTCGCCGTGGCGAACACAAGGTGGAGCGCTTCCCACAGTTCCTCGTCCTGCGGCAGCGGCAGAACGGCTGTGATCTCGTCGCCGCCGAGATCCGGCAGCAGATTGACCAGCGCCCTGCCCTTCGCGGTCGGGCTGGCTTCCGGCAGACGCCAGACCTTCTCGCGGTAAGCCTTGCCGCCGGAGGAGAAGAACAGCACCCACTGATGCGTATGCGCGTTGAATGAACGGACGACGATATCGTCGCCACGACGTCCGGCGGCGGTCCGGCCACGGCCACCACGGTTCTGGGCGCGGAACACTTCCAACGGCGTACGCTTGATGAAGCCGTCACGGGTGATGGTCACAACCATCAGCCCCGGCTCGATCAGGCTTTCATCGTCCTGATCCCCGGCATAGTCCGCGATTTCGGTTGCGCGTGGCGTGGCGATTTCGGCGCGCGCCAGCAGCAGTTCCTCGCGCATGACTTCCATGCGGCGGATATGGCTGCCGATGATCTCCAGAAGCTCGTTGATCTTCACCGCCACTTCGGACAGCTCGTTCTGGATCTTCTCACGCTCAAGGCCGGTCAGGCGCTGGAGACGCAGTTCCAGAATACCGCGTGCCTGCGCTTCGGTCAGGCGGACCTTACCATCGACGACGACATTGCCCTCGTCATGAATCAGCGCCAGCAGCGGCTCGACGTCGGCGGCATTCCATTCGGCGGCCATCAGCTGTTCACGGGCGGTGACAGCGTCCGGAGCCGCACGGATGATGCGGATGACCTCGTCGATGTTAGCGACGGCGATCACCAGACCGACGAGGATATGACCACGATCACGCGCCTTGTTCAGGTCGAACCGGGCGCGGCGCATGATCACTTCCTCACGGAAAGCGATAAAGGCCGACAGCACCTCACGCAGACCCATGAGCTGCGGCTGACCGCCATTCAGGGCCAGCATATTGACGCCGAAGGAGCTCTGAAGCTGCGTGAAGCGGTAAAGCTGGTTCAGCACGACTTCCGGTGTGGCGTCACGCTTGAGCTCGATCACCACGCGCATGCCGGAACGATCCGATTCGTCACGGATGTCCGAGATGCCTTCGATATGACGGTCGCTGGTCTTGTCCCGCACCAGCTCGGCGATCTTCTCCTGAAGCGTCGCCTTGTTCACCTGATACGGGATCTCGGTGATGATGATCGCCTTGCGATCCTTGCGGATCTCTTCGAAGTCCGCCTTCGCTCGCACGACAACCGAACCACGACCCGTGGCGAACGCCGAACGGATGCCCGCGCGCCCGAGAATAATGCCGCCAGTCGGGAAATCCGGGCCGGGGATGATCTCCATCAGCTCTTCGAGCGTGATATCCGGATTGGCGATCATCGCCAGCGTAGCATCGATCACCTCGCCCGGATTATGCGTCGGGATGTTGGTCGCCATACCGACGGCGATGCCGGTTGCGCCATTGACCAGCAGGTTCGGGAAGGAAGCCGGGAGAACGGTCGGCTCGTTCTCGCTCTCATCGTAGTTCGGCTGGAAGTCGACCGTGTCGCGGTCGATGTCATCGAGCAGGAATGAAGCAGATTTTGCCAGACGGGCTTCGGTGTAACGCATGGCGGCCGGGCTATCGCCATCGACCGAGCCGAAGTTACCTTGGCCGTCGATCAGCTTCACGCGCATCGACCAGTGCTGCGCCATGCGGACCATGGCGTCATAGATCGAGGAATCGCCGTGCGGGTGATATTTACCCATCACGTCACCGACCGCACGGGCCGATTTACGGTAGGGCTTGTCCGCCGTGAACCCGCTCTCGCGCATGGCGTAAAGGATACGGCGGTGAACAGGTTTCAGCCCGTCCCGCACATCCGGCAGGGCACGGCTGACGATAACGGACATCGCATAGGCAAGGTAGGAGGAGCGCATCTCCTCCTCGATTGCAACCGGAACGAGGTCGGAGGGCGAAGCGGGCAGGTCTGAGTTCTCGGTCAAGGCTCTTCCGTCATGTCACGGCCTGCACGGCCTGCTGTGGATAAGGACTGCTACTGATAGCACAGGGTGCGCCCCGCTGTAAGGGCGCGCCGAAGCCTCTCCCGACGGCAAGGACAGTCATCCACGCATGCACTTCATGCACCAGAGGGAAAAATGACCTGATCAACTCTATACTGGCACCCGGAAAACAGAAATATGACACTTTACAAAAAACAATCATCTTCGACATCGTCACTGTATCAGATGAATATTTCAAACAGCATCATTTCATCGCTTTGCAGATGAAGCCGGAATGTATTCGCTTTTGTAGGACTGCGGCACAACCGCTTTTGCCGTGTGCGGAAAAACGGGCGCTTCCGGAGCAGCACGCGGCGTCAGCACTGAGCGGTATGGACCACCGATCCGCTCCGGTCGTGCAGATTGAGCTCTTTTTTCCGGAAGCCTCGAAGTCGTTGTCAGAGCCGTTCCGGATCGCGGCATCGACCGGGACGTGCCGCTCTGACGGTACCCCTCCGTCCGGCTGGCCGTCGAGGACGCGCGCCCATTATAGCGGCTCTGCGCGTCCGCGACGTCGGACTGGAACACCATGCCGGAAATCAGAACCAGACCTGAAAGCAGCACCGTGAAGAAGCTGTTTTTCAAAATACGTTCGTGCGCCATGATGTTCCGTTTCCCTGTTTCAGCCCTTGATACGACGCAGCAGTGCAATCGATTCAACACAGGCAGCAGCAGCTTCACGCCCCTTGTTGTGCTCATCCGCACGCGAACGGGACACAGCCTGAACCTCGGTGTAGGTCGTGAGGATACCGAACGCGATTGGCGTTTCCGTCGCCAGCGAAGCCTGCTGGATACCGACCGTCGCGCCAAGGCTGATGAACTCGAAATGCGCCGTGTCACCCTTGATGACGCAACCGAGGCAGATCACGCCTTCATATTTACCGGTCTTCGCCAGAGTCTGGGCCAGCAGCGGCAGCTCGAACGCGCCCGGCGCGAGAAACACATCCTCATCCGCAACTGAAATGCCATGCTCGCCCAGCCACTCGATGGAACCGTTGCGCAGACCGCCTGTCACGTCCTCATTGAAACGGCTTACAACCAGCGCCAGACGCGGAGCCGGTATCAGGTGAAGGGAAGGCATGGATTCAGGAGAACGTGTGCTCATGTCAGAGAAAAACCTTTTTGAAGAAAATCAGCGAACGACAGCCGGTGCAGGAACGGATTCCGCCTGCAGGGCATGGCCCATGCGTTTCCGCTTGGCGTCGAGATAGGCGCGGTTGAACGGATTGGGCGTCACTTCCAGCCCGATGCGCTTGCGCACGGTAAAACCACGATCTTCCAGCGCCTTGACCTTGGAAGGGTTGTTGGTCAGCAGATCCAGCGTCGTCACACCCAGATCACGCAGAATAGCCGACGCCGCAGCCCAGTCACGCTGATCGGTCTCGAAACCGAGTTCGTGGTTGGCGTCGATCGTATCCATGCCGCGATCCTGCAAGGCGTAAGCCCGGATCTTGTTGCCCAGACCGATGCCGCGCCCCTCGTGCCCACGGACGTAAAGCAGCACACCACTCTCCGCCTGTCCGATTTCACGCAGCGCCTTCTGAAGCTGGTTACCGCAGTCACACCGCATCGAACCGAGCGCATCGCCCGTCACGCATTCGGAGTGCATCCGCACGAGCGGCACAGCACCCTTCGCCGCCGGATCACCTTTGACCAGCGCCACATGCTCGACGCCTTCGGCATCGCGGAAAGCGTGGATCATCAGATCCTCGCCACCATACACCGTCGGCAGACGCGCCTCAGCCAGTTCCGCCACGACAGAGGCGGACACCGGATCGACATCCACATTCTCACTCAGGACGGGCGACGTTCCATGCTGGCGCACCCATGCCGTCAGTTCGGCAATGGAGACGATCGGCAGATCATGCTTGCGCCCAAACACTTCCAGCTCCGGCCGACGCGCCATTGTGCCGTCTTCACTCAGGATTTCGCAAATTACGGCAGCAGGAGCGCAACCCGCCAGACGGGCAATGTCGATGGAGCCTTCCGTATGACCGTCACGCTCCAGCACGCCGCCCGGTGCTGCGCGCAGTGGGAAAATATGCCCTGGCGAAACGAGGTCTGTCGGTTTCGCATCCGGTGCAACGGCGGCCAGCACCGTGCGGGCGCGGTCATGGGCGGAAATACCGGTCGTCACACCTTCATTGGCCTCGATGGACACCGTGAAAGCCGTGCTGCGCGGAGCGTTGTTGACCTTCACCATCATCGGCAGGGCAAGCTGCTCGACACGTTCCGGCGTGAGCGGCAGGCAGACAAGGCCACGCCCGTGCGTCACCATGAAGTTCATCGCCTTTGGCGTCATGAACTCGGCGGCCATGACGAGATCGCCTTCGTTCTCACGGTCTTCATCATCGACCATGATGACCATGCGACCCTCACGGATTGCCTCGACCGCCCGCAACAGCGAGAGAGGCATCCTGTCTTTTATCGATACTGACATACGCTCTCCACATATTTTGCAATCACGTCGACCTCGACATTCACCGGATCACCCGATGAAAGCGCGCCAAGCGTGGTGTGGTCCCATGTGTGGGGAATGATCATCACCTCGATGGTGAATTCCCCGTCCTTTGGCTCGCTCACGGCGTTCAGCGTCAGGCTGATGCCGTCCAGCGTGATCGATCCCTTCTCGACCATGTAACGGCGCAATGCTTCGGGCACTGCGAAAACCAGCTTCCGGGCATCGCCCACCAGATCCGCCGTGCAGAAGGTCGCTATGCCGTCCACATGACCCTGCACGATGTGTCCTGACAGGCGCGTGGCGGGTGTGACAGCACGTTCCAGATTGACCCGTGAGCCTTCCTTCAGCCGCCCGAGTGCCGTGCGATCGAGACTTTCGGAACTGACAAAGAAGCGGACGCGCCCCTCTTCATTGAACTCCGTCGCCGTCAGGCAGACACCGTTCACGGCGATGCTCTCGCCAAGGATCACGTCGGTCATTCCCGTGTCGATATCGAGGATACAGGACGCGTTTCCCGCCTGAACCGCTGCGACCGTCCCCAGATGTTCGATGATTCCTGAAAACATACGTCCTCTCACACACATTCACTGCGACCAGCGAGTACGGCCCCGGCCAACTCATCGAAGAGCGCCAGCGGTGTCACGTCATGACGCCGTTCAACTGAAAAATCCTCGTTGCCGTCAGAGCGTACCGCAATCCGCAGCCAGTCGTCCCACAGGCTCCGCCCCCGCAACTCACCGAGCAACGTCGGACCTGCCTCTACCAGCGCCCACAGCACACCGGCCTTTGCCAGACGCTGCGGAACTTCTTCGACAGAATCAGAAAAGATCACGTCAAAGCGACGTTCCGCCATGCTCAGCCAGTTCTGCGGCACTTCCCGTGTGCGGGAACAGACAACCAGCATACGGGGTTTGCGCCCCGTGTGATCGTCAATGCGTCGGACATCCAGCCCCGGCAGATCAGCACGAACGGTTCCGCCAGCCGTGACGACCGCATCCGTCGCACGCCGCAGACGATGCGCGAGATCCAGCGCTGCATTGGAGGTGAAGGTTGTCCGGCCCGTGGGCGGCACCATCAGCCCATCGATATTGACGGCCTGCTTCACCGTCAGCCACGCGCGCTGTTCCACGCTCCAGCGAATAAACGGCGCGATCAGCCCCTGGCACTGCATAAGCAGAGTGGGACCATCGGGAATATGGTGCTGTTCACGTTCCAGCCAACGCACTTCACGACCGTCCGCTTCCAGTCTGGCTGCGCCACCACCGGCCACTTTCGGGTTGGGATCAGCGCAGGCAATCCAGATCGTTTTTACCGGTGTCGCCAGCAACCCTTCGGAGCAGGGTGGTGTCCGGCCCGTATGGTTGCAGGGCTCGAGAGTGACAATGGCTGTGGCGATGCGATCAGTCAGACCGCGTTCAGCGCAGGATCGCAGGGCATTGGCTTCAGCGTGCGGCGTTCCGGCCCGATGATGCGCCCCCACAGCGAGGATTGCTCCCTCCGCATCAAGCAGGGCGCAGCCAACAGGCGGATTGGGCGCGGTGGCGCCAACAAAACGGCGCGCTTCCGCGATCGCTGCATGGAACGCTTTTCCTGCCTGAAGATATACAGAACGATCGGTCATTCACCTCGTCCGCCACCACGACACAACACACACGTCGAATCAGGGCGGACGCACGGCAGCACTCACAGGACACACTACGGGTGTCTGTTCTGCTCCGCTGTTCTCTCTCATCCGGACTATACCGTCGGCTCCGGAATCACACCGGATCTGCTGACCCTCCCTCATAAGAAGGAGGCGCTCGCGGGCTTCCGCTTCCTTTCGGGAGCGATTACCGCCGGTGGGGAATTGCACCCCGCCCTGAGAACGTCTCCAACTATGTGACCCTGAATCGGGAAAATGCAAGAGACTTTTCATGAAGCGTCACTTCACAATGATTTAACTATCGCGGTTTCGCCCTGAATTGTCTGTTTGCCGCCATGCGTGCAGAACCGTTGCCAACAAGAAACATCTGTGATGCGGTGTCTACCTCGTTATGCAGCCAGACAGGAAACGCCATGCCTCTTCACACCGTGCGCACGTCCATGCGCAACCTGCTTGCCGCAGGAACCGTGTTGATCGCCCTTGCCTCGGGTGCCTGCGCCCAGACTGACACGGCTTCAGGCGTACCGTTGTGGAAAATCCTTCCCCCGACGCCCGTGGCCCTGTCCGCTGACGCCAACGGTCTGCCGGTCCAGAGCGGTCATGTCCGCATGGATGACGGCGCGAAAATCTATTACGCGCAGGCTGGAGAAGGCGAACCCGTTCTGCTGCTGCATGGCGGCCTTGCCAACTCGGACTATATGAGCGGTCTGGCCCGCGCCCTGCTGGCAGCGCACTATCAGGTTATCGTTGTGGACTCCCGTGGGCACGGACGCAGTTCACTCGGCAAGACACCGATCGGCTATGACCGCATGGCCGATGACGCCGTAGCGGTGCTCTCTCACCTAAAGATTGAGCGTGCGGCGGTCGTCGGCTGGAGCGATGGCGGTATTCAGGGTATAGACCTCGCGCTGCGTCATCCCGACCGCATTACCCGCGTCTTCTCTTTCGCGCCGAACATCACCACGGATGGCGTGGACACCTCGGCGGAAAACACTCCGACAGTGAAGGCGTTCATCGCCCGCACGAAGCAGGAATACTGCCATCTCTCTCCGTCACCGGGACGCTTTAGGAAATTCGAGGCCAGTATTGAGCATATGTGGTCGGACCAGCCGAACTGGACTGATGCACAGGTAGCGGCCATCACCACGCCGATGTGGATTGTGGACGGCGATCATGACGAGATGATCCATCTTCCGCATATCCAGCACATTGCACAGGTCATTCCTCAGGCCGGACTGCTGATCCTGCCGAACACCAGCCACTTTGCGTTCCTACAGAACCCGGAACTGTTTTCGGAGACAGTGATCAATTTTCTGAAACTTCCGACACCGTAACATCCCTGATCGGTCCACACCATCCGGGTAGGACCGATCAGATCACTCAGCGCATCGCTGGACGTTCGCTGGACGTATCCTCTCCAGAGTGCCATCACAGTCCCACCTTCGTGATGGTCACAACAAGGATGCGAACAGCCATGCGCCTGCCGGATTTCGAAGCCTGGGCCATTTTCGTCAAGGTTGCCGAGCACGGTTCATTCGCGAGAGCGGCTGAGGCCATCCAGCTTTCCACGCCTACCGTTTCCAAGGCGGTCAGCAGGCTGGAAGCCCATCTCGGCATTGCGCTGTTCAACCGCACCTCCCGCCAGCTTTCACTGACCGAGACAGGACGCGACACGCTTCTTCATGCACGCCGCATGCTGGCGGACGCCGAAGCTGCGGAAAGCGAAGCCCGTGACAGCACGCGCATTCCTTCCGGTGTGGTCAGGATCGCCGCTCCAATGACCTTTGGCACAGAGCATCTCTCTCCCATGCTCCCTGCCCTGCTGAGCCGCCATCCTGATCTTGAGCTCGACATTCACTTCAGCGATGCACTGACGGATCTGGTCGCGGACGGGTTCGACATGGCCATCCGTATCGCATCCCTCGCGGACTCAACTCTGAAAGTCAGAAAACTCTGCTCGGTGCGACTGATGCTCGTCGCAACCCCAGTCTGGTGTGAACGGGTCGGTTCCATCATACATCCGGAAGACCTCTCAAAACTGAAAGGCTTTGTCTACACCAACACAAATACACCCGGCAGCCTGAAACTGATCCACCAGAATGGCGATGTTTTCATGTTATCTCAGCAGGCGCTGATACGCGCCAACAACGCAGAAGCCTTTCTGCCGTCTCTGGAAGCTGGTCTGGGTTACGGGATTTTTCCAGAATTCATGATCTGGGAAGGGGTGAGAGACGGTCGTTTCATTCCACTTCTACCCGAATGGAACGTCCCGGCGATCGGGATCTATCTGGTCACGCCTCCCAGCACACGCCGCCCGCTGCGAGTCACTGTGGTGATGGATTATCTAACAGAAGCTTTCACCAGGATGCCTTGGGCACAGGAGAATGAGAACTCCTGCTGAAAAGCAGTCATAAAATGCGTTTAACGACAGTCATTCAGACAAACGTACCCGCGACGATTTCACTCATTTCTTCAAAAAACACCTTCAAAGAAGGCATTTACATATTATCCTGATCTTATAAATAATTTTCCATTACGAGGAGCGCGCCTGAATGGCACAACTGGTCCACAAGCCGCCAGCCGTCTGGCCTTTCTTACCATTCGGACCGCCTCACGGACTTCACGCCAGCCCGAACCATAGCGTCGAACGTATGCAATATACCCATTCAGCACCTTTGGTTCAGAAGCCAGAAATCTGGCCCCATCCCATTCATACGTTCTCATAAAAACTCAATTGCAACGCCTGCTATCCTTAGTTGATAGAATCCCAATACTATAGCTTTAAAAAACAGAAGATATCCATCATAAATACTAAAACAAGATCAATCATTATTCGGCATTTCATACCAGACTTTCTGACCTCATTCTCCAGCTAGGTGTCTTTCTGGAAAACCGGGAAGTCAGCAAGAAAACGCCTGAGCGCGCCACAGCAGGACACCCGCGTGCCTCCTTTTACCATCGGAGTGAACTGGCGGTTCGCCGCAACGCGCTATGACATTCAGATCTTATCCGTGCAGTTTGGCCGCAATTCCAGCAACATGACCGCCCAGATATTTCGCGCCGTCCAGTTCGATGGTGCTTGGCTGCCGTGAGCCATCGCCAGAAGCAATGGTCGTTGCGCCATAAGGCGAACCACCAGCGACTTCATCCACTGTCATCTGTCCCTGAAAACTGTAAGGCAGACCTGTGATCACCATGCCATGGTGAATAAGATTGCTCAGGATGGAATAGAGAGTGGTTTCCTGACCGCCATGCTGGCTCGCCGTTGACGTAAACGCCGCGCCAACTTTCCCAAGTAGAGCGCCTTTTGCCCAAAGACCGCCGGTCTGATCCCAGAAATTCGCCATCTGGGAAGGAAGGCGTCCGAAGCGGGTCGGTGCGCCGACGATGATGGCGTCATATTCGACCAGTTCCGCCGTCGTCGCGAGCGGAGCAGCCTGTTCCAGCTTGAAATGGCTGTTTTTCGCAACTTCTTCCGGCACCAGTTCCGGCACACGCTTTACAGTGACGTCTGCTCCGGCAGCCCGCACGCCTTCCGCCACGGCGTGAGCCATCGTTTCGATATGGCCGTAGGAGGAATAATAAAGAACGAGAACCTTAGTCATGGCGATCACCTGTCAGCTAGCCGGTCTCAGACGACCCGACCGGCCCCTGATCCTTCCGACGTTTTCAGCCTCGCACCATATCCTGCCACCCGTTCACGACCAGCGAAAAACCGGAAACGCTGCGCTTCCGGTTTTTCGCTTTTGTCTCACGATGAAGGTTTTTTGGAGCTGCCTCCTTCTAAAAAAGCGGCGTTTCTGAAGCTTTTTGAAAAAAGCTTCACCAAAAACTTTCTTACAGTTTATAGATTTTTTTTGTGGGACAGTTTTCACCCCAGAGTCATCAGGCTGGCGTTTCCACCCGCTGCGGTCGTGTTGGTGCTGCGGGACTGCTCCTCCAGCACGCTTTCAGAATGCGGCAGTGACGTTCCGGTCAGATAGGCCGAGACAATCGGCCCATTGCCCTCCGCCAGTTCCTTACGAGCCTGACGGAAAGCGTCGTTGTCTTCCTCACCCAGCAACACCGCACAGGGTTCCGCAGTCGCACTCGTCACAAGGCGGATAAATGGTTTCAGTCTGAAAGGCAGCGTCTCGATCCATCCCGTCAGCTCAGCAGGCGCAAGAATCAGCACCTCGTTGCCTCCCGACAGGGCGAATGAAATCTGGTCAAACAGCCCTTCCTGCGTGACGGGGATACATAGCACCGCCCCACGCGCCGTCAGACGATACAGGTTCTGCTCACCAACCGGCCCCGGCAGGACGCGCTCCTCACCAAACAGCGAACGACTTGAGCAGTCACGGGAAACCTTCTGGGCTCGCACGTCACCCCGACCGCATAGCCAGTCCGTCCACATCGTCTTTTCCGGCGTCACCTGACTAACACCTTCTTTTTCGATGGCAGGAACTTCTGCCAGCAGACGACGCAGGATCAACGGACCACCGGCTTTCGGTCCTGTACCAGACAGTCCACGTCCTCCAAACGGCTGCACACCGACGACAGCGCCAATGGTGTTGCGATTAACGTAGAGATTGCCAGCATCAATCCGCGACAGCACATGCTTCACCATGGAATCCAGACGTGTGTGCAGACCAAACGTCAGACCATAGCCAGTATCGTTGATGTCCTTCAGCAGATCATCCAGCCGGTCACGCTGATAGCGCACCACATGCAGAACGGGACCGAACACCTCCGGACCGATCTCGCGGATGCTGTGCACCTCGATCAGGGTCGGCGGAACAAAGCTGCCATTCGCGCACTCTTCAGGCAATTTCAAGGAAGTGACCGGTGCCTTACGCTTGCGGAATACATCAATATGTTTCGTGATTCCTGCCGCAGCTTCCTCTGTGATGACCGGCCCGACATCGCAGGACAGTTCCGCCGGATTACCGATCCGCAGTTCGTCCATTGCGCCGCGTAGCATGGTCAGGACATGGTCGGCACAGTCTTCCTGCACACAGAGCACACGAAGTGCCGAACAACGCTGACCTGCACTATCAAAAGCGGACGCCAGCACATCGACAACCACCTGTTCCGCAAGAGCAGAAGAGTCGACAATCATTGCATTCTGGCCGCCTGTTTCAGCCACAAACGGAACAGGCTGACCTGTCGCCGTGCGACGCCCTTCAAGCTGGCGATTGATCAACTGCGCCACCATCGTCGAGCCGGTGAACATCACGCCCATCACACGCTCATCGGCCACGGCGGCGGCTCCAACATCGCCCTCACCCGGCAGGAGATGCAGCACATCCACAGGAACGCCTGCTTCGTGCATGATCTTTACCGCCTCGGCTGCAATCAGCGGTGTTTCTTCAGCCGGTTTTGCAATGACCGCATTACCTGCCGCCAGCGCGGCCGAGACCTGCCCAAGGAAAATCGCCAGCGGGAAATTCCACGGACTGATGCAGGTCACTACACCCAGCGGCTTGTGCGTATCGTTGTTGAAATCACGCAGGATGGTCGCGCCATAATAGCGCAGGAAATCGACAGCCTCACGCACTTCAGCCACGGAATTCGGTAGGGATTTTCCCGCCTCGCGCCCGAGAAGAGCCATGAGCGCCGGATGACGCTCTTCCAGAATATCAGCGGCTTTTGCAAGAACAGCAGTCCGCTCGGCAGGGTTCTTTTCAGCCCATGCCGTCTGCCCTTTCACGGCGGCATCGACAGCCTGCGTCACCACTTCCGGCGTCGCCCAGACGACCGACCCCACAACATCGCGTCGGTCAGACGGATTGGTCACATCCTGTTTCGGACCCGTGGTGATCGTCTTGCCAGAAACAATCGGACCAGCGTCCAGTATGCGGGGCGCGTTACGGATGCTGGCATCCAGTTCGGACAGAACGCGCTCGTCGGCCAGATCCACACCCGCCGAGTTTGTCCGCTCCGGCGCAAACATGTCTGCCGGCTTGCGAATTTCCGAATGCGGCGCACCATACGGTGTGTAGCGCCGAGCAACCTCAATCGGATCTTCAATCAATTTGGCGACAGGAATGGCAGTATCGCCAATCTGATTCACAAAGGACGAATTCGCACCATTTTCCAGCAGACGACGCACGAGATAAGCCAGCAACGTCTTATGCGTGCCGACTGGCGCGTAAATGCGGGCCGGACGGTTCAGTTTGTCCACACCGACCACCTGACGATAAAGCGGCTCGCCCATGCCATGCAGACACTGAAACTCGTAGGAACCGACATGAAAGTCCGGGCCAGCCAGCGTGTAGATGGTCGCCAGCGTACGGGCGTTGTGCGAGGCGAACTGCGGGAAGATTGCATCCCGTGCATCAAGCAGCTTACGGGCGCAGGCAATGTAACTGATGTCCGTGTGACACTTGCGGGTATAGACCGGAAAGTCGCTCAGCCCCTCGACCTGCGTTTTCTTGATTTCGCTATCCCAGTAAGCGCCTTTGACCAGACGCACCATGATGCGATGCTTCGTCCGACGTGCCAGATCAATGATGAAATCCAGCGCAAAAGGCGCACGCTTTCCGTAAGCCTGCACGACAAAGCCGATGCCGTTCCAGCCTTCCAGTCCCGGCGTGGCACACAGCGCTTCCAGAATATCGAGCGACAGATCAAGGCGTTCGGTTTCCTCGGCGTCGATGTTGATCCCGATGTCATAGCGCCGCGCCCGCAGAACGAGATCCTGCACGATCGGCAGCAGTTCATTCATCACCCGGTCACGCTGGGCACGGGAATAACGGGGATGCAGGGCCGACAGCTTGATGGAGATACCGGGGCGTTCGTAAACATTCGCACCCTTAGCACTCCGCCCGATCACATCAATCGCCTTGATGTAATCCTGCCGGTAACGCTCGGCATCGGCGGCGGTGTAAGCCGCCTCACCCAGCATGTCGTAGGAATAGCTGAAGCCCACCTCTTCCAGTTTCTGACTGTTCTTGCGGGCCTGTTCGATGGTCTGCCCGAGCACGAACTGCTCGCCCATCAGACGCATGGCGGCATCGACGGCCTTGCGCACGACCGGCATGGAACTGCGCTCGACAAAACCCATGAGCGCACCGGACAGACGCTTCTCGTCATGATCGCCCATGAGCCGACCGGTCAGCGCCAGTCCCCATGCCGCCGCATTGGCGAACATCGGCTTGCCGCGTGCGACATGCGAGAGCCAGTCGCTTTCCCCGATCTTGTCCTGAATCAGCGCGTCGCGTGTCGCCGTATCCGGAATACGCAGCAACGCCTCGGCGAGGCACATCAGCGCCACACCTTCCACCGTGGACAGGGAAAACTCCTGCACCAGCGTTTCGACAAGTCCCGGATTCCGACGGGCGCGCAGCGTCTCCGTCAAACGGGAAGCGACGCCGGTCGCGGCAGCATTCTGTTCACCCGTCAGGGTCGCGGCGGGTGTCAGAGCCTCGACACATAAGGCTTCAGGCTGGCGAAAGGCGTTGATGATGGCCTTTCTCAGCGGCGGCAGGGATGCAAAGTCTGAAACGGAGGCTGAGTCGGAAAGCTGTGTTGCTGTCATGGGAGCGACATTCCAAAAGGCCGGCCAGAGTGTCAGCCCGGATACGATGCTGACCCATCTGGTTGCGGTATCACAATGATAATTTCTCCCATGTCATAGAAATATAATCACTGCAATATATTATATTATAGGAGATGCCTCGCTATGACAGAGGCTCTCTCCCCTCGCGGAATTGCGGCCTGACCAAACATTACGATTATGGTATGATGCATTCCGCCTCCAGATTTTCCTCTGACCGGAATGCCGACTGAATGCTGCCGACCCGACTTTTTGCCAGTGTAGAAACCATCGCGCATGGCACCGCAGCTGAAACGATCTGTATCGCCCTGCGAAACGCCATCCTCGCGGATATTATCCAGACCGGACAGGCGCTCCCGCAATCCGAGCTTGCCAATGGATTCGGGGTCAGCATCATTCCTGTCCGGGAAGCACTCAAGCGGCTGGAGGCAGAAGGGTTCGTCACCTGTCTGCCTAATCGCGGAGCTGTGGTCATTGGTCTCGATGAAGAGGATATTCTCGAATATTCCCGCATCCGCGCCCTGCTGGAAGAACAGGCCGCCCTGGAGGGCGTGCGCAACATGACACGGGTGGATCTCGCCCATGTCGAAGATGCCTACGAAGCCTTTGTGCAGGATGGTGTGGCCCATTCGGGTAGCCTGAACAGGGCGTTCCACAACGCCATTTATGCCGCCGCCAGACGTCCCCGCCTGCTGGAAATGATCGAAGACCTGCACATCAAGCTGGATCGTTACATCCGCGGGCATCTGGTGATCGAGGGGCGCAAGGCCATCACGGACCGTGAGCACAAGGCCATACTCGACGCCTGCCGCGCCCGCGACCCGGAGCTGTGCGCCCGCCTGACCCGGGATCACATTCTGGAAGCGGCCGCCATTTCGGTGGATGTTTTCCGAAAAAAGGTCGCTGAGGAAGCGGCTGTCAAATAAGTCACGGTTTTATGGGGCTTTGCCCCAGACCCCACAAAGGGACACAGTCCCTTTGATCCCGGTTACTTTGAATCCCTTCCGTAAAATCAGGCTTTTCCGACGATCCTGATCAACTCGCCCACGATCCCCGGATTGGCCAGCGTGGACAGGTCGCCAAACCCTTCCGTCTCGCCACAGGCAATCTTGCGCATGAGCCTGCGGACATTCTTGCCCGACCGCGTCTTGGGGAGATCCGGCACGACATAGACCGCCTCCGGCACCGCATAACGCCCCACCTTGCAGGCGATGATCTTGATAACCTGATCCTTCAGGCCAGCCATCTGCTCTTCGCTCAGCCCCTCATGCGGCACGATATAGACCACAAGGCCCTGCCCCTTGATGTCGTGAGGAATTCCCACGGCAGAGCTTTCAGAAATATCGTGAATTTCCGAAATGGCATCCTCAATTTCCGCCGAGCCGATACGGTGACCGGACACGTTAATCACATCGTCCACGCGCCCCGTGATCCAGTAATAACCATCCACATCACGACGAGCACCGTCACCCGTAAAATAGTGACCGGGATACGGCTTGAGGTAGGTTGTCTGGAACAGGGCGTCATCATTCCAGATGGTCAGGGCACGCCCCGGCCATGAACCATCAATGCACAGAATGCCTTCGACAGCCCCATCCAGTGGCGTGCCTTTTTCATCCAGCAGCACAGGATTGACACCCGGCAGCGGCAGCGTGGCCGAGGCAGGGCGCGGTTCGACAGCATACGGCACCAGTGAGATCATCGCACCGCCGGTTTCCGTCTGCCACCAGGTATCGACCAGCGCACACCGCCCTCCGCCAATCACGTCATGAAACCAGGTCCATGCCTCATGATTGATCGGCTCGCCGACAGATCCCAGCACCCGGAGGCTCGACAAGTCATAGGCAGCGGGAATCTCATTGCCTTCGCTCATCAGCGCCCTGATCGCGGTTGGCGAGGTGTAGAACGTCGTGACTCCGTGCTTCTGGATCACATCCCACCAGCGGCCCGGCATGGGGTGAGACGGCATGCCTTCAAACAGCATCAGGGTCGCACCGTTGGCGAGCGGCCCATAAGCCACGTAGGTATGCCCCGTGATCCAGCCGATATCGGCGGTGCACCAGAACACGTCGCCCTGCTGGTGATCGAAGATCAGTTCATGAGTGTAGGACGCCCATGTGAGATAGCCGCCAGTGCCATGCACAATGCCTTTCGGCTTGCCAGTGCTGCCAGAGGTGTACAGCAGGAACAGCGGGTCGGTCGCGTTCATCGCTTCCGGCTCGCACGTTGTCGGCGCTGCTTCCAGCAGAGGTGTCAGCAGCGCATCACGCCCTTCTGTCAGCGGCACCGTATCATCCGTCACCTCGACCACCAGCACGCGTCGGACTGTCGAAGCCTCGCCACGCAGCGCAATCGCCGCGTCCATCGTGGTCTTGAACGGAATCCGCTTCGCGCCACGCCGTCCGACATTGGCGGTAATCACGACAGCAGCGCCACTGTCAGCCAGACGGTCGGCGATGGCCTCTGCCGAAAAACCACCGAACAGGACCATATGCATCGCGCCGATCCGGGCGCAGGCCTGCATGGCGATAATGCCCTCCACCACTGCAGGCAGATGGATCGCCACACGGTCGCCGCGCTTTACACCGCTGTCCCGCAGAATATTGGCCAGAGCACAGACCCGGGCATGCAGGTCACGATAGGTCAGACGCAGGACATTGGAGTCCTCCTCGCCCTGCCAGATGATCGCCGCCTGATCCCCGCGCGTCGCCAGATGCCGATCAAGGCAGTTCACGCTGACATTGAGGCTGCCATCCGCAAACCAGCCATTCTCAGCATCCACAGCGGTCGTCGGCAGGGTAGACCACTCCAGACGCCGACTTTCCCTGAGCCAGAAAGCTTCCGGATCATTTCGAGCCGTTTCAACCAAACGCTTGTAAGATTCAGGGGTCAAGCGGGGCGTGGACAACATGGAGCAGTCTTCTTCTTTTTGGTGAGAGAGTTTGAGTTCAGCGCCGAAACCAGTCACTGCAACAATACTGGCCGGTTTCCCGCCACGCGAACAAGTAAAATATTATCCTGATCACGGAGATCCCGGAAAACTGCGGCTTTTACGATACATATTTACATAGATGAAAATGTTGTAAATATACTTACATATTCAAAACAAACCACATTCATGCTCTAAAAACCGTCAGTTTTCAGCGGTAAGGAGCCCTGTCGCAGGACTCATTGATTTCTTGTGTAGGTCCGATGATAGCGTCTGCCGAGGTCGGTCAAAAATTCGTAACCAATGGTCCCGGCCGCCGTTGCGGCTGCATCCAGAGTGTTATGCGGCCCGATCAGATCAATCAGATCACCGGGCCGGACACTGCCTTCCGGAAGATCAGTAACATCGACAGCAAGCGAGTCCATTGAGACCCGTCCGATGACCGGCAGCGGAATATCGGGCTGCGATGGCAGGATGGCGGTACCCTGCCCGGAAATGCTTCTCAGAAATCCGTCGCCGTACCCGATGCCAAGCAGCGCGATCCGGCTTGGACGGGGCGCAATAAAATAGCCGCCATACCCGACAGCCTGCCCTTCCGGGATCGATCGCGTCTGGATGACGCGCGCCTGCAGACGGATGACAGGCTTTACGGGGTTGGGTTTGCCGGGCGTGGGATTGACGCCATACAGCGCCGCACCCGGCCGGACGAGATCGAAATGCCAGTCTGGCCCCAGAAAAATGCCTGAGGAAGCGGCCAGACTGCGTGGTGCTTTCGGTAACAGCGCGCTCAGACGCTTGAACTCTTCCAGCTGCGCCCGATTGCTGCGGACTTCGGGTGTATCGGCGCAGGCGAGATGACTCATCACCAGCACCGTTTCGATACCATCAAGAAGCGTTGGATCAGCGGCGATTTTCGAGACTTCATCGGCATTCATGCCAAACCGGGCCATGCCGGAATCAACCTGCAACACCGCAGGGAGACGCCGTTCCAGTTCATGGCTCAACGCACGCCACTCGGTCAGTTGCTCCATGCTGTTGATGACCGGCACCAGTCCGGCTTCCAGCAGGTCACGCGCCGTACCGGGCGGCGGTCCATGCAGCACGAAGATCAAGGACTCAGGATTTTTGACAGAAGGCTTGAGCGCCACACCCTCAGCCAGATGCGCAACGAAAAAATGCCGACACCCGGCATCTTCAAGAACAGGCGCGACAAGGGAAGCATCTAGCCCGTAAGCATCCGCCTTCACAGCGGCGGCGCAAAGCGGGTGGGACGCGGAAAGCACGTCCGGTTGTCGGATGGTCTGACACAGCGTGCGGTAATTCTCCGCAATGGCCTGAAGATCGATATTCAGAATGCCGCCAGCCCATTGCGCCGCTACGCTCATCGCCTCACATCTCCGCCACTGTCCGTTTCGCTTCCAGACAAAAAGACTAGAGCATCATGGGACCGGATGGAAACAGGCTGTCAGAGAAAGATTGCTGACAAACCAGCTTTCTTTCTCCACAAACCCTCTCATATATGACGGTAAAAGGCCGTTTCAGGCTGAACCGGGCACGCCCTTGCTCGTTGAATATTCGAAATGAAGAGCCTGATTCGGATTGACGATGGCGTAAATGGCATGCGCCGCCATGGCCGCTTCGCTGAAGCCCTGCAAAATCAGCTTTAATTTGCCGGGATAGGTGGCAATGTCGCCAATGGCGTACACGCCCGGAAGAGAGGTCTGGCAGGATGACGGCGTGACAGGAATCGTCGAGCGCGTCTGGTCGATACCCCATTGCGCGATCGGTCCGAGATCAGTGGCGAGCCCGAAGAAAGCCAGCAGATGCTCAGCTTGCAGCGTCCTTACCTCGCCCTGCAAGGTGGCGACCTCCACGCCCGTCAGTTTGCCTTCCGACCCCTGAAGCCCCTTGAGCTGATAAGGCGTGATCTTTTCCACAACGCCCCTGGCAATCGCGTCCTCAAGCTGGCTCAGGCTTTCCGGAGCGGCACGGAACTTGTCGCGGCGATGGACCAGATAGATCTTGCGGGCGAGACGGGAAAGCGACAGCGCCCAGTCGATGGCGGAATCGCCACCTCCTGCGATCACCAGACTCTTGTCCTCGAAATCGGCCTTGCGACGAACGCTGTAGCGCACAGAACCTGTCGTCTCGTATGCCTCAAGCCCTTCAAGCGGCGGCCTGTTCGGTCCAAATGCACCCGCACCCGCCGCGATGATCACCGCTTTCGCATGGATCACATCGCCCTTGCTGGTCTCCAGACGAAAATCTCCGGCCGAACCTGTCAGTCCCTCCACGCGCCGACCGAGGAGTCGGGGAATGGAGAAAGGCTCGATCTGCTCAGAAAGTTTCTCGATCAGTTCGCCACCTTCAATGGCGGGACAAGCAGGAATGTCGTAAATCGGCTTCTCGGGATAGAGCGCCACACACTGGCCACCGATTTCATCCAGCGCATCGACCAGAATACAGTTCATCTTGAGCATGCTGCACTGGAAGGCGGCGAAGAGTCCGGTTGGACCCGCGCCAATGATGACAACATCCGTGCTGACTGTGGCGCCTGACATGCGACCGCGCTCCTCCTGCTGACTATCGCTGAGGACGTTGTGCGCCAGCCAGCGGCGGGAGGCAATATTCACCCCGCCCCGATATGCTCAACCTCGGGGCATACGCCGGTGTGTATTCGGGCTACAGCCCCATTTCTTTCAGCCCCGGATGATCATCCGGACGACGCCCCTGCGGCCAGAAAAACCGGCGATCGCTTTCTGCAATGGGCATGTCGTTGATGCTGGCGACACGCCATTGCATCAGGCCTGCTGCATCAAACTCCCACAATTCATTCCCATAGGACCGGAACCAGTTCTGCTGGTCGTCGTGCCATTCATAGACAAAACGGACGGCAATCCGATCTTCATGAAATGCCCAGAGCTCCTTGATCAGGCGATATTCCTGCTCACGTTCCCACTTTTCTTTCAGGAATCCGATGATTTTTTCACGACCTTCCAGAAAATTGATCCTGTTTCGCCAGACACTGTCCGGCGTATAGGCGAGCGCAACCTTTTCAGGGTCGCGACTGTTCCAGGCGTCTTCAGCAAGCCGAACTTTTTTGGCGGCGTCTGCTGCGGTCAGGAAGGGCGGGCATGGTGGGCGAGAGTGTTCCATGATGTAAGATCCTGCATCGAAAGAGAGCGAGTTTTAGATGATTGAAAAGAAGAAAAAACTTTTTCAGTACAATGATCTTTTTGACAGAATATCTTTAGCCCCTGCATGGCCTGCCTGAGCCGCCTGTTTCATTCGCATCCAGGCGTCCTGCTGAGTCATATGCGTAGAGCGCCCCTCCAGAACGAGGCGCGCTGACATGAAAAAAGCCCCAACAAATCCCAAAGAGACCGCTTTTTCATACCACTGAACCGCCTGCTGCAAATCGGGCGATTCCGCAATACTCGACCAGTAATCCCCAAGGACGCAGGCAGCCCTTCCATTACTGGCCGCAGCCTTGCGCAGCAAACTTTCTCCCCGCGTCAGACGCCGCAACCGCTCCTTGTTTTCATCGTGCTCCTCGCCGTCATTCTGACGGTGATTCTCCACCATCAGACATTCGCCAAGCAGCGCCATCGCCGGAACGTATCCAGTGTTCGCAGCAATCTCCAGATGATGTCGTGCCTTTTTCTCATCCAGTGGCAGCAATTGTCCCTGACCGTACCATATGGAGACCATGTGGTGGGCAATACCGAGATTTTTCTCCAGCGGGATCGACAGCAAATCCATGACACGCTCTGCAGAGGCTCCCGAACGTGCCTCAAGATCTGCCAGTCCAACCAATGCCAGAGGCAGACCTTTTCCGGCCGCTGCCCGCAATGCCTCATGGCGTTCCGTATCTGCTTTCATTTTGGTCGCATCCAGCAACCAGACGAGAAAAAGGGAGGCTTCCGGATCGCCGCGCTGATGACCAAGGCGCGCGAACGTCAGAGCATCATCTTTGCGGGGCGCTTCCCTCACCGGCTGCGCCAACGCACGCTCATCGGGTAAAAAACCATCCCACGCCAGACGGGCCGCATGCACACAAGCCTGCGGATGTCCGGCTCTGGCAGCACGCTCCATCCACCAGGCTGCGTGGCCTGCATGAGGAGCGACACCCTCTTCTCCAGCAAGATAAGCCTGCCCCATGGAAAACATGGCATCGACAGATCCTTTACCTGCCTGCCCTGCCCGTTTTTTCCTTCCAGACGCCCGTTTTCGTTTGTCCAGAAATTTACGCCACATTCCGCCTGTTCCTGTTTTCAGCAACACTGACGTCCGATATCGGCAATCAGGCAACAACCCAATGCGGCTTACGGCAATATACGAGGTCCCGCCAGTCGCCTCGCGAGACGATGAGAGGGACGCTCCACCCATTGACGCAGTGCCAAAGCACACAGAACCATCACGGCAAGAAGCCCGGTCCATCCCAGCAGTATTTTTTCTGTTCCAGCCTGAAGGAGACCGGGTTCAATACCCCACATGAAAATTTTGAATAAAATGAAATGCACCATGTAGAAAGAAAAGGAGAACCCTCCAAGCCACAGAAACACGCGACTACCCAGCACTCGACCAACAACATCCTGCTGATAGGCCAGACCGAACAGCAGCCACGCAAACCCAAATACCATTGCAGGTGCTAAAGGAGGAAATGCAAGAGTACAGAGAATAAAGCCGAGACCTCCCCATGTTACGCGAGCTGCTTCCCAGCCTTGTAAGGGTTTTGCGATAAGAACAGCCTGACCAAGCGTCATTTCCGCCATAAAACCGCCCAACATACGCACGGCGCCCATCGTTCCACTGGGATTATCGTAAGCATGGTGGGTGACGGCAAGCAGTCCGCACTCAACGGCCAGAATACATCCGGCCAGACCATGTAAAACAGCAGATCTTTTCAGATAGAGCAGTCCTCATGCTGCAATCGGAAACAGCAGATATCCCAGAATTTCGGCACTGAGAGACCATAATAAACCTATAAAAAAAGCGGACCATATGGCCCGCTTTCCAGCATGCAAAAGTGATGCTGTTATCTCCGCCGCAATTTCGAGCCGACAAAGCGACCCAGCGGTCCGGCCACGAGAGTAGCCAGCGACAGCATATTAAAGGACTGACGCAGTTCATTCAGACGACGATCCCGATTGAGGTGGGCCTCCACTTCAGCTGGATACAGGTAGGAACGCCGCCCAAAGAACGCGAAAACCAGAGCCAGGAAAATGTCGACAAAAAAGACCAGAGCAGGCGAAGTAACCGGGCCAAACCCGAATTCGTACCGGAAAATGGCCCAGAGCAGCGCGTGGCCTGTAATCAGTGAGAAAAAGCCAAGGAGCGCTGCGACCAGCAGCAGGGCGACCTGACGCCCGATCCGCATCGCCTTCTGCTGAAGAAGCTGAACTTCCGCCTGGGCCGCGGACTTGCCGACATCAAAAAAGTGCATTGGATCCCCGTCTACCTCACATAAGCCGGCATCGAGGATGAACCGGCGTCCTGTTATGCCTCCTGCCTCGTCCAAAGAGCAACCGAGGCAGGAGCAGAACACTTCACAAGAAGGTAAACTCTTTATCTGGCCTCAGGCCCCCTGACGACAGGTTCCTGAGGCGGAACATTAACGCGACAGGCGTCCAACGACAAATCCAGCGACAAAAGAGATCGCAATAGAGAGGAAAGGCTTTGCGCTGACGCTGGTTGCAACGCTTGCCTTCTGGTGTTCCGCGATCTCACGCGCATTGGAAACCGCCGCGTTGGCGGCGTCGGAAAGCGGCGGAACAACGTGGGCGCTCAGAAAGTGCTCCAGCTGATTCTTCAGCGCTTCCAGCTCATCACGGGCCGAGGTTGAAGCATCGTCTACTGCTGCCTGTGCCTGTTTCTTGATCTTTTCTGCAGACATGTTCATTTGCTCCTGCTCGCCAACCAGACGGTCAGCCCTGTTCCCGGCGTTCCGGGCTCAACAACCATCTTAACTCTCTGGTCAGGTTGTGGTTCCCTACCGGCATGACATCACGCACGCGTTCAGCCACACTGAGTGTGGACACTATCAGCCTTGTTTCAGGCCGCCCTGCCTTTTCCTTTACGCTGCATGCAGGAGAATGTCTGGCGCTCCTGATGCTGAATGATTCGGGACAGATTCTTGGGACGCTGTCCGACATCCTGACCGGACACCGGACCACCGGAAACGGTCGTCTCACCCTGCTGGGACAGGATATCTCGCGCCGCCCGGTCGGTCAGCGTGGCCTGGCTGCCGTCGGAGCGCGCGACCCGCTGTTTGAGCATCTGTCCGTCCGGAAGAATCTCGCTTTCCCCCTCCGCACACGGAAGCTGCCGCAGGATCAGGCAGCGCACAAAATTGCCCAGCTTCTCGCTCTTCTCGGACTGGAACAGCAGGCCGATGCGCTTCCATCAACTCTCACAGCGTCTGAGCGTCTGCGAGCGCAACTCGCGCGAGCGCTGGCCACCGATCCGGTCGTCATTATTCTGGAGGATATTTTCGCTGGACTGGACAGTGAGACGCGCACGGACATCCACCAGCGCCTGATCCGACTGCAAAGAGCACGTGAAACCAGCTTTCTGCTGCTGACCCGAGACCGTAGCGACGCCCTGACCGCCGCCAGTTGCGTTGGCGTCATTGCAGATGGCGCGCTTTTGCAGATCGGCTCGACCACAGAACTGATGGAGCGTCCCGTTTCAGCACGGATCGCCGCCGCCATGACGGACGCCAACATTCTCACCGGCCTGGCCATCACGGTCGAGGACGACATCGTGCAGACCCGTCTCGCCTGTGGCGCCACGATGGAAGCATTCGCCGAAGGGGACGTGGAGGAAGACGATCTTGTGGAACTGTGCATCCGCCCCGGCAAAATTGCGCTGATGTTTCCACGTGGCCCCATCAATACGGATGGGGCAGAAGGCAGTCTGCCTGCGACCCTGAGTGACATGCGCAATCTGGGTGACGTGCTTGTGCTTCGTGTGCGACTCGCAGACAGCACGGAGATGGTCGTGCATCGACCGGCAGGCTCACTGCCCCCCGGCGTGGCCGTCGGACAGACAGTTCTGCTGGCCTGGGGCCCCTCGGCAGCGATGGTCTTCCCGTCACAGGACAAAGAAGGCTAGTCTGCGGACAGTCTAGGCAACCCAAGGGCGTATCTTGTTTTCTTCTTCACCGAGCAAGGGTGAGTCGTTCCGGCTCCATAAAATGCCTGGCCGCCTTCTGGCCGGACTGACGGCTGCCCTGCTCTCCACCGCCTGCCCTGTTCAGAAATCGGATGCCGCACAGGTCCGACACAGTGGTGCGGGGCCGCTTGTGGTTGCTACGCAGGCCGGATCGCTGAACAGCACGCTGAACGACGTCGTCTGGAAGCCCTTTTCCCAACTGACCCATCAGAAAGTCAGAACAACACGCTGGTCCGATCTGACGGATGCAAACTACAGCCTGCTCCGTTCAGGCAAACAGAACTGGTCTCTGGTGCTCATAGAAGATGATGACGCCGAGACAGGATGCACTGAAGGTTTGTTTCTGCCGTTTCCGGCGACGGCTTCCGAAAGCAGCAATGCCGATCCGGCCCGCTGTGGCGTGCCTGCGCTTTCGCTGGACTATGCCCTCTCCTGGGACAGTTCACGCTTTGGAAACACGCCGACCTGGAGAGATTTCTGGGATGTCGCCCGGCATCCGGGTAAACGTGGTCTCCGCGCCGATCCTCGCATCACTCTGGAGATTGCCCTTCTGGCTGACGGCGTTCCTCCGGACGCCATCTATAATGTGTTGGGCTCTCCCACCGGTCTCGACCGCGCCTTCAGACGGCTGGCCCAGCTCCGGCCTTACATCGTCTGGTGGACGTCTCCAGCCGAAGCCATGCACATCCTGACCAAGGGTGCTGCACTGATGAGCGTCACGCCGACCAGTGAGATCGCCGCCGCCAACGCTGGTCTCCCAACGCCGCGTTTCAGGAACCTCTGGTTTCCCCTTCTGCGTGTCAATTATGACTGGGTCATTCCCGCCAACGGCACCCGGGATCTGACATCGGCACTGGCGCTGGCGACGTGGGCAGCGGCGTCCCAACAACAAAGCGCTCTGAATGCACAGTTGATCACGCCCGCGCCGGAATGGGCGCAGCCACGTGTCGGGGTGTTACCGCCCGCTTTTCCTCTGAATGTTGATTTCTGGCGCAGGAATCTGCCAGCAATCAAAACCCGCTTTGACCAATGGCTCAGTCAGCACTGAGATAATGACGCGATGATTCCTCTTCCCGATTTCCCTCCCGGCGTTATCGCGACACACGCGATCATCGCTTTTGCTTCCGCAGTGCTGATGTCGGCCCTGTGTCTGGCGACATCCCGCGCCCGGATCTGGTACTTTCTGACAATCGCCTTCTGGATCCCGGATATCGTCGTTGCCTTCCTGCTTCCGTCTCTGGTTCTGTCGTCAGAATTCTTCCCGCGTGAGCCCATTCCCACCCTCATTTCCGTGATTCAGGGGTTTCTCATCAGCCCGTCCCTGACGCTTCCACTGATGGGCGTTCTGGTCAATGCACAACCGAACGCCACACGGACCGCACGCGCTCTTGGCGCAAGCTGGTCCGACCGGGTCTCGTTGCTGTGGCTGCCGCTTCTGCGTCGTCGGATGATTCTGGGAAGCGTCGCCACGGCGCTGCTGGCGATCATCATGACGTTCGCCCTGCTCTGGCGTCCGCTGGCCGGGCCCTGAGAGACGGCATTCCGCACCTTCCCCCAACGGCGCGTTGCGGGTATCTTTCGTCATGACCATCGACTCCCCTTTCTGGGAAACCAAATCCCTCGAGCAGATGACCACCGAGGAGTGGGAATCCCTCTGCGACGGCTGCGGACGCTGCTGCCTGCATAAGCTGCGTGATGAAGATGACGGCAGCCTCCATTATACGAACGTCGCCTGCCGCCTGCTCGACACCCACACATGCCGCTGCACCGACTATGCCGGTCGTCACCGCAAGGTGCAGGACTGCATCACCCTGACGGCTCCCATGCTGGAAACCATCGACTGGCTTCCACCAACCTGCGCCTATAAGCGGCTGTCGGACGGTCTGCCCCTTCCCGAATGGCACCCGCTGATTACCGGCAATCCGGATAGTGTCCGCGAGGCAGGTGTGTCTGCCGGGGATCGCTGTGTCAGTGAACGCAAGGCCGGCAATCTCGAGGACTATGTCGTCGCATGGCCAGCACTTGACCCAACGGATGAGCCTGCCGAATGAAACCTCGGGTCCCCCGACCCACTTCTCCCGAGGATGCTCTTCCGGATAGCATCCTCCTTCCCGCAGGCCCTTTTCCGATTACCTGGCGTCGTTCGAAGCGCGCACGTCGTCTGTCTCTGCGCCTGTCCCGCGCCGGTGATAGTGTCGTCGTGACGCTGCCACCGCGTGTCTCTCCACAGACAGGTCTCTCGCTTCTCAACGCACACCGCGACTGGATCGTCCGGCAATTGCAGCGGCAACCGGCGGCGATCAGCTTTGCAGCGGGGAGCATCATTCCCATCAATGGTGTTGCCCACACCATCCATCACACCCCGGAAGGTCGTGGTGGGGCATGGATCGATACGGATCATAAGCTGCACGTCAGTGGGGATGCCGCCTTTCTTGGACGCAGGGTGCGTGATTTCCTTTTGACTCTGGCGCAAAAACGATTGGGCCAACGGTTACAGGAACTCGCCGGACGAAGCGGTTTTGCGCCGAAGACATTCGCCCTGCGTGACGCGACCTCTCGCTGGGGCAGTTGCAGCACGGCGGGACGGATCATGCTGAACTGGCGTCTCATCATGGCGCCGCATTTTGTGCAGGATTACGTCATTCTGCATGAGCTCGCGCATATGAAGCATCACAACCACAGCGCCGCCTTCTGGACGCTGGTCGACCAGATGTGCCCGACCCGCAATGAAGCCGAACTCTGGCTCAAAAACCATGGGCTCTCCCTGATGCGGGCGGGCTGACGAGACCTTACAAAAGGCTCTTACCGATCACTTTGTGACATGCTAGAAACCCGCCACCAACGCGAACTTGGCGGAATGGTAGACGCACGAGACTTAAAATCTCGAGTCCGTAAGGGCGTGCGGGTTCGAGTCCCGCAGTTCGCACCACAGATACCTGAAATAGCACGATTTTTCGACTGAATGAGGGGCGAAGGTTGTCTTTGCTCCATCGTTCTTCCCCACTGAGGGAAGATTTTATGCTCCTAGTTAGAGGCTCCCCTTTACCTCATTCCCAATTTGGACACTTCCAAGCAAGGTGTCAGGGAAGCAGCACTGGGACTGGCTTTTTCGTTGCTCAAGATTCGTATCGGCTTGTTCACTGAAATCACCTTCCATTCCTTACGCATACCGTTTCCAACCAACTTCGAAACACGAATGCCAATACCCGGAAAGTATGGATTGAAAATGACTATGGTGACGGATCAATATCTATCGCTTTTTTTGGCGGCGAAATTCCCGATGAACAAAGAAAAGCTGCACGGGCAATGCGTACGTCTGTAGAGCGACAAATTGGCAGCTATCAATCATTAAGAGATAAATTAGCTGCTCGCGCTACTAATCCTGAAATAGAATATGATTTAAAGACAAATAAAAGACTTAAGCACTTAGGCTCAAGACAATTAGAATTACAGTGGGTAGCGGGAGATGCCACTGTCGCAGAAGCATCGTTTTTTAAAATCAATACCCAAGGAACTCCTTTGGATAAAACTGAAGAAGCTCTTCTGCGCAATAGAAAACGTGCACCAGCGATTGCAGCACGTTCAATTGTACGTGCTGCCACAGGCCACAAGTACTGGTCAAAATTTGACGAAATAAAAAGAAAGAAAATCGAAGAGCTTGCCTATGATGCAAATCTATTGTTATTTCAACCTGAAATAACTACACCCATAAAAACACTACAGCTTCCACTAGGAGGATCTGCATCCACCTTGGATGCACTATCTCTTCTCATGAAGCTTTTATCAATTACAAGCGGTTCCATTAAAACCAGGAGACCGAAACTAGAAAGCTTTGACAATGATATCGATGGAAGTTTAACCATCGAGGTTCTCACGAATGCTTTACATACTCTTAATCGCATTTCTGGAAATCAAAGTTGTAGCTTAGGTCTACATCCGGCTGTTTACTTTTACTCAGACAGAGGAAAATATCTCCCGGATCTATTTCTTGGCATAGTATATCTAATAAAAGGAAAATTACTAAATAATGATAGTAATTTTTTCAGAAAATTCACAGAAAATCGTTCGATAATTGAAGATTTCTTAATAAAAAATAAAGCTATAATCACGCAAATGCTCCAACAAATACGCAGCCAATACCGCATAGAGAGGGTAAGTGATATTTTTGATTACTTGGTTTCACATGCAACAGAAGAGTTAAGTGTTGAAGGCCTTGCTTCCGCTGCCCAACTAAAAGGAAGCATTGTTAACCTGAGAGAGAAAGTTGATAGTAGAATCTTCTCAGACACGAGCAAATCAGCAATAATGATGCGGCAGGCTATTCAAACTGCTATGATCTGCCCAATTTGTAAGGGCCGACTTGAACCTTTATTATCAGTCTCATATGACCACGTTACCCGAAAACAAGACGGAGGAATTGGAGACGAAGATAACGGGCAACTTTGCCATCCCTACTGCAATACTGGAATAAAAAATTGAATTTATTACTTGTACATTAAATATCGTAACAAGATCATTGTTATGAAGAAGATTTTATTTATACTTAAGTCCTAGAGGCTTGCTCGGTTGACAAATCCGCAATCACCATACGAAAGACGATTTTGTTAGAAATTGTCTTTCTATTTTAATCAATTATCTATCTGAATGCGACTGAAGTGAACGAATTCTAAACCCACAGTTAGCACTACTCATAACACATTGCTTCTATAATTACAGATCACCTTAGAAGACTTTCTTTGTAAGTATAGAATTTTTTCATTGCTTATCTTACCTTTCCGATTTCATCTTTTCAGACGAATTACTCATTCATCTTCGCGATATTGCGGGTAAGTAAAAAACATAACGTTCTCTCAAAAATCCAAAACCGGATATGTCTAACCCCGTTCCTTTCTTCTGATCTTTGCGATATCGCTCTTCAATGAAACGATACCGTAACAAGAACGGAAACCATGCCGGGATGGATCGCTCTCGCAGCACTGCTCACGCTGCTCTGTACGGCATTTCTGCTGATATGCGTCTTTGCGGCAGGGCAACCCGGCACGGCAGGCCTATGGGATGTTGCGATGATCGGCGGTTATTCTGCCCTGTTCGCGCTTTTCCAGATGTTTTTTCTGACGGGTCGACCACTTGACCGGCCTTTGTATGAAGGAAGGTTCTTCCTCCGGCTGCATGAATATACGGCTTATCTGATCCTTTTGCTGGTCATAGCTCATGTAATCGGAGGTCTCTGGGCGGAGCCTCTGCTCTGGCACGATATTTGGCCGCCCGTCTTGCCCGTCATGCAAACGGGTGTGTTCGCCAGCCTACTGCTTGTCATTCTTGCTGTTGTGTCGCAGCCTCGCTGGAAGCTGGCTGTTTTCCGTAATGCTCGCATATTCCGTTACTGCCATTACGGTCTGGCGGCAGCCCTGCTGTGTGTGACCGGACTACACGCATGGCAGGCAGATTTTCGGATGGCTGCGCCTGCTCTGACATTCAGTCTGGTCGGCATAAGTATTCTGGCGCTCGCTGTGCCGTTGCTGGTGCGAGCCTTGCCGGTTCAGGCTCGTCGGGGAGAGAAACGTCTGAGAAATACGGCGGTGCTGGCCTTACCAGTAGTTGTCACTCTCGGATGTATCGGGCTGCTTGTCCCGGTATTGTGTGCCGTGTGGCTCGACAGATAATGCGACGAAATGGGCGACTGAGCATTGCGGCGTTTTGTGTCGCAGCAGAGATTGTCGGTGGTGGCATCTGGTGGAGTGTCAGTGGAGCACCGCACACAGCACAGTCGCTCCCCCTGATGCCGCTGACCTTTACGCATCAGGACCACGGCGCATTCAACTGCGTGGTTTGTCACCATAATTATACTGAGCCAAAGCTGGCGTCATGGCCGTTTCAGCATTGCATCGAATGCCACAAGAAGACGCCGGAACTGGCACTGATCATTGAGCGACAGTTTCATCAGCAATGTGAAGGTTGTCATCTGAAGCTAAAGCGGGAAAAGCGAGCTTCAGGACCGGTTCGAGCGTGTCATGTGTGTCATGCTGAAGAGCGGCCTCCGCGCTTCTGAAATCGGCACGGCGGTTTATGGGGGCTCTGAAACAGACTAGAGGGATATACCCCAACAAATAAACGCTGACCGGTTTGTAAATCACCGGCCAGCGCCATGGCTTTTCAGGCCCGAACAGCCGCAGCCAGTTCCCGCAACTGAGTTAGCACGGATGGCAGTGTGGACGGCGTCGCCTGCTCGCTCGGATCAAGTGTTTTCGCAAGCGTAGCCAGGAGAGCCGAGGCCACCACGGCACCGTCAGCAATGCGCGAGGCAGATGCAGCCTGCTCCGGCGTGCGGATACCGAAGCCGATGGCAATCGGCAGATTGGTCGCAGCACGGATACGAGGCAGCGCCGCCCGCAGATCTTCGTCGCTGGCCGAGCGCGTGCCAGTAATGCCGGTGATGCTCACGTAATAGACGAAACCCGAAGCATGGTTCAGCACCAGCTTGAGGCGGTTATCGTCCGTCGTGGGTGCAATCAGGCGGATGATGTCCAGCCCCGCAGCCTTGGCCGGTCCCTGCATCGGTCCGGCTTCTTCCGGCGGCATATCCACGATGATGAGACCATCCACGCCAGCGGCGGATGCATCCACGCAGAACCGATCAATGCCGTAAGCCTCGATCGGGTTCAGGTAGCCCATCAGGATGATCGGCGTGTCGTTGTCCTGCTCGCGGAAGGACTTCACCATCTCGAACAGGCGCGGCAGCGTAGCGCCAGCCTTCAGACCGCGACGGGCGGCAAGCTGGATGACCGGGCCGTCGGCGGAAGGATCGGAGAACGGCATACCGATCTCGATCAGGTCCGCGCCCGCTTCCGGCATCGCTTTCAGCAGGTCGAGCGAGGTCTGGAAGTCCGGGTCGCAGGCTTCGAGGTAAGGGATGAGCGCGCCGCGCCCTTCCTGTTTCAGTGCCGCAAAACGGCGGGCAATGCGGCTCACAGTTTCACTCCCAGATGTTCGGCAACGGTGAAGATGTCCTTGTCTCCACGGCCCGAGATGTTGATGACGAGCAGGGTTTCCGGGCTCAGCGTCGGCGCGATTTTCACCGCGTAAGCAATGGCGTGGGCGGATTCCAGCGCGGGGATGATGCCCTCGGTGCGGGTGCAGGTCTGGAACGCTTCCAGCGCCTCGTTATCGGTAATGCCGACATATTCGGCACGACCGATTTCATGCAGCCATGAATGTTCCGGGCCGACGCCGGGATAGTCCAGCCCGGCACTGATCGAATGCGCCTCGGTGATCTGTCCGTTCTCGTCCTGCAACAGATAGGTGCGGTTGCCATGCAGCACCCCGCGTGAGCCGCGTTCGATGGACGCGGCAGTCTTGCCGCTGTCCAGACCGTGACCGGCAGCTTCCACACCGATCAGTTTGACGGAAGGATCATCAAGGAACGGATGGAAGATGCCCATTGCGTTCGAGCCACCACCGATGGCCGCAACGATCACGTCTGGCAGGCGACCCTCAGCCTCCTGCATCTGCACTTTCACTTCATCACCGATCACGCTCTGGAAGTCACGGACCATGGCGGGATAAGGGTGCGGACCGGCGACCGTGCCGACAAGGAAATAGGTGTCGCTGATGTTGGCGACCCAGTCACGCATCGCCTCATTCATGGCGTCCTTCAGCGTACCCGCGCCCGCCGTGACCGGCACGACTTCCGCGCCGAGCAGTTTCATGCGGAACACGTTGGGCATCTGCCGTTCTACATCGGTCGCACCCATGTAGATGACGCACTTCATGCCGAACAGCGCGCAGACCGTCGCCGTGGCGACGCCGTGCTGACCCGCGCCGGTCTCGGCGACGATACGCGTGCGGCCCATGCGGCGGGCGAGCAGGATCTGCCCCATCACGTTGTTGAGCTTGTGGGAGCCGGTGTGGTTCAGCTCCTCGCGCTTCATGTAGATCTTCGCGCCACCGAGTTCTTCCGTCAGACGCTTTGCGAACCACAGCGGAGAAGGACGACCAACATAGTCCTTGAGATAGAACGCCAGCTCCTTGTGGAAGGCCGGATCGGCCTTGGCCTGCTTGTAGGCTTCGTCCAGCTCAAGGAGCAGGGGCATCAGCGTTTCCGCGACAAAACGCCCGCCCAGCCCGTCGCCGAAATGGCCGGAGGCGCTGGGGCCGTTTCGCAGGCTGTTTGCTCGTACGCCGTCTGTCATGACTGTTGGTGTCTCCGCTGCCCGGTTTCTACGGTATGTGGCTCCGCTTTCGTGCGGAAAGATCAGGTCTGGCGGTATAACAAGGCCCGGGATGGGCGTCCATGCGGAGCCGCCCGATGGTTCCGGCCTCGGTTGTTCCAATGAGGTGGCGGCTGTAACCTTCCGCTCTGGTGTCATCACGACCGGGATCAGCTGAGTTTATGTCGCAACTATCAGACAGGAAATTTTCTTTCGCCCTGCGTCGCTCGGGCGGTCGACCGGTGGTGGATGCGCGCACCGTAAAATGGAGCTGGTATGCGGCGGGTCTGACCGCCTCGCTCCAGGCATTGTTCATCGTGCGGGCGCTCCTGCGTCCTCACCGTCAGCCTGCCTCCCGTGTGGCCTGGGTCGCCATCATCGGCGCTCTGCCGATCGGCGGCATACTGGCCTATCTTTTCCTTGGTGAAACCAAGCTGACACCCCAGCGCGTGCTGCGTATCCGTGACGCAATGAAACGCCTGCCCGTGCCGGGAAAGACAGCCGAAGCCCTGATCGATGCTGAAAAGGAATTCGGTCTTCCGCCGCGTCTTGCTCCACTGTTCAAGGTGGGACAGTCGATCAGCGGCTACCCTCCGATGGGCGGCAATACGGCGCGTCTGATGAAGGATTCCAATACCGCGATCGACGCCATGGTCGCCGATATCGATGCCGCCAAAGAGCATGTGCATGTGTGCTTCTATATCTGGCTGGCGGACGGCAACGGCATGAAGGTGGCCGATGCTGTAATGCGGGCGGCCAGACGTGGCGTGGTCTGTCGCGTGATGGCGGATGACCTCGGCTCGCGGCGGCTGATTCATAGCGGTCACTGGGCGGACATGGAGCAGGCTGGTGTCTTCCTTGTGCGGGCCCTGCCACTGGGAAGCGTGCTGCTGCGTCCCTTCCGGGGACGGTTCGACATGCGCAACCATCGTAAAATTGTAGTGATTGACAATCGCGTGACCTATTGCGGCAGCCAGAACTGCGCCGACCCGGAATTCCGGGTGAAGGCACGGTTTGCGCCTTGGGTGGATCTGCTGGCGCGCTTTGAAGGTCCGGTGGTGTTGCAGAACCAGCATTTGTTCGCCACGGACTGGATGGCCCACACCAATGAGGATCTGACCCCGCTTCTGGCTTCTGCCAAAGTGCAGGAAGGCGACGGGTTCGTGGCGCAGGTCATCGGCACAAGTGCCGCCGTGCGGTATGCGGCGATGCCGGAAACCTTCGTGTCGATCATGAACTCGGCTGCTGAGGAACTGACGGTCACAACGCCTTATTACGTGCCGGACGAGCCGATTCAGGCGGCTCTCTGCGCGGCGGCGCGACGCGGTGTGAAGACCACCCTTACCATGCCGAAAAAGAACGATTCATGGATCGTCGCCGGGGCGAGCCGCAGCTACTACCGCGATCTTCTGGAGGCGGGTGTGAAGATCTATGAATACCCGCATGGCCTGCTGCACACCAAGGCGATGACTGTGGACGGACGCATGACGCTCATTGGCTCGGCCAATCTGGACCGCCGCAGCTTTGATCTGAATTTCGAAAACAACATCCAGCTTGTCGATGATGCCTTCACGCAGGCGGTTCGCGAGCGCCAGCAGACCTATATCGACGCCTCGAACGAGGTGTCACTTGAAGAAGTAGTGAACTGGCCCAAGACGCGCGTACTGTGGAACAACACGCTGGCGATGATCGGCCCCATTCTTTGATGGACGCAAGTTAAGAAAAGCAACTCTTGAAAAACTGGCATTGCGGGCCAATATTTCAGGGAGAGCTGTGGCTGCAAGAGTCACGGTCATGAATTTTCAGGAGTGCTGCTGTTATGAGCGCAACCGATGTCCTGCGGAAACTCGCACCCGAAGACCTTGAAGAGATTGTGAAGGGTCTCGACAAGTCTCTGCACAAGCACAAGGACGAACTGCACAAGCAGATTTCAGAACATCTCGCCGATATCAAAAGTGAGACAAAACTGCACGAGAAGACCATCCCGACGGGCTGCAAGGTCTTCGGTTTTCTGATTCTCGTGGCGGCCTCTGCGATCAGCTATGTGCTGGGTCGCAAGGCGGCTGAATGATCCGGAAGGCATTATCATGAGTACGCTTGTTGTTGTTGGTTTCGACAGTCTGGATGGAGCGCAGAATGCGCTGACAGAATGTCGTGAACTTGAAAAAGAATATCTTCTGGATCTTGAAGACGCGGTTGTCGTGCGGCGCACGGCGGATGGCAAGACGCATCTGGACCAGAGCTACAATCTCGAAAAGATTGGCGCTTCCTGGGGCTTTCTGTCGGGCGGTTTCTGGGGAGCGCTTGTCGGTCTCCTGTTCCTGAACCCGCTGGCCGGTCTTCTCGTCGGGAGTATTGCCGGTGCGGGTATCGGTGCGCTGGACGGCAAGAACAGCGACTTTGGAATCAATGACGATTTCATGAAAAACCTCGGCGCCACCCTGACACCGGGCACGTCAGCCCTGTTCATCCTGATCCGCAAGGCTGAGCCGGAAAAGGTGATTGCGCATCTTTCAGAACTGAAAGGCCATGCCAAGATCATCCAGACGTCCCTGTCTCCGGAAGTCGAAGGCAAGCTGCGTCAGGCACTCGGACAGACTGCCTCCGCCTGAGTTTTGCGGTGCTGTCCGTGACTGGACAGCCCAGCGCAAGTCAGGTCACAATAAAAGGCCCTGCCACACTGTGTGCGGGGCTTTTTATTATCCGGAGTGATCCATGCGCCTGCTGATTGCATTCTTTCTACCCTGGCTGACATTTTTCACGATTGGGCGTCCGATCTCCGGTCTGCTGTGTCTGTTTTTACAGATCACCGTGCTTGGCTGGATCCCTGCCGCGATATGGGCGGTCTATGCCCTGAGCCAGTACAGCACGGATCAGAAACTGAAACGGGCAGGTCTGAGCTAAGCGGCATTATGCATCTTTCGGTATAAGTGATGTATAATAGACGGATGATTACTACGTAGAAACAGTCTTCGTCTGATATCAGTGACAAAAATGACCCCTGACTCGTTCATCTCCTCTTCTACTGAAGAGGAAACGGGACAGTCCGAGCATAGTCTTCGTATGTGATCTATTGCGGCATTGGGTAATGGATCAGAAAACGCCCTACGCGCTCTCAATTAAGCGTCCCTGAGACGTTTCAGATGCATCGCCAGCATCCAGCCGCCTCCTTATTGGTAGAACCCGGAAAATCTGGCCAACAACGCCTGTTCAGTGCCGAAAAATCGCGACAATCTGCGCCGTGATTTCCTTTCGGCTGAGCCTGCCTTCCCGATACCAGCTTTCCGCCGTGTTCAGGATCTTGAGCAGGAGAATACGGTAGACGCTGCGATCAATCTCGTCCGGCAGCGGCAGATCATCAACAATGCGCCGAAAGATCATTTCATAATCATCGCGTTTACGCACAAGCGCCTCACGCACGTCATCCGGCACGGCATGCAGATTGTTCATGATCGGAAGCGTTACGTGGTCGGGACTCAGCTGCAGATCCAGCATCTCACCACAGGCTGCTTCCAGCCGTTTCCACGGATCGGAAAACGGCTCCATGGCCTTCAGGACACGGTGGGCAGCCGCATCAATCGCCTTGTCGTGGATTTCAACGAACAGGGCTTCCTTGGAGGTGATGTGGTAATAGAGAGAACCCGGCAGCATGCCGACACGATCCGCAATGTCGCGAATGGAGGTCCCCCGGTAGCCGCGCTCGGCAAAAAGCTGCGCCGCCACCTCGAGAATCTCGCCACGCCGGTCCGGCGACTGGACTTCGGGCTTCCTGTTCACTGTATTCAATCCGTTTTCCGCCACATCGCAGACCTAACCGGAATTGATAGTAGGTCAGACTTTTGAATACAGGCAACAAGCGTACATATTGCCCCTGCTTGTCCACCGTGAGACAAATCCTGCATGACCATGACCGCCCCGGACGACAGGATCAGCGCTCTCCAGAGCCTCATCGCCCAATCAGGTCTGTTCGACGCACTCTGGTATGCCAACCGCCTGCCTGCCTGTGAACGGGAGACGGATGATCTTGTCCGGCATTTCCTGACCGAAGGCACGCAACGCGAGCTTGATCCCGGACCGTTGTTCAACACGGCACGTTACCTGAAACAGTGCTGGCATCTCAGGCCCGGCACAGACAACGCGCTGGTGCATTACCTGACGCACGGCATTGAGGAAGGCCGGATCGTTGAAGGCGTGCATGACCGACGGCTTCACAATGACCGACAAGCGACGGTTCCTACGCGCCTGACCGCCTTCCCGGCTCCCCTCCCCAGGATTGCTGTTGTCGTCCACGCCTTTTACCCGGACGTTCTGGAACACAGCATACTGCCCCGCCTGAAGCATTTTGGTTGTGCGTATTCCCTGCTGATCACCACCGACAGCGAGGAAAAAGCCGCCCACATCGGACAGCTGATCGCGGATAGCCTGCCTAATGCTCAGAGTTTTATCCGCGTCACCCCAAACCGGGGACGCAATTTCGGCCCTCTCCTGTCCTGCTGGCGGAACGCGCTTCTCGAACACGACCTGTTCCTGCATCTGCACACCAAGAAATCGCTCTACACCGGCTCAGACCAGCAGGAATGGCGGGACACACTGCTGGACACGCTCCTTCCGACGCAGCAGGGCGTCGCCGGGATCGTGCGACGCTTTATGGAGGACAAGGCGCTCGGCGTACTTCAGCCCGCTCCCGGTCCGACTGTGCCGTGGTGGGCCTGGACCTGGCTGACCAACAAGGCCGCCGCACGTCCCCTCCTGAAACGACTGAACATCACGCCACCCGACGGCTATTTCGATTATCCGGCTGGCGGCATGTTCTGGGCGCGATCTCAGGCTCTTGCGCCTCTTCTGGAACTTCCCTGGTCACCGGACGACTTCCCGGAAGAAAGCGGTCAGACGGACGGCACGACGGCTCATGTCATCGAACGCTGCATCGGTCTCGTCGCCCGCTCCACAGGTCACCGCCTTGATGAATATGACCGCAACGCCGGGCTCATCCGTGTCGGTTACGGACGGCGCAACCTTGATCTGTATGAACGCCAGACCCCGAAAGACCTCGCTGCCGCCATCCACACGGCGACGACAGTGTCCTTCGATCTGTTCGATACCCTGCTCACGCGGATCGCCCTCACCCCGGACACGATCCATCACGCTGTCGCGGATCACCTCGTCCGCACATTTCCGCAACTCACCCCTTCCGGCGAGAATTTCCTGTCTCTGCGGAAGCAGGCCGAACACGCCGCCCGTGAAGCCCTGTTCGGCACCGATGACGTGACGCTGAACGACATCTATACGGCGCTTGCCGCCCTGACAGGCTGGCCTGACGAGGCGCTTGCTCTGGCGCGCTCCGAGGAAGTGAGGATCGACCAGAACGTGCTACGTCCTCGTCCGGCCGTGATGGACGCGCTCAGACTGGCGCGGGCGGAAGGCAAGCGGACGCTGCTTGTCAGTGACACCTACCTGACCCGGACCGAGCTTGATCCCGTTCTGGACCGAACCGGCATCCTGCCTCTGATCGACGAGATTTATCTGTCATCCGAACGCCTCGCCCGCAAGGATCGCGGGGATATGTGGGATCTGCTACGAGCAACGGAACAGACCGACACGCTCCTGCATATCGGCGATAACGAGCAGGCCGATATCCAGCGTACTGCGGACCTGCGGATACGCCACCACCATGTGCTGTCCGGCCTCAACATGCTGCGCCTGTCACCGCTGGCTCCGCATGTGTTCGACTGTCTTTCCAGTCCGCCGGGCACATCCTCCCGCCACGCGGAACAACGACGTCTCGCAGGCGATATCCTGCTTGGTCCACTGGTCTCCAACCTCTTTGCGTCGCCATTTCTCGATCCGGGAACACCCGGCAGTCATGCGGCCAGCCTGACCACACCCATCACCCTGACTGCACCCGAAACCGTGGGACGCGTTCTGCTTGGCCCCCTGCTGACGACGTTTCTCGCCCGGCTGGCGTTGCACCCGGCCCTTACTGGACTGGAGCATCTGCATTTTCTGTCGCGCGAGGGGCATTTTCTTTGCCGTCTTTATACGCACCTGCGCACGCACTGGCTGCCGCATCTGCCGGAAGCATCCGTGTTCCCGGTCTCGCGCCGTGTCGCCATCTCCGCGGCTCAGGCCGTGCGTTTCGACCCGGAAATCCTGTTCCATTCAGGAGACGGTTATCGCGGCAGCATGGCGGACCTGCTCGCCGCACGACTGGGCGTGATCGTCCCGGATGATGATTCCCTGCACGACTTGATTGTGTCGCTCCCGGAAGACCGTGCCACCACCCGTAATCTGACGCGGCTGCTGCAGGACGCCATCCTTCAACAGGCGCACATCAGTCGGAATGAACTGCTGGCATGGGCGGCCTCACAGGGGATTGAGGCGGGGACTGAGATTCGACGGGGCGTAGTCGATGTCGGATATGGCGGTACGATCCAGCGCCACCTCCAGACTGCGTTGAATGTGCCCTTCACAGGCTTTTACATGGCCGCCGAACCCGGCATACGGCGCGTGGAGAAAACCGGCGGCCTCGCTTTCGGACTGCTGGCCAATGGCGAACGGGCTAGGGCCTTCCGACAGGATGCCTCGATCTTTCTTGAGTCGATTCTCACTGCACCGCACGGACAAGTGACTGGTTACGACCCCTCTGTTTCGCCCCCACAACCGCGCTTTGTGGCAGCGGGTCTCAGCCAGCAGAATTTCATGATGCTCACCCGTATCATCAATGGAGCGGAAGAGTATCTGAGCGATCTGCTGGGGAGTTATGGCCCCAGCGTGCTGCGCGCCCTTCAGCATGGAACGGCTGCTGCCCTCGCTCCCCTCTCGGCGCTCCAGAGCGGTGCAATCCGGCTGTCACCCGCCATTTCCGATGTTCTTTTCACCGAGGATACCTTCTGTGGGAGAGGAGAAATCAGGGCGATGGATGAGTGTTTGCCGGACCGCGCCGAAAAAATTTCAGAAAAATGAAATGAAGGGGATTGCGCGGTGGCTTTTTCCTTTCTATAAGGCCGCCACGACGCACCCGTAGCTCAATTGGATAGAGCACCAGACTACGAATCTGGGGGTTAGAGGTTCGAGTCCTTTCGGGTGCGCCATTCTTCCTAAAATTTGTGAAATTCAGCAGAACACGCAAGCGAACGTGAATAGTTCTCTGTCTTTTTCAGACTTTCCGATCTCTGCGGTCAGGATGGTCGTCGCGTTACCGCGATAGTGTGGTTTCGATGTGGCCGTGATGCAGTCAGACCGGACATTGCGGTCCGACCTAACGCGCCTGTAGCGTGCTATGAACTTAGGTTAGTGTTATTGGCCGTGGCTGTGCGGTGTCTTACCAGAAGAGTTCGTCCGCTGAGGTAAAACATAATATTCTGCTCGGGGCATCTCTGAACTATACTCCCCAAAATTAAGGTCTATCAAAAACCCTTTTGGCTTCGCAGGGTGTTTCACGAATAGACTTCAACTTGTTCTGATTGTTTCCCTGACAGCGAAAACCGAAAAAAGCCCTGCACCCACCAACGCTACGGCGCACATATACCAGGCAATATCGAACTGTCCCGTCAATGAGACGATATATCCCGTCACAATCGGCGCCAGAAGGCCCAAAGAATTACTGCACGTCAGAGTGACGCCGGTAACAGTGCCAATTCTGTGTCCATCCTCTACCAGATCGGTCAGTAGCGCCGTGTTGGCTCCATTTGCTGCAATAAGACATGCCATCGCGACAGACATCACCAGAAGAATGGGCTGCATCGTATGGAACCACGGCAAGGTTCCGATGGAAGACGCCCCCATCAGGCAAATAAAGACAATGAAACGCCGTCTTTCCGGAGAGGCATCTTTACGGAAAACAATCGCCTCGAGAACTTTGCCTATCACCACGGCCCCGGCTGCCGCTGCAAGATAACAGAGCGCCGTTCTTGTGCCTGTGCGTGTAATATCAATGTGCAGTTCATGAATGAGATAAAGCGGCATCCACGACATCATCAGAAAGTTGAGATAATTCTGTGTGCACTGAACGGACAGGATTCCCATAAAAGATTTGGATTTGAAAAGGTTTTTTATTTCCTGAAAAGAAATGACCGCACGCGGCGTCATTGTCTTTTTTTCAACTGGATTGCGGTAGATCATCCACCATACCAGCGCCCAGACAAAGCCGATGCCGCCGAGAACAATGAACTCACAGCGCCAGCTGAAAAACGTTATGAGCCATGCTCCGGCAATTGTTCCCCCCGCCAGACCAAGCTGCATGCCGGTCAGGAGAACAGTCATGACAGAACCACGTTCTTTTGGAAGCGCCCAGTTTCTGACAACCGTAGCGCCTACCCCGAATGTGGGAGCCTCTCCCACTCCCAATAAAACACGAGTCAGCAAAAACTGTGAAATGGTTTGCACGAAGCCACCCAGTAGCATCGCAAAAGACCAGACAGAGACGGCAAGGCTACCGATCAGACGTGCCCCGGCTTTATCGAGGAGAATCGTTGAAGGCAGATTCAACAGGAAATACGACCAGAGAAAACTGGAAGAGACCCACCCCATCTGCACTGGCGTCAGACTGAACTCCTTCCCGAGATCCGGCATCGCAATTGAAAGCGCCGCCCTGTCCCCATAGCTGATGACGTACATCAGAAAGACCAGACCAAAAAAAACATAGCGCGATGCTATTTTTTTCTGAATTGTCACGACGTTTTCGGAACATGGCACTGTCTGATTAAAGGGCATGACGGTCCACCGAAGAGCAGAATGGAAGAAGAAGAAACAGGAGCCCGTCCATAAGCATGGTCACGACCGGGCTTCATCGACGGTTGTCAGAACATCTTCTGTTGCAACAGGCGCTTTTGAAGGTCGTTCACCGCGAAGCATCCACACACCGGACCCGATGATCAGCAGTCCACCAGCCAGCATGGCCAATCCGGGAATTTCCTGAAAACCGAACCATCCGATGAGCGCGGCCCAGAGCAGACCGGAATAGGCGAACGGACCGATCGCTGAGACCTGCGCGGAAGCAAAGGCTTCCGTCTGAAGAACTTGAGCGATTCCGGCAAAAGCCCCGACAGAAACAAGACAAAGTGCATCCGCCATATGCGGTGTTGTCCAGATGAACGGGAGGGGCGCTGCCGTCATGACCGTCATCAGAATGGCCTGCCACAGGGAGATGGTTGTGCTCGCTTCCGTGGCGGAAAGCTGTCGGATCTGCATGGTCGTCAGCGCCCCGACCGCCCCCTGCGCAAGCGCAACGAGATAAGCCCATGTCGGCACAGCGGCCGCACTACCGTGCAACAAGCCTTTTCCAAGAGCCACGACAACAACACCGGAAAAACCGATACAAACAGCGATCCAACGCTGAAGCGAGGGTCTTTCGTGCAGAAGCGGAATCGAAAGAATGACCAGAAAAAGCGGCTGCGTGTAGGACAGCACCTGCTGTTCCGCCAGCGGCAGACGGGTGACACTGACCACAACCATGATCATGCTGATCAGGCCGATGACCGACCGCAACACGTGGCCTTTGAAATTTCTGGTCCGAAGAACGATGGTTGTGCGTGATGCAATGATAAGAACAAAAGGTAGTGAAAAAAGATTTCGGAAAAAGATGATCTCGAGAGCCGGCAGGGTCGAACCCGTCAGTTTCTGAAGCGCGTTGAGGAGAGCCGTAAAGAAAGTCGCTGACACCAGAAGCATCGCGCCACGCTGAAGATCATGCTTCATGCTCACCTCATTTCAGAATACGGCACTGGCATTTCGCGACAGCCGGGGAAGAAAAATGTTCAGGCGCTACACTATTACGATTATGCAACTAAATGACGATAAGGAAACGATTTTTCTTCTGTCAGGCACTCTTTTTCCTCGACAGAGGCGTCAGTCGTTCAGTCTGTGCGCTGGCGTCAGCACCGCTCCACAGGCATCCATCTCGCCGCGAATGGCTTTTGCGATCTCGAGCGAACCCGGTGTGTCGCTATGAACCAGGATCGAACGTGCCTTCACCGGCATCCGCACGCCGTCAATCGTTGTCACTAAACCATCTTCAAGAAACTGCCTGACACGGGCGCGCACGCCTGCAAGATCATGAATCACCGCGCCCGGTTGACCACGCGGCACCAGCGTTCCGGCAGCAGTGTAGGCCCGATCAGCAAGAAACAGGGTGTGTGTTTTCAATCCGACTTTTTCGGCGGCCCGCTCAGTTGGCTGGCCGGGCATGCAAAAGACCGTCAGATCCTTATCAAGAGCCGCAATTACCCGAACCAGTCGCAGGGCACGATCGTCATTCTCATTGGCCATGGTGCCGAAAGCGGCATGATAGCTCACATGCGTGACACGATGGCCGTGACGGGCGGCGACCCCCTGAAGGGCACCGATCTGACAGGCCAGCATGGCTTCCATATCCGTATCGGAAACAACCATGGTGCGTCTGCCAAAACCGATAAGATCAGGCAGACCCGGATGCGCTCCGATCCCAACGCCCTTTTCTTTCGCCAGCCTGACGGTGTGATCCATGATCGCGTAATCACCGGCATGATAACCACAGGCGATATTGGCGGACGAGATCAGCCCCATCAGCGCGTCATCATCGGCCATTGTCCAGCGGCCGAAGCCTTCGCCCATGTCGGAATTGAGATCAATCTTCATTTCTTGCCTCCGGCCTTTCCGGACTCTCGACGCATACAGGAATTACGATAACGGCTGACCATCAGCTTCATGTTTTCAAGCCAGGCTTCGACAGGCCGCATGGCGTCAACCCCTTCCTCGTAACTGCATTCCTGAAAACGGATGCGGGAGCCGATCCGCGCCTGAGCGAGCCGCCAGAGATCCGCCTCGATGACCGTAGCGATACGGGGATAGCCACCTGCCGTGTTGGCGTCCGCCATCTGCACGATCGGTTCTCCAGCGGGGGGCACCTGCACAATGCCCGGCACAATCCCGTAGGAACGCAATTCCACAGGGTTTGTAAGCTGAAGTTTGTCCCCGCTCAGCCGATATCCGACCCGGTTGCTCTGTGGCGTGATTTTCCACTCGCAATTCTGAAAAATCGCACGGGATTGCTCGGTAAACAGCAGATAATCTGTCGCCGGGATAAAACGGAGCGTCACAATGCCCGGCGTCTCGGTATCATTTCCGTTTTTCAAAGCCACCGATGGCGGAAGCACCGCATAACCAGAGCAGGAAGCACCCCCGGAACGAATACCCAGCGTGTCGCCTGTCTCCAGAAAACGTCCGGACAGGCCCCCAAAGCCACCACGAAGCTGCGTGCTGCGCGAACCGAGTGTGACCGGAACATCAATGCCGCCTGCCACGCAGACATATCCTCGTGCGCCAGTACGCGGCGGTCCGATACGGAGTGTCTGTCCGGCAGAAGCCGTGACTGCCGACCAGGGCAGGAGCTTTTGTCCGTCCAGTTCCATGTCGGCGTCTATCCCGGTGACGGCGAAGCTGGCAGGCGCATCAAAACGCAGCAGAAAAGGAAAAGTCTGCAACTCGATACAGGCATCGTCAGGCTGGTTTTCGAGCAGAATATTCCCGGCACGTAGCGCCAGCATATCCATGACACCCGAGCTGCCGACACCAAGATTACGATAACCGGGTCTGCCGCAATCCTGAACGGTATTCAGCGGTGATGTTTCGAGAACGGTGATCACAGCACGATACTCTCAGGATAGAAACGAATACGATCTCCGATCGCAAACAAAGCTGGTGGCTCCTTCATCGGATCGAACAGCGTGATTTCCGTAAAACCGATCGAGTTCCAGCCATTCGGTCCGGTCAGGGCCGAAATGCCTGCCTGCATCCCGCCGATCGTGACAGTTCCGGCCAGCATATGCAGGGACGGAACCGATTTCCGTGGAGTAGCGATACGCGGATCGAGACCGTGCAGATAGCCAAAACCGGGAGCACTCCCGATGGCGCAGACCGTGTATTCATTACCGTGGTGAATGGAGATCACTTCCTCCGGCGTCAAACCGGCATGATCTGCGACACGCTGAAGATCCTCACCGAGTCCGCCGCCGTACTGGACACCAATCTCGAACAGACGCCCCTTGATGTGTCGCTCAGGCAGCGTGTCCCAGGCGTGACGCAGCCATGCAGCAATCTGCTCCGGATCTTTCGGAGGCATCTTGAAAACGAGCATCAGATTCGTGACGCCCGGAATAAGTTCCTGAACGTCGCTGCGGCTTTCAGCGGCCTCGATCAAAGCCCAGATGCGACGCTGATGCGCCATCGTGAAAGCACCCGGCGCTTCAAACAGCATCGCCTTGGTGCCAATCATGCTGATGACCGGCGCTTGATCACCGGCCGGACCGGATTTCTGATCTGACAGGATGATGCTGCGTTCCGAAGTATCTGTCATGCCATCATTCAAAATACACGGTCCAGTCCTGTCTTCCCAGTGCCGCCTTCACAAAAGGAACGCCGGAACCGCTCAGGAAAAGCTAATTTCCAATCCGGAACACCGCTCAGTGCCCATTATGGAAAATAGAATTGTTTTCGAAATGATTTCCAGCCCTCTTCCGGATGTGAGGCCATCGGATAATCTTATAGGTCGTGAAGAGCGGGCCGGCGGTATAGTATTATCTTATGACGTGAGAACGAACTGCTCTTGGCGCTGGAATCGTTACGATACTAGCATCATCGCAGAACTCTCAATTCCGCTTGTTTTCCTTGCGGATAGAGCACTTTTTTTGTTTCAGAACCGGGATAATCAACATGAGCAGTCAGCCGTATCGTAACGCTCTCGTTACAGGCGCTTCCTCCGGAATCGGTGCGGCGATTGTCAGGCGGCTCAGGGAAGCCGGTCTGGAAGTCCATGCCGTGGCCCGTGACGAGAAGCGTCTGGCGCAGCTGGCGGAAGAGACTGGCTGCATCCCTCACGCTGTCAGTGTGGCGGACCAGAAAGGCATTGAAGCACTCATCAAGGACATTGAAGTCGATGTGCTGATCAACAATGCCGGGCAGTCCCGCACAGGCAACATCACAAAGACGACACCGGAGGACATTGACGCGCTAGTTGATGTGAACCTTCGGGCAGTCCTGCAACTGACCGCACTTGTTGTGCCGGGAATGATGCAGCGGGATCGCGGACATATCGTCAACATCAGCTCCATTGCGGGCCATTACGCTTTCGCGGGCGGCAACACGGTCTATCATGCAACGAAGGCTGGCGTTCACTCCCTTTCCCAGCAGCTTCGCTGTGATCTGTTCGGGCATCATATCCGCGTCACCGAAATCTCCCCGGCTCGCGTGGAGACGGAAGTCTTCGGTCGCCTGATTGGCGACATGGCCGAAGCGAAAAAGCGGTTTTTCGATGAATATGAATCGCTTCTGCCGGAAGATATCGCGAATTCAGTGGCTTTTGCTGTGCTCGCACCGTCACGCATGAATGTCAGTTTCATGGAAGTTCTGCCAACCATGCAGGTCGTGGGTGGACTGAACTTCGCAAAGAAAACCGCCGACAAGGTCTGAAAACAATGGACATCCCGCGGATTCAGCATTTGATAGATCTGCTCGCTCGTTCTCCGATCGACGAACTTGAGCTCGAAGAAAGCGGATGGAAAATCAGGCTGACCCGGGGGACCGGCAATGCTGCGATGACTTCTCCCGTCACGCAGCTCACGCCGAGCGAAACTACACCCCAAAAGACAACAGATACTGTTGCCGTTTCTCAGCCCGTAGAGCAGGTCATTCCTTCACCGACCTACGGCGTTTTCCATATCTCGCCCTCACCCGGAACACCGGCTTATGTGAAGATCGGCGATGTGGTGGAAGCAGGGCAGCAGGTCGGTCTGGTTGAAGCCATGAAAGTCTTCAATGCAGTCAAGGCGCCCCAGTCCGGGCGTATTACAGAAATTCTGGTGGAAGATGGCGCTGAAGTGGAGGCGGGGACTCCCCTGTTTCGTCTGGCATGACTGATAATCGTCGTTTTAACAGAGTCCTGATCGCCAATCGTGGTGAAATTGCGTTACGTATCCAGCGTGCCTGTCGACAGCTTGGTCTGGAAACTGTGGCCGTTTATTCGGACGCGGATCGGGAAAGCCGCCATGTGCAGGAAGCTGACATCGCCCTGTGCATTGGTCCGGCAGCAGCCTCCCGCAGCTATCTGGATCGGGACGGGCTTTTGCTGGCGGCACGGGCGACGGGTGCTACGGCCATTCATCCCGGCTATGGCTTTCTCTCTGAAAATGCAGACTTCGCTGATGCTGTTGAGGAAGCTGGTCTGACATTCATCGGTCCGACCGGGACTTCAATCCGGATGATGGGCGACAAGATCATGGCCAAACGCACGATGCTGGCCGCAGGCGTGCCCTGCGTGCCCGGATCAGACGGTCCGCTGCCGGAATCTCCTGATGAGATCCTCGCGCTGGCTGAAAAGGTTGGATTTCCTGTTATTGTCAAAGCGTCGGGCGGAGGCGGTGGACGTGGAATGCGCGTCGTACATCGAGCCGAAGATCTGATCGAAGCAGTCGGCCTGACCTCACGCGAAGCCCAGCAGGCGTTCGGAAACCCGACTCTGTATCTCGAAAAATTCATGCAGAAACCCCGTCATATCGAGATTCAGGTTCTCTGTGACACGCATGGAACCGCTCTCTGGCTTGGCGCCCGTGACTGCTCGCTACAGAGACGCCATCAGAAGGTTCTGGAAGAAGCGCCTCCACCGGGCATTGATCCCGCAGTTATCGCGGAGATTGGTGAACGCTGCGCCGCAGCATGCCGCCACATTGGCTATCGTGGCGCGGGAACATTCGAATTTTTGTATGAAGACGGTGTGTTCGCTTTTATCGAGATGAACACACGTGTGCAGGTTGAGCATCCCGTCACGGAACAGATCACGGACATCGATATTGTCGCGGAGCAACTCCGCATCGCTCAGGGTGACAGGCTGACAATCCGACAGGAGGACATTGTCTTTCGTGGTCATGCCATTGAATGCCGCCTGAATGCAGAAGACGGTCTGACATTCCTTCCCTCGCCCGGCACTGTGACTCGCTGGGATCTACCCGGCGGTCCAGGTATCCGGGTGGATAGCCATGTCGTGTCTGGCTATACGATCCCGCCTTATTATGACTCGCTTATTGGCAAAATCATCGGCTATGGCGCGACGCGCGAAGAAGCAATTGCACGTCTGCAGGTTGCTCTGGCGGAAATGAAGGTGGAAGGCATATCGACGAATATCGGTCTGCATCAGGACCTTCTCGCAAATCCGACTGTCCGGAAAGGCAGTATGGATATTCACTTTCTTGAAAAATGGCTTGAAGAAAGAGCTGCACCATGACCGGATCAGCCGCACAAATCCCTTCTTTTGATACGGATGATATTGCCTGTATTGCCGGGATGCTCGCCCAGGCGGGACTTGAGTCATTCGAAATATCTGGTCCGGATGGAACAAGACTTTTTATAAAGACTTCCCAATCAGAGCCTCAGTCTGAAACCCGGCATACGCAGCCACCTCTGTCACAGAAAACTGATGCTGCTGACACCTGCTTCGCAGTAAAGACGCCGTATTTCGGCGTCCTGACTCTCACCCATCCCTTGCGTGACGCCCCGTTTGCACCGGTCGGCTCACATGTGAAAACCGGTGATATTGTCGCCTTGTTGACACTGGAAACACTGCAGATACCTGTTGTGGCATCGGTTGGCGGTGAAGTTATCGAGATCACCGCTCAGGAAGGTGAACTGACCGGCTTTGGCACGGAAATTATGAAAATCCGCCCTACCCAAGCCGCTTAAATTTAAAATGTTTTGCGACTAGTCGAATGCGTTATGAAAAACCCTGATGTCCCTGAATGTCGGTCATAGAAAAAAGCATTTGAACCACAAGCCTGTGTGCATTTGGTACCGACTACTCAACGTTCTATCGTAGCAGAGAAAAATTCACTCCACATCTTCATAAATCCTGAGTGCATACGTCCGCATGCAGATCAGCACTAAGCTTGCACTCTCGTTTTTGCCAGAATCACTTTTCCATACTTATCGACAAAAAAACGCGATCAGAGGAACATCAGGTCCTTTTGATCGCGTTTTGCTATGACAGGGCAACAGCTATTGCCCTTTTAATGCGGCCTTATTTCAGCGACTGAACGAATTCAGCAATACGCTGGCATCCTTCACGCAATGTCTCAACACTGGTGGCATAAGAAATGCGGAAGAAAGGACTCATCCCATAAGCGCCGCCCTGAACGGTCGCCACCTGTTTCTCTTCCAGAAGCGCCATGACAAAATCAGCATCCGTTTTGATCTGCCGGCCTTCCGGCGTTACTTTGCCGATGCAGGCACTGATATCCGGATAAACATAAAAAGCACCCTGCGGAGTATGGCACTGCACGCCCGGAATAGCATTCAGCAGACTGACAACGAGATCCCGGCGCATCTGATATTCGGCAGCCCGCTCACGGAGAAAGTCCTGCGGCCCTTCCAGAGCGGCAATCGCAGCAGCCTGTGCAAGCGTGTTGATGCCGCTGGTCGACTGTCCCTGCATATTGTTCATGACGGCGATCAGTTCACGGGGACCACCACAGAAGCCGACACGCCAGCCAGTCATGGCATACGCTTTGGAAACGCCATTAACGGTCAGCACGCGCTCTTTCAGACGAGGCTCGACTTCCGCAAGCGTGCAGAAATCAAAATCATCATAGACGAGATGCTCATAGATATCGTCAGTCATGATCCAGACATGCTCATGCTTCAGCATGACAGCCGCAATTTCTTCCATATCCTTTCTGGGGCAGCAAGCACCGGTCGGATTATTGGGGAAATTCAGCACGAGCCATTTGGTGCGTGGTGTGATCGCCGCATCGAGATCTGCCGCTGAAAGCCGGAAATTACTGGCCGCCGGGCACGGAACCTGCACAATCTCGGCACCACCAAGACGGGCAATATCGGCGTAGCTGATCCAGTAAGGCGTTGGCAGAACAACCTCATCACCGGGATTGATGGTGGCCATCATGGCGTCATAGATGATCTGCTTGGCGCCGTTCGCTACCAGAATTTCATCCAGCGCGTAGTCGAGATTGTTCTCACGCAGAAACTTGGCCTGGATCGCCTTTCTCAGCGCGGGCTTGCCTGCCTGTGGCGGGTATTTCGTATCACCGCTGCGGGCCGCCTCGACAGCCGCCTCGACAGCATGAGCTGGCGTAGGAAAATCAGGCTCGCCGGAAGAAAGGCTGATGATTTTCAGACCTTCAGCTTTTAACGCAGTAGCCTTGTCCGTCATGGCAGCCGAAGCAGAGATTCCGATCCCGTTCAGTCGATCAGCAAAGCCAGGCATCAGCTATTTCTCCAGCGCTTGTCCGGTTGGACACATGATATCATCAGGAACATCATAAATCATTTGAAGGCATTACAGGTAGCGAGGAAAACACTCTGGCGTCATAGAACAATCCTATGAGCACAGAGGTTTTTTACTCATTTAGCCTGATCAGGCTAGAAGTTTTCAGCTGTAGTGTGATTGATTCCGCTCTATCGAACCAACCCGGAGTGAAATACTCAACTCTTTGACGTAATCTGGGTATTCTGAAAAATGAGATCGCCTTCCTCGCATGCGTTTCAGGCATACGAAGAAGGCGTCGTCTCAAACTGTTTTTAGAAATCCAGAGATGTTTTCACATAATACATTCCACCGTTGAAGCCATAAGGCGAGTAGGATGCATATTTCGCCAATCCCTGCTGGGAGTTTGCAATCGCACGTGGAACACGGGTCGGATACTTGTTTCCGAGATTGTTCGCCCCAACACCGATCGTCCACTGGGGAAGGATTTTATAATCAACTTCCAGATTTGTAATGAAACCGGGATTCTGCATGAACGGAACACTGCCAGGTCCGGTCGGCGCCGCCATATAGACAACTGACCCGTAGCGCATTTCCTGAACGAAGACAGACCACTTTCCCATCTCCCAGTTTACGCTGATCTGTTCACGGTTTTTAGGAGCTGCATGCAGCACCATCATTTTTGTGTATTCATTGACCAGATTGTCTTTTGCGGATCTGATTTCGTTATCCGAGAAATTGATACCCATCGAAAACCGAAATTTACCATAGCGTCTGGTTTTCAGTGTGTAGTTCGCATTCAGGTCACCACCAAATGTCTGCGTGTTATACAGATTGGCGTAATAGGAAAGTGTCGTGGCGCTTTCGAGATTCGACTGGCGGAGAAGATCCATCAGTGCCGAATCATTTGTATTGACACTGTAGGATTTCGTGCTTCCCAGACGACCGTTGATAGCGATGTAATACAGATTTCCTGTTATCTGGAAATTATCGACCGGCGTGGCATCAAAGCCAATCGTATAACTTCTGGAGTACTCGCCTTTCATGTTTCCTGCACCAAGATATTTGGCAAGGGCACTGTTAGCTGGAACCTGATCGACCGTATATCCCGGATACGGAGCCGAGTAGAAATATGACATTTCGCCAAGGGTCGGAGGGCGATAGCCGGTATTAATGTTGGCGCGAATGGCCCAGCGCTTGTTAAAGTCGTAACGCGTGCCGATGGAACCCGTCTCGACCGTAGCAAGATTGTTGTAGCTGGCGACACGACCGCCGAGCGTCCACTCCCATTTCTTCGTTATATAGAAATCAAGATTGACGTTTCCTTCATAGACATCACGGTTCTGATGGGTCACCGCCATCGGCACGTTACCGGGGTGATCCGTTGCACCAAGCCCTTCCCATGAAGCCGCCTCACCCTCGGTCATCTGGAAGGTGTCGTGACGATATTCGCCACCAAATCTGAGATTGATGTCCTTGGGCAGAAAACCCGTGTGGAAGGATCGTGAACCTCTCAAACCGGCAGTCATTTCAGACGCAATGGAAGCACCATCATAAAAAGACGTCTGGGTGCTGTCGGGAAAGGACATGTTTTCGGAATCTTTGGTTCCGTAATCCTGCTTGTCACGCCCGTAAGTAATGTAGGCATCCCATGCAAAACCAAGCTGATGCGTTCTGATTCCGTTGTCCGTTTCGAAATCATACTGGTTCATGGTGATGTAAGGCTGATTGCCGAGCGGATATAGGTTTGTGTTGATCCAGGTATCGCTGTCCGCGGCGCTCCGGTAGGTCTCGGCGACATTGGCGCGGCGATGGGAAAATGTCGACGTGCTGTAAAACTGGAAGCCTTTAGCCACCGGCACGGCCATGTTTTCGCTGATCGTTTCCAGTGTCGATTTTGGGATGCCAAGACCACGCTGCACGTCGCGATTGGCCGTCTCATTCCGGGAATCACTGAACAGGGTGCCGTAAAAATCGCCGCCTCTGGTGGTCGGCAGCTGATGCGTCACCTGCGCGGCGAGATCAAGGTAGCCACCGTTCTGCCCCAGCGCCATGCCATAGTTTGCCGAGCCATCAAGCCCCTGCCCGTCACCGGCATAGAAACCGCTGTTCTTGAAGTTGACGGTGCCGCCATGCGTATCGTGCTTGAGAACAATGTTGACCGCACCGGCGATGGCGTCCTGTCCATACAGGGCCGAAGCGCCTTCGGTAATCACTTCGATATGGTCAATGGCGGAAACCGGAATCAGCGAAATATCAGCCGGTTCGCTGCCCCAGTTGGTGCCGGAATTGGAGTTGAAATTCGCACCGATGTGGCGACGGTGACCATTGACCAGAATCAGCGTGTCATCCGGCGACTGGCCGCGTAGCTGCATGGTCTGCACGAAGGAGCTGGCGCCACCACCCGGCAAAGCGGCCGTCGTGATCGCTGGGTTTGCCTGAGCCAGCGCGGAAAGCACATTCGTCTGACCGGTTTTCATGAGCTCGGCACCCGTTACGACGGTCACCTGTGTCGTGCTGTGCTGCGGCGTGGACGTCATGAAAACAGAGTTTCTTTTGCGGGCGGCGACATGCACCACCTCGGCGTCCTTGGCATTGACCGACTTGGGTGCTACGTGAACCGGACGTGTCGATGAAGAAACATTTTTCTCTGTCTTGTAATGCCTTACCGGCTTATGGACAGACACCGTCTCGGCATAACCCGGCACTGCCACGAAGGAACTGGCCATCATGCCGGAAGCAAGATACAATTTCTTTTTCGACAGACCTGCCATCATATTCTCCCGACACCACGCTTAAATGTGCACATCTGTGCTGGTATGAATATGATACGGTTCCGTTATGATTTGACGTCATACCGATTAACGATACGTCATGACCTCTCCTTTCCGGATGGAACGAGCAATCTCGCCATTCATTGAAAATTTCTTTGTGTTTCCAAAACATATTTATTGTTGTTTATATGGAACAATAAATATTCTGCGCGATTGAGCCATCCGCTCCACCCCACCATTGCGCTAGAGGACAAACATCCATAATCATTGAAAGCAGGAAATATCGCAGAGTCGAGCGCCTGATATTTCTCACTGACGCATCACGCACCTGGGGATTCACATGGACATCAGGCGCCTTCAGGCTTTCGTAAAGATCATTGACCTCGGGTCCATCTCGCGCGCGGCCGATCTGCTCAACATAGCGCAGCCTGCGCTCAGCCAGCAGCTGGCGACACTGGAAAGCACGTTCAAGAAGAAGCTGGTCATCCGCAGCAAAAGCGGCGTCACGCCTACAGCAGCAGGCTCCGACCTCTATCGTCACGCGCAGACCCTGATCAAGCAGCTCGATCGCGCCATGACTGAAATCAACCTCGGCAGCGGACCGCTGGTGGGCAAGGTCTCTGTCGGCCTGTCTCCCTACAGCGCCGGCTCCACCCTGTCAGTGGAGCTTCTGCGCCTTGTCCGAGAGCAGTTACCCGGCATCACTCTGCATCTGACTGAAAGTTTTGACGACATTTACAGCGAACTGGTCATGACCGGCAGGCTGGATATGGCCGTCATCCACGGTGCTGGTCCGATGAAGGGCGTCGTGTTTACGCCCCTGATGAAAGAAGAGTTCTTTCTGCTCGCACCGGAACCTCTTGAATTGCCATGCTCGGACACGGGCTCCGTGCAGCTTCAGGATATTGTCGATATCCCTCTTCTGGTGCCCCCCAGCCATAATTTTGTTCGCAAAAGCATTGATATAGCCTTCGTGCGTAAACAGCTGAAACCGCGGATTGCGGCTGAAATTGAAGCGCTGCTGACTTTGAAAGACGCGATTGTCGATGGTCTCGGCAGCACAATTCTCCCCTGGTCCGTGGCAAGTCGTATTGTCGTGCCCGGAAAGTCAAAGATCTGGCCGCTGCATAATCCGACCATCCATGAAGTCGTCTCACTTTGTGTCCCAGAAATGATTCCTGAGACAGAGGCCTCTCTTGCCGTCAGGGATCTACTTATTGGGCTGGCAAAGGCAATGGCGTCTTCCCGCAACTGGCCGGGGACGCAGCCTTCTTTGTAAGGTGGTGGAGTCACAGTTATGCCAAAGATGAGGTTGTTGTCAGAAATATCATTGATGACAATGGTTTTTCAGACTACTTCATGAGCAGGTGTGGAGCGAATATTTTTCGTGCGGCGTATTCTAAAACTTTTTGAAAAAAGCACTTCACCAAAAAAATTACTAAGCTCAGGACCTGTTAATTTCTTGAACTGATCTGGCTGTTGTGATTCACAGGCTTACCGATGGAGAGTGGGCCTGTGAGTGAGTTGTTTTTGCTGTCCGAGAGCCAGATGGAACGGATCAGGCCGTATTTTCCTCTGGCCCACGGCGTTCCGCGTGTGGATGACCGACGAGTTCTGAGCGGGATTGTTTACGTGATCCGCAATGGTCTTCAGTGGAAAGATACCCCGAAAGCCTATGGCCCCCACAAGACTTTATACAATCGCTTTATCCGGTGAAGCCGCCTCGGTGTCTTTGAAAGGATCTTTGTCGCCCTGACGGAGCAGGCGGGTCGTTCAAAGCGCCTGATGATTGATGCGACCTATCTCAAGGCTCACCGAACAGCCGCCTCCCCGCTCAAAAAGAGGCTTTTCTCCGCCATATCGGACGCACAAAAGGCGGCCTGAATTCAAAGCTCCATGCCGTGTGTGATGGTGAGGGGCGTCCTGTTCGTCTTCATCTGACAGCGAGTCAGGTGAGTGACTTCAGAGGCGCGGATGTTCTGCTGACAAACCTGCCGGAAGAGACTGAAGAAATTCTCGGGAACCGAGGATACGACAGCAATAAAATCAGACAGTCTCTCGCAGACCGGAATATCACCGCCTGTATTCCGCCGAAGAAGAACCAGAAATCAAAGCCACCTTACGACTGGCATCTGTATAAAAAGCGCCACCTCATCGAAAACATGTTCGCAAAACTCAAAGACTGACGGCGTGTCGCAACACGATATGATCGCTGCGTTCATATGTTCATGTCCGCTATCCACATCACAACAACCTTCATCTTCCACCTCAAGAAATGAGTCCTGAGCCTAGGTTCAACCGATTCGTAAATAAACTTTGCGCCGCCACAAAGATATATGATATTTGTTTTAAGAATAAATAAACATCCGCAAGAAAGCGGAGAGAGAAAATGATGATATCAGGTAAAACGAAGCATATGATCGTTTTCGGCTTTGTGCTGATGCCACTGTCAGGGTGCGCCATGCGTCCGCCAGAAATCGATATCTCGAAAATGTGGTCGAGATCACTAGAATCTTACGGTTTCAGGGCACTTTATCCGATGCAGGAAGACGTCGCAATCGGCGATATTTTCATAACCATGAAATCCGACGACGACAGTCCCGACAGCGGGTGGCCGATGCGAGTCACCGCCAGTGATAAAAAGAAACTGATTGAGATTCTGCAGAAAACTTATGAAGACCGTGTGACCATCGAGCCCGCTGTCGAATGGATGAAAACACCTTCGGTGCCATCGAACAACTCAGCGGCTAGTGCGGAGAAGGAAGTTAACACGAAATACGCCGATACGAAGAAAACGCCCGCTTCTCGCTACGACATCCATGCCGCAGGGTCATCTTCTCCTCTTCGTATGAAACGCATTGCCGTGCCTGGCTTGGCAGTGGCTCGTATCAGCAGCGCCGATCTGGCTTGCGGAGGATCTCTTTACGGAGCCACGATACGGGCTGCATTCGGCATATCAGCAAACGTCGGGCTGGAAATCACCCTGAACGGGCTGGAGGAAGTTCATCTTGATCTGGCGGACGCCTTCCAGCTCATTCGGAACGAGCGGGATATTTTGCTCGGAACAAAGGTCACACCCGGGTTTATCGCTGCCCTGATCGCCCAGTATAGACCTGGTCTTCTGAAAGCCTACTGTGACGGAAACCTAGAAAAAATCGACCATGATGCCGATGTCCGCCTAATGGTTGCTAATGAAGTTCTCTATACGCACCAGATAAGTTACAGTTACACGGATGGCAGTTCTCTTGTCGGACAGCTCTCTGCAGCGGCGGCAAATGCCGCCATTGTAACGTCCTCTGCTTCGTCGGAAACTAGCGGAACGGACACTGGAACAGAAGAGACCCCCTCCGAAACCACAGTGGGCGCATTACAGGATATCAAAACTGTGGCCGCTGCTCAGGCTGCAGCATTTGCCGTTCTGCGCACGATGGCCGGGACTACTGCTGCGCCCGGGGGCTCCCTGCAGGCCGGTCTTTCAAGAACTGGGAATGTGAAACTGTCAGACACATATTCGCAGCCCATGGCAGTCGGTTTCGCAAGTCCGGTTCGTTACAGGCTGAGTGAACTGCTTCTTCCTTGGCAAAATCTTTATTACACCCATTATCGGGCGCTCCCTGATCAGAAGCAGTCTTTTAGTGATCGCGTAGACGATGCATTCGGAAAGAGTGGAAACTCCGCCTGCGGCGGATCGGGAGCCGGGCTTTACAAACGGCTGGGCGGCGCAGAAGCGCAAGCGCCGGTAGCTGGAACACGTCTGCCAGCCAATCACCCTACATCTGATTCTGCACGGTCATCGATCATTCCCTCCACCAACGGCTGATACCGTCGGATTAGAATACAGTCACAAAAAGGAAATGCATCTAAAATATAAGGAGTTTAACAATGCTTGATAATATGACGGCTAAACTTCAGGGAACTACCGGTTCAGACCTTGAGGCGGCACTTACCGCAGAAAGAGATTTTATCAGCAAATGGCGGAAAGAGAAGGATCGAGAAGACGATCTGCCCCTTACCGGCCTCAGCCTGTCGGGGGGCGGTATTCGTTCAGCAGTGTTCTGCCTCGGGGTTATCCAAGCGCTTGCAAAAAATGGTATACTCAGAAGGTTCGATTACCTCTCGACCGTTTCAGGCGGCGGATATATCGGATCGTCCCTAACATGGTTTTCGAGTACTCAAAACGGATGCGGAGTTGATGCTGATACCTTGCCCTATGGTATTGATGATCCAGCAGAGGCACCACCAGAGAAACCGGCCTCTACTCCGCTTCTGTCCTATCTCCGGCGCCATGGCAGCTATCTCGACAGAGGAGACCGGTTTGGACTGATGAGGGGGGCCGCCGTGGTAGCTCGGGGACTCATCCTGAATCTGCTCGTTATCTGGCTGCCGCTTTTTACTTTGGTAATGGTGTTTGTCCGCGCCGTGCACCGCTATCTGACTTGCGAATTCCTACGGTATTCGCTTCAGTCTCCCTTTTCGCAGTGGGTGCTACACGGAAGTATTACTCCCTATTTTCTATCCTGGATATTCTCCTTTTCGGTTATATCTGTTTTTCTTCTAGCCTCAATTTACTACTCTGTTGGGTCGGGTCTGTCGGCTTATTTCTCTAGCTGGTCAGACCTAAATCCATTCCTTCGATATTCGGCACGTCGTGAATTCGAACGACTTGGTGCTTCGATTTTGTTGGTCCTCAGTGTCTTCCTAACACTGGAGAGCATTCCATTCATCGCATCTCATCTACCCACTTACTTAACTCTGCCCTTTCTTGGCTCATTCCTGACGGGTGCTGGGTCTCTGCTGGGAATATGGAGCCGCCTCATGCCGAGAGGAGCATCCACCACCAGAATTCCTGCATGGAGTGGTCCGATCGGTGCAGGTCTAATCCTCTATGGTCTCGTGATTCTGTCATATTTTCTTTCGTCTTATTTGTTTCATTCTGAGGCTATTCTTCGCGAAGTGGACAATCGCGGTATACTCAAATTCCTATTTTATCTGTTTCAATCAAATGCCATATTTCGCGAACCGTTTTTACCAGTCGCAATTTTCGGATTTTCGGTCTGTATAGCATTCTTCGTCGGGTTGATCGTCGACCTGAACGAAACAACGCTGCACCGTTTTTATCGGGACAGTCTTATGGCAGCTTTTATGCCGGACTTAGATAACAGAGGTTTTCCGCTTGGAGAAAGTAACCTCGCTGCAGATACTGGTAAGCTTTGTGAGATGTGCGACCGAAAAGGCGCACCGGCAGGGCCTTACCACCTGATCAATACTCATTTGATGATATCGAACCTCAGAAAAGATACGATCAGCGAGAGGCGGTTGCCGATTGATGAAGGCATCCTAGCCCGCTGGCGCCTGCGCGGAGGAGTGAGTTTTGTCTTTGCTCCGCACTATTCGGGGAGCGATGTCACAGGCTGGCATAGAACAGCCGAAAACCCGGCCTTTAAACACATTACTCTCGCTACCGCGATGGCCATATCTGGAGCCGCCGTCAATCCAGGAGCAGCAGATTCAGGAGTTGGACCGCAACGCAACAAAGTTTTCGGCAGACTTATGAAATTGCTCAACATTCGTCTCGGATACTGGTTGCCTAATCCACGGCGGGCTGCTCATAGTCGTCATGCGCCTGTGCCGAACCATTTTTCGCCAGGCCTCTTTTCCAACAGTTGCGGCACTGGTGGTTCCGGACGGTTTCTTGAACTGACCGATGGTGGTCATTTTGAAAATCTAGGTGTTTACGAGTTGCTGCGCCGAGAGGTGTGCACCATCGTGGCGTGTGATGCGACGGCGGACCCGAACCTTGCTTTTTCCGATCTGCAGAACCTCATCAGCCGAGCCGAAGCGGATTTCGGGGTGATTTTCAGATTCCAGACCAAGCCACTACTTGGTCCCCTTATGCCCACTCAGCGGAGTGGTTATTTCCCTGCTGACATTCCGTTCGCGAAAACGCCGTTTGCCGTTGCTGACATTATTTATAAAAGCGGAGCTACCGGAACGCTTTATTACATCAAGCCAGCGATTTTTGATACTCTACAACTGGATATTCTTGGGTTCAAAGGAACTTTTCCTGCCTTTCCTCACGACACCACCCTTAATCAGTTCTTTGATGAGGCTCGTTTCGAGGCCTATCGAAAACTCGGCTTCGCCTGCGTCGAGCGTATGTTGACGGTCCCCCAAATCCGCACGACGCTTTCCATTATATAAGCCAGATCGTCGTATGGACTTGCCTCGGAAAGGGTGAAGAACTCGCGATTGTAATAAAAGAAGTTTTCCATGAAATATCTATGTAATGCGTTCTTAAACTTGTAGATTGCCCTTTGCATTTTTCTGATCGGATTTGCTCCAGCCCATGCTGAAATTACCTGCGGGATCATCCTTGGCAGCCCAAAAATGGACTATTCCGCTTTGAAGTAGGAGGACAATGAATTGCATGGGATTGATCCGAATCGTTTGTGGCGGTCAGGGGCACCCTATCCGTTTTGCGAAAAATTGCTTGGATGTTTCTATGTCCGGCATGAGACGAAAGCAGCCATGCAATCTATCAAACCATAAACAATAAACCGGGATCAAAAGGGACACGTCTCATTATGAGGCACGGGGCAAAGCCCCGCCAACACTCCCCCAACAAAAAAGGCCTTCCACCAGGAACACCAGCGGAAGGCCTTTCTCACACAATCCCCGACGCAGTCACCCACGCCGGGTCTTCATGCTGTAATCAGTTCTTCGTCTTGTCGACCAGCTTGGACTTGGCGATCCACGGCATCATGGCGCGCAGCTTTTCGCCGGTAGCCTCGATCGGGTGGGCGTCGTTGCGGGCGCGGACGGCCTTGAAGCCGACATTGCCGGACTGGTTTTCGAGGATGAAGTTACGCACGAACGTGCCGTCCTGAATGTCGTTCAGGATGCGCTTCATCTCTGCCTTCGTTTCCGGCGTAACAACGCGCGGGCCGGAGACGTATTCGCCGTATTCGGCGGTGTTGGAGATGGAGTAGTTCATGTTGGCGATGCCGCCCTCATAGATGAGGTCGACGATCAGCTTCATCTCGTGAAGGCACTCGAAGTAGGCCATCTCGGGAGCGTAACCGGCTTCCACCAGCGTCTCGAAGCCAGCGCGGATCAGCTCGACCAGACCACCGCAGAGAACAGCCTGCTCCCCGAACAGATCGGTTTCGACTTCTTCCTTGAAGGTCGTCTCGATGATGCCTGCACGGCCACCACCATTGGCGGAAGCGTAGGAGAGAGCGATCTCCAGAGCGTTGCCGGAAGCGTTCTGCGCCACGGCGACGAGGGACGGCACGCCGCCGCCACGCTGGTATTCGGAACGAACCGTGTGGCCCGGGCCCTTCGGCGCGATCAGGAACACGTCGAGGTCAGGACGCGCTTCGATGATGCGGAAGTGGATGGACAGACCATGCGCGAAAGCAAGGGCAGCACCCTGCTTCAGGTTCTTCTCAAGGGATTCCTTGTAGAGCGCGCCCTGACCTTCGTCGGGGGTCAGAACCATGACGACGTCGGCCCACTTGGCGGCTTCGTCAGGCGTCATGACCTTGAAGCCAGCGGCTTCGGCCTTGGCGACGGCGGAGGAAGTCGGGCGCAGACCGATCACGATCTCCTTGACGCCACTGTCCTTCAGGTTGTTGGCATGGGCGTGGCCTTGGCTGCCGTAACCGATGATGGCGACCTTCTTGTTCTTGATCAGGTTAACGTCGGCGTCGCGATCGTAATAGACGCGCATGGACATAATGTATGCCTTTCAGTGCAGAAACCGGAGCGCGCCTGTGGCGTCACCCCGAAAAGGAAACTCAGAGGGTGCGGGGGCCTCGGGTGAGACCGGCGACACCGGTGCGGGAAACTTCAGCGAGACCGATGGGTCGCATCAGTTCGATGAAACTGTCCAGCTTGTCGCTTGCTCCCGTCAGTTCGAACACAAAAGAGCTTGCGGTCGTGTCCACGGCGCGGGCCCGGAAGGCTTCCGCAATGCGGAGCGCCTCTGTGCGGGCCTCGCCAGTGGAGACGACTTTCACAAGCACCATCTCGCGGGCGATATGTGGACCAAGCGTTGTCAGGTTGGCAACTCGGCAGACCGGAACCTGTCGGTCGAGCTGGGCGCGTATCTGTTCGATGATCTCGGGCGTGCCGGAGGTCACGATATTGATGCGCGAGCGTGTGCCGCCCCCTTCGACCGGGGCGACGGTCAGGCTCTCGATATTGTAGCCGCGACCGGAGAACAGGCCGACCACGCGGGCGAGAACGCCGCTTTCATTGTCCACGAGCACGGAAATCACGGCGCGGGTGATGTTTTCGCCACCCGAGGCGAGGCCGTCGGGAGAGAACGAGGCTGTCGGGGCCGACAGGTCAGAAAAATGCTTCATCGACTGAATCCGGAGTCCGATCCGTTACGACGTCCGGGCGGCTGTAACCGCGCCGGGCGTAAAAGGGAAGAGCATGGGCGATGTGCGGCGCTTCCTTTTCTTTTTCTGAAGAAAAGGAAGCGCTACACGCGGGAATGCGGTCTTTAAACGAGCATCTTCCCCTCGTCGGTAATTTCCGCGCCCTTCTCTTCCTGCTCCGGGCCGAGGATCATCTCGTTATGGGCCGCGCCAGACGGAATCATCGGGAAGCAGTTCTCTCCCTCCGCCACGCAGATGTCGATGACCGCCGCACCGTCATGCTCCAGAGCGGCGCGAATGGTGTCATCCAGTTCGCTCATCTTCGTAGCGCGGAAGCCCTTGGCGTGGAAGCTGTCGGCCAGCTTCACGAAGTCCGGCAGCGCGTCGCTGTAGCTCTCGGAATAGCGGGAGCCGTGGAGCAGTTCCTGCCACTGACGAACCATGCCCATATAGTGGTTGTTGATCAGGAAGATCTTCACTGGCAGGCGATACTGGGCGATGGTTCCCAGTTCCTGAATGTTCATCAGGGCCGAGGCTTCACCGGAGATGTCGATGACCAGCGCATCCGGGTGCGCGACCTGTGCGCCGACGGCGGCGGGGAGGCCGTAGCCCATCGTGCCAAGACCGCCAGAGGTCAGCCAGTGGTTCGGGCTTTCGAACTTGAAGAACTGGGCGGCCCACATCTGATGCTGACCGACTTCCGTGGACACGAAGGTCTCACGGCCAGTCTCGACGGCCAGTTCATAGATGCGCTTGATGGCCTGCTGCGGCTTGATGATGGCGTCCGCAGACTTGTCCTGCGTGAAGCGCAGGCAGTCGAGCGCCTTCCATGCTTTGATGCGGGACCACCATGTTTCCAGCGCCTTCGTGTCCGGTTTGGCGGTCTGTGCCTCCCATTCCTCGATCATCATGGCGATGATGCGTCCGGCGTCACCAACGATCGGCACGTCTACACGGATGATCTTGTTGATCTGCGAGGGGTCGATGTCGGCGTGGATCTTGAAGGAGTGCGGCGAGAACGCATCGACGCGACCGGTCACCCGGTCATCGAAACGGGAACCAAGGGCGATCAGCACGTCGCAGTCATGCGTGGCCAGATTGGCTTCGTAGGTGCCGTGCATGCCCAGCATGCCGAGGAACTGCTTGTCGCTGCCGGGGAACGCGCCGAGGCCCATCAGGGTGGCGGTGCAGGGGAAGCCGGTCATATGGATAAGGCGCGTGAGATCGGCGCAGGCTTCCTTGCCTGCGTTGATCACGCCGCCGCCGACATAGAACAGCGGGCGCTTGGCCGACTTCATGGCCGCGACGGCGCGGGCGACGGCCTTACGGTCCGGCTCGGTGCGCGGCTGGTAGGACGCGCGCGGCGTGCGGCTTGGCGGCGCGTAGGGGGCCGGGCCGACGGTGATGTTCTTCGGCAGATCGACCACCACCGGGCCGGGGCGGCCGGAGCGGGCGATCTCGAAGGCCTCGTTGACCACGGGGGCCAACTCTTCCGGGCGCTTGACCAGATAGTTGTATTTCGTGGCCGGGCGCGTGATGCCGGTGGTGTCGGCTTCCTGGAACGCGTCGTTGCCGATCAGCGACACCGGCACCTGCCCTGTCAGACAAACGACGGGCACGGAATCCATCAGCGCGTCGAGCAGACCCGTCACGGCGTTGGTCGCGCCGGGGCCACTGGTCACCAGCACCACGCCCACGCGACCGGTCGAGCGGGCATAGGCTTCGGCGGCATGCACGGCGGCCTGTTCGTGGCGCACGAGAATGTGGCGGATGCGATCCTGCTGGAACAACGCATCGTAAATCGGAAGGACCGCGCCTCCCGGATAGCCGAAGACGACCTCGACGCCCTGATCCACAAGAACCTTCATGAGCACCTCGGCGCCGGTCAGCGTGGTGCTGGCGTCGGGCTGGGTCGCAATCGTCTGTGTGGTGGCGTTCATCGTCGTCTCCCGCAAGGTGGGCACCCGTCTCTGTGGGACCTGTTTTCACCCGGGTTTGCTGTGTTGAGCCGACCGCGTTTCGCGCATCGGCAGGGCTGGACCTCCGGCGTCAGTGTCGGAAGGTGGAGGGGTGGTTTAAGCCTCACCCGTCGGAGCGTCAACCTACTTTTGCATGAAAGATATAATTTCCGGGATTTTTCTTTTCAAAAATTGCTCATTAAGGGCAATTCTGTTTTCGATAATAATCGTGTCCTCTGGACTGACGAGAGGCTGATGCGCGAACCATGTGGCCTGACGCTTGGTGTAACGGCCTGTCGCCAGCACCGCCCGCTCTTCCGCGGTGGCAAGACTGATCTCTCCCCGCAGCATGGCCGAAAGTTCCGGCACGCCATGCGCCCGCATTGCGGGAAGCGCAGGATCGAGGTGCTGCTCCAGCAGGGCGCGGACTTCTTCTATGGCTCCTTGCTCGATCATCAGACCGAAGCGGCGGGCGATGGCGGCGCGCAGCACATCCCGCGCCGGGTCGAGGCGGATCGCCTTGAACTGACAGTCCGCGGCAGGCAGGCCCGGCTGCGCCCGCCACCATGCCAGCCCCCTCCCCGTGCTGCGCCAGACCTCCCATGCCCGGGCCAGACGCTGTGGGTCGGTGGGACGCAACCCGCCCGCCGTGTCCGGGTCCACCGCCATAAGACGGTCATGCAAAGCAGCGGGGTCAGCCGCGAGCGCACGCGCTTCTTCCCGCGCCTCTGCGCTGGCTTCCGGGATTTCGGCCAGTCCATTGGTCAAGGCGCGCAGATACATGCCGGTACCGCCGCACAGAATGGGCAGGCGACCCGCCGCCCACGCTTCTTCCATCGCGGCCAGCGCTTCCAGTCGCCACCACGCCACGCTGCGGGCTTCGGCTGCTGGGCTGACGCCATACAGCCGGTGCGGAAGACGCGCCTCCTCTTCCGATGTCGGGCGGGCGGTCAGCACCCGCAGTTCGCGGTAAACCTGCATCGAATCCGCATTGATGACGGTGCCGTTCAACTGCTCGCCCAGAGCGATGGCCAGCGCGGACTTTCCGGAGCATGTCGGCCCTGCGACAATCAGCGCCGCACGGCTGGTGTCCGTTTTCTTCATCATCCTGTCGCTTGCCTCCAGCCATCAACCCTGTCACACGCAGCATCATTATGAGCGCTATTCTGACACTCGTCGCGAACCGCGAAGCCACATCCCTCACACCCCAGGACATTGCGCTGGCCAGCACGCTGGCCGCAGGGGGCGAGACGACCATCCTCTCGCCGGGCGAGGCTGTCGATATCGCCTGCGCGCCCCTCACGCCAGCACAGATCGACGCCATCCGCCTCGCCCTGACGGATCGCGCTATCGATGTGCTGTATGGTCCGAGCGAAAACCGGCGCAGGAAAATCCTTGTGGCCGACATGGACAGCACCATCGTCGCCAATGAAACGCTGGACGATATCGCCGCTCATGCCGAGCGCATCCGTCCGGGCATTGGAGAAGAAGTCGCCGCCGTCACCCGCCGTTCGATGAATGGCGAAATCGACTTCCAGACCTCGCTCCGCAACCGTGTGGCGTTTCTGCGCGATCTACCGGCCTCCCTGCTGGAAGACGCGTGGAAAGACGTAAAAATCAATCCCGGTGCCCGCACGCTGGTGCAGACCATGAAGGCAAACGGTGCAGCGACAGCACTGGTCTCCGGCGGCTTTACCTGGTTCACCGCCCGCGTTGGAGCGGCATGCGGTTTTGCCGAGAACCACGCCAATATCCTGAATGTCACAGGTGACACGCTGGACGGCACGGTCGGCGAACCCATTCTCGGCCCTGACGCCAAATTGCAGCACCTCATCCGTATCGCCGCCACCGCTGGCGCACCTCTGAGTGCGGCCCTGACGATCGGTGACGGTGCCAACGACCTGCCCATGTTGCGTGCAGCGGGCCTTGGCATTGGCTTCCACGCGAAACCCGTAGTGCGGAGGGAGATTGTGAACCGGATTGAGCACGGCACGTTGCGTACTGCCCTGTTCGCGCAGGGTTATCGCGCTTCAGAACTGGTCGAGGACTAAAACACCTCAGGGGTTTTGTGACGAAATATGACGGAAAGAGTCGTCTGTCGCATTCTTCTTGACATCTGAGGGCCCGGAGCGCGACCGGGAGGTATGAATACTCTTGGTCTGCTGGCGCTTCTTCTGACCCTGTCTGCGGTCTTCAGTATTGTGAATGACCGCTGGCTTCGGTTGCCGATGACGATTGGTGTCATGCTGATATCCATCGCGGCGTCCCTGCTGATTATTGCGACCGGGCTGCTCTGTCCGGCTTATGATCCGCGGGTGTTCGCACGGTCAGTTCTTGGCAGCGTCAATCTGCCGGAAGCCCTGCTGAACGGAGCACTGTCTCTGCTGCTGTTTGCCGGAGCACTGGGCGTCAATCTCGGTTGCTTTCGCTCAAAGCTGAAATCTGTCACGGCGCTCGCGGTTCTGGGGACGGTGCTCGCCGTCCTGCTGCTGGCCAGTGCTGTCTGGCTGATCTTTCCGCTTCTGGGAATGAATATCCCCTTCTCGTGGTGCGTCATACTGGGCGCGATCCTTGCACCGACCGACCCCGTCGCCGTTATCGGCATGTTGCAGCGTCTGGGCCTGCCACAGGATATTCAGGCAATCTTTGCAGGCGAAAGTCTGTTCAATGACGGTATCAGCATCGTCATTTTCGGCGTGACGATCGGCCTTGCGACAGGTGACGCCAGCCATGTCACCTTCACCCAGATTGCCGAGGGGTTTCTGTGGGAAGCCTGTGGTGGCGCACTGCTGGGCGCTGCGACCGGCTGGCTGACCCTTTTCCTGCTGCGTTCCAGCAAGGATGCGCATACGCAACTGATCGCCTCGCTCGCGCTGGCGACGGGCACATACAGTGTCGCCAGTTATTTCGGCATGTCGGGAGCTGTCGCTGTGGTTGTCGCCGGTCTCTGCCTTGGCACGCACTACAGCCAGTCCATCTTTGATGAGCACGGACGCAAGGAACTGAACATCGCGTGGACGCTCATCGACGAAGTGCTGAATGTTCTGCTGTTTCTGCTGATCGGCTTTGAGATCCTCGAAATTCCGCTGCATCTCTCTTCGCTGGCGGCCATGCTTCTTGTTGTCCCATTGTCCATTCTGGGACGTGGCCTGAGCGTATTTCTCTCGACGCTGCCTCTCCATCTGAGACACTGGGACAAGGGAAGACTGCTCAGCATCCTGACATGGGGCGGCCTACGCGGTGGCATCTCGCTGTCGCTGGCGCTTGGTCTGCCGCAAGGTGATCTGCGTACTCTGGTGCTGCCGATCTGTTACGGTGTCGTCGTGTTCACCATCATCGTGCAGGGTCTCACCATGGAACGGGTGGTGAGACGGTTCTATCCTGCTCCGTAAGGCTTGGAGAGCCATTCGGGGCAGGATGTTTCTCTCTCACCACCCAATACAAAGCAGGATCAAAGGGACGACATCCCTTTGAGAGGGTTCGGGGCAAAGCCCTGAAGCTGTGATCAGCTTTGAAAGTATTGTAGGCGGCTTCCTTTTACAGAAGACCGTCGTTTACCGAGCCGGAATAACTTCGATCTCCAACGGCGCTTCGCCAGCAGCAATTACAAGCAAACGATCAATATTGGGATGAGCTCCCGGTCGATTGCGTGCGTCCAGCGTATGCTCACCAAAAACAGCCAGACCATGCTCGGCAGCGTTTGCGTCGAGTTTGCCGAAAGCCTGTTTGAGATATTGATAAACAGCCAGCGAGCCCTGCTTTCCCGGCTGGTTTTCAATGCTGGCGACAACCTTACCCGTACCGTCGAGCAGGTCGATGCGCTGCACTCCCTCGATGGAAGGCAGTTTCTGGAGATTTTCCTTGAAAATCGTACCCGGCTGAATCTTTTGTAGCATCTGTCGAACTCCTGCCTTTCTGACACTCACCAAAAACCTGTCTGAGGCAGCACTTCATGCTTCAGGATGCCAAGAAGCACGCTTTTCGACTTCACCCTGACCCTATTTCACAATGGGCTTGCCTATATGCAGGTTCGGGTCATTGTGTTCCAGCATCGGCGCATAATGGCAATGCATGCACCCGACATTCAGGTCTCATGGTGATGATCGCATGCATTATCGGACTGTCCGTCAGGAGACATTGAACAGAAGCCCCGCTGAACCCGGTTTCCAAGCAGAGAACATGAAAACGGCGACCCGAAGGTCGCCGCCATTTCTTATTGTTCTTATCCGACACAAACAGCCTCTCACACGACATCACGAATTTCAATACAAAACGAATATGTTTTATACACAAATTAAGTTTATCGGACTCACATATATTTCATTCGCCAAATCGGTATTTTTCTCTGTCGCTAGGAATCAAGAACAACAGGATGAAAACGTCAGCTGTTTTCCGGCATGGCGCAGGGTAACCTGCATGATCGAAGCGACGGAAACCACTCGTCAACAGAACACCATGCCTGCTGCTAATAAGGCGAGCGTCAGTCCAAAGCCTCAAAAACAGACATACCCGGCTTGATGTCGATATTCGTCTGGTCTTGCACCCTCGACAGACAGGAAAACCGTCGCCAGAGGCGTTCTGGACGCTCCCTGAAACGCGCTGCGTTCAAGCAAAACTGGCTCACCAACCCCAGTTCTGAACCGAACCCAACAAGCCCCTTCTTCTCAAAGCGCACTCAAGAAACCGGAGACAGATCGATAGCTTATCGAAACAGCTACATTCCAAAAAGAAACCATTCACGATGTGAAAGACAACTATACACAGAAAAAGCATATCAATGAATAATTAAAGACCTATCCGGTCCGAATTGGTGGTAAACAGCCAAAAATCAGAAGAACTCCCGCATAACAGACCAGCATCCAGACCTCTTGCGCCCATCGTGAGAGAAGCGAACACTAGTGCGTCAATTTGGTTTTCAGGAGATTTTTCATGAAATCACTGTGCAAATCCGCAGCTCTTGCAGCTGCATGCGGTTTGACACTGGTCGCTGGTGTGGTGTCCGCTCAGGCCGCTCCCGCAGCGGCTCCTTCCGTGGCTGAGGCTCCTGTGGGACCTGGCCCGACAGTGGACAACGCCTCCGTCGGCAACATCGCCGGTCTGATGTACTATTGCTACGCGCACGATATTGATGACGACACCACGGTGCGTTCGCTCGGTCGCTCGCTGGCCAAGCGCGCCGATGTGAAAAACGACCCAGCCTATGCCGCTGGTGGCGTCGGAAAGCTGATGGTCGGTCCGGGTCAGATGGTTGACCTGACCGCTGCAGAAAGCGACGTTCGCACAGCATCCTGCGCTCATGCTGCCCAGCGCGGCACCGAGCTGGACGATGGCACCTTCCTTCTCCCACTTCAGGACTGAGCACTCCTGACGCTACGGCTGACAGATTGCGCTGTCAGCCGTAGCCTTGCGATGAAAAGCCTGGCCCACACAGGGCAACGCACAGGCACCCATTCTGCACACGCAGATTGCATCCATCTTTGGGTTGCATCTCTCTGCTGATCCAGTATTTTGACCAGCATGACTATTGCCGCCGCCCGTTCCGAGTCGATGAAGCGCTTCAGCGCCACGACTACGCGCGGCCTCTCCCAGCTTCTCCTTCGACTTATCCGCCCCTGAGCGCGCCCATCGGCATGCGTTGCCGATAACGCTTAGGGGATATCGTCAGCAGAGCGTTTCGTGCCTAAAAGGACGAAACAGGGACCAAGACACGTCATACCGGGGCTTTTCATGACCTTCGACCATCCTTCCTTCGGCCGCATCACCGACGATCGGGTTTTCATCTTCGATACAACGCTGCGTGACGGCGAGCAGTCGCCGGGCTTCTCCATGAATCTGGAAGAGAAACTGCGCATGGCCGCAGCGCTGGCCGACCTCGGCGTGGACGTGATTGAGGCGGGTTTCCCCGTTGCGTCCAAGGGTGACTTCCAGTCCGTCGCTGAAATCGCCCGTGTCGTGAAAGGCTCGGTTGTCTGCGCGCTGGCCCGTTCCGGCGGCAAGAACGACATTCAGGCGGCAGGCGACGCCATCCGGCACGCCGAGCGTGGTCGTATCCACAACTTCATCTCCACCTCTCCGCTGCACATGAAATACAAGCTGCGGATGGAGCCCGAGACGGTTCTGGAAATCATCACCACCGGCAACAAGGCCGCCCGCAACCTGACGGACGACGTCGAATGGTCAGCGGAAGACGGCTCGCGTACCGAGCCGGATTTCCTGTGCCGCTGCGTCGAGGCCGCGATCAAGGCTGGCGCTACGACCATCAACATCCCCGACACGGTCGGCTACGCCACGCCGGAAGACATGGAGCGCATCTTCTCCATGCTGAAGGAGCGCGTGCCGGGCGCGGATCAGGTCATCTTCTCCGCCCACAATCATAATGATCTGGGTCTGGGTGTGGCCAACACGCTGGCCTCCCTGCGCGGTGGCGCTCGCCAGATCGAGTGTACGATCAACGGCATCGGCGAACGTGCAGGCAACGCGGCGCTGGAAGAGATCGTCATGGCGATCCGCACCCGCCATGACCAGTATCCCTACACCAACCGCATCGAGACGACGAAGCTGCTGAAGCTGTCAAAGATGCTGTCCACGACAACAGGTTTCGATGTTCAGCCGAACAAGGCCATCGTCGGCCGCAATGCCTTCGCGCATGAAAGCGGCATCCATCAGGATGGTGTGCTGAAGAACGCCGCGACCTACGAGATCATGACGCCGGAAAGCGTCGGCTGGTCCAAGACGTCGCTGGTGCTGGGCAAACATTCCGGGCGTGCGGCCTTCCGCGACAAGCTGGCAGCGCTGGGTTACACGATCAGCGATGAAAAGATGAATGAAGCCTTCCAGCGCTTCAAGGATCTGGCTGACAGCAAGAAGGTTGTCTACGACGAGGACATCATCGCGCTGGTTGACGATGAAGTTCGCGATCACGCCCGTATCCGCTTCCTGTCGCTGGACGTCGTCGCCGGTTCACAGCGTCCTGCCGAAGCCACGCTGGTTCTGGAAATCGACGGTGAAGCCGTGGAAACGACAGCCAACGGCAACGGTCCCGTTGATGCAGCCTTCAATGCGATCCGCAGCGCCTTCCCGCACGATGCGCGTCTGGCCCTGTTCTCTGTCGGCGCTGTCACCGAAGGCACCGATGCGCAGGCACGCACAACGGTGCGTCTGGAAGAAGAGGGCAAGATGGTCGATGGTCAGGGCGCTGACGCTGACACGGTCGTTTCCGCCGTCCGTTCCTACATCCACGCCCTAAACAAGTTGCTGGTCAAACGGACCCGCAGCGAGCCGGAAGAGCTGGTGGTGAGCTGAGGTCTGCTTCTTTTATTAAGCAGTATAAAGCCGTCCTTTCATGGGGCGGCTTTTTTTATGGCGTTTTGTCTTGTCTGCTGATGAGACTACTTTGCGCGGGAACGCAGAAAGACCCGATACCCGTTCAAAGCAGCGCTTATTGGCTATCCGCTCCCGGTGAGTTCAGCCTTAGAGCCCTTGCCGACAGCCAGATGGACCACCACGCAGGATCATCCCGAAACCTGATAAGAATTTCCTGTCTCTGACCCTGGCATGGATGATCAGCAACCCTTTTCCCTTGCGTGAGTGAAGACCATGATCCTGTTGCGTCCGACCTTACGGGCAGTATCACCCAAGCTATTACCGTCGGCCGGATCCGATGCATGGGTCATGATAGGCTCCATCGCTTGACATGAGAGGCGCATTGCCCCAACAGCCGATCTATTGGTTCTGCTCTATAGAGTATCTGTGGAGTAGCTAAGAGGGAATGTGACAGGCCTGTCCGAAAGGACCGCCCCAGGCACAGCCGCCCCCGCGACCGTTACCGGAAAGATCGCCCAATGCCACTGACGCATCGTCGGGAAGGTGGACGATCACTGGGGAAACCCTGAATCCGGGAGCCGGGAGACCTGCCAATAAACGAGACAACGGGCAGCCGGGGTGCGCTGCAACCGGCTGGACGCTCCCCATTGTCCGTTCGCGGCCGGGGTTTGGCCGCGGGCACCCCAGTTGCTGAACAGAGCTGGGACATGAATGCGACACTCCTCGTCTGTACGACCTGCCGCGCAGGTCAACCGACCGTGAAGGGGCAACCCGTAGCAGGCGCTCGCCTCTACAGCGCGCTGGCCAGTAAACCCATGCCCGAAAATCTCACCATCGCACCGGTTGAATGTTTGTCCGCCTGCGGTAATGGCTGCGCGATAGCACTGACCGCACCCGGCTGCTGGAGCTATGTCTACGGGCGTCTCAGTGAAAACGACGCGGCCGAGATCCTGACTGGCGCAACTGCCTATGCCGCCACTCCTGACGGTCTGGTGCCCTGGCGCCAGTGCTCGCAGATTTTCCGCAAACAGAGCCTTGCCCGCCTCCCTCCGCAGGAGCGATGACATGACCTGCTCGACCGGCTTTGCGAAAATTCCCGTCTCTGCTCCAGCCGACACTGAAGCGGCCCCGACCCTGATCCGCGAGCAACAGATACGGCGCGTAAAAGACTACGTCGCCCACAGCAGCAGAAAACCAATACGTATGGCCGTGGGCGAGCATGTGCGCACCCGGTATGATCACCTACGGAACACGCAGCCGCATCAGACCCGGCTGATGATTATTGCCGGGCACGACCCTATCGATATCCAGACGAGCCATGCCACGCCATCGGGTCAAATGAGGCGGAAGGGATAAATCACCATGCAGGTGGTCTTCCGCGAAAATCACAGTCGCTTCCGCACGTTCGCCGCAGCAGGTCTGTGGACGATCCGTCGTAACACCATCGTCGCCAGTCTGTGCGAGGCACTATGACTGCACCGCTAGTCAAGGGCTGGTGTCCCGGCGCTCTTCGCCCGATGCCCTCCGGTGACGGACTGCTTGTCCGTGTCCGTCCTTCCATCGGGCGACTGACCCAGGCGCAGGCCACCGGCATTGCGCGCCTTGCCGAGCAATATGGCAATGGGCAAATCGACTTGTCCGCACGGTCCAATATCCAGATTCGTGGCGTTGCCGACCCGACCTATGTCCCGCTTGTCACGAGCCTCACCTCGCTAGGTCTTGTCGACGCGACACCTGAAGCGGAAGCCAGACGTAATATCGTCGTGACGCCATTCTGGCAGAGCGGCGACGTCACGGCGGAACTGGCCGAACGGCTGAGCAACGCCCTGCGGGACGACCGGACGCTCGACCTTCCCGGCAAATTTGGCTTTGCCGTCGATACAGGCGAGATGCCCGTCCTGAGGGATGTCTCCGCCGATATCCGGATCGAACGCGACGCTACGGGCGCTTTGCTCTGCCGGGCCAATGGCGCTGCCAGTGGCGCACGGGTTACGTCGGACACAGCCGTGGATACAGCGCTGAGTCTGGCCCGCTGGTTCATCTCCAGCGGCGGTCGGAAACGGATGGCGGTGCATCTGGCTGGCGGCGCAACGTTGCCCTCCGCCTTTACCGCAGTCGAAGCCGCACCGATGACCGACATGTCGCCTCCCGTGCCCGGTCCATCGGCCGCCGGATTCATGATCGGCTTCGCCTTCGGACAGATGCAGGCGCACACCCTCTCCGCCCTAGCCGACATCGCCCCTTTGCGCGTCACACCATGGCGCATGCTGCTGCTCGAAGGGCAGACGATCGCACCAGATATCGAGGGGATCATCACGCGCCCGGACGATCCCCTGCTGCGGGTCATCGCCTGTCCCGGTCTGCCCGGCTGCACCCAGGCCCTGCAACCCACGCGACCACTGGCGCGAGTTCTCGCGCCGCACGTTCCTGTCGACAAGATGCTGCATGTGTCCGGCTGTGCGAAAGGGTGCGCACATCCCGGGCCGACAGCGCTGACACTCGTGGCTCAAGCCCATAACTTTGGCCTTGTCAGAGACGGCAACGCTGCCTCCCCTTCCCCACACCCTTCCCTCACGGTCGAACAGTTGCTGGCCAATCCCGGAACGCTGATGGAAAATCCAAATGCCTTACCAGTATGAAACCAACGGCGCTGCCATCTACCGCCAGTCCTTCGCCATCATCCGGGCGGAGGCCGATCTGGCCCGCTTCACTCCGCAAGAAGAAATCGTCGCCGTACGGATGATCCATGCGGCTGGCATGGTCGGTCTGGAAAAACACATCGCTTTCTCGCCCAACATGGCGATCGCGGCGCGGGCGGCGCTGGAAGCCGGGGCACCCATCCTGTGCGACGCACGCATGGTCAGCGAAGGCATTACCCGCGCGCGCCTGCCCGCCGACAATGACGTGATCTGCACGCTGAACGACCCCCGCGTAGCCGATATGGCCCGCGAGGCCGGCAACACCCGCTCGGCCATGGCGCTCGAACTGTGGCGTCCTTACCTCGCGGGAGCTGTGGTGGCCATCGGCAACGCGCCCACCGCCCTGTTCCACCTGCTCAACATGCTGGAAGACGCAAGCTGTCCCCGGCCAGCGGCGATCATCGGTTGCCCGGTCGGGTTTGTCGGTGCTGCGGAATCGAAGGACGCGCTGATGGAGGCGCTGCCTGTTCCCGCGTTGACGGTCCGGGGGCGTCTGGGCGGTTCGGCGATCACGGTCGCGGCGGTGAACGCGCTGGCCAGTCGGACAGAATAGCATCATGTCCGGCAAGATCATCTGCACAGGCCTCGGCCCCGGCGATCCCGACCTGATCAGCGTGCGCGCCGACCGGCTCATTCGCAATGCCCGCCATGTGGCCTATTTCCGCAAAGCCGGACGCGCAGGTCAGGCACGGCGGATTGTCGAAGGCATGCTGGCGCCCGGCATTGTCGAATATCCGATGGAATATCCCGTCACCACCGAACTGCCGGTGAACAGTCCCGCCTATCGCAGCGCGCTGGCCAGTTTTTACGATGACTGGGCGGGTCGCCTGGCCGATCTGGCGCGGACGCAGGAAGTGGTGGTGCTGTGTGAGGGCGATCCGTTCTTCTACGGCTCCTTCATGCATCTGCACGCACGACTTCAGGGCCGCGTCGAGATGGAAGTCGTCCCCGGCATCACCGGCATGACCGGCTGCTGGAACGCCACAGACATTCCGATCACATGGGGCGACGACGTGCTCACCGTGCTGACCGGCACGATGCCGGAGGCCGACCTGACACAACACATGCAGGCCGCGGATGCACTCGTGGTGATGAAGACCGGCCGGAACCTGCCCAAGGTGCGCCGGGCTCTGGCCGCCTCCGGTCGGCTTGAGGATGCGTGGCTGGTGGAGCGTGGCACCATGCCCGGCCAGCGGGTGATCCGCCTTGTCGAGGCCAGCGACGACGACTGCCCGTATTTCGCGATCGTGCTGGTGCATGGGCAGGGCCGCCGTCCCGAAAACGAGCATGGAGGGGAATCATGACCGTCACGCCACTGGTCATTGCCGGTCTCGGTCCCGGTGACGAGGCACTGATTACGCCGGAAGTGACCGCCGCCTTGGCGGATGCGACTGATGTGATCGGCTACATCCCCTATGTGGCGCGCATCCCGGCACGCGAGGGGCTGACGCTGCACGCCACGGACAACCGCGTGGAACTGGAACGGGCCACTCATGCGCTGGAACTGGCGGCGGCCGGGCGCAGGGTCGTCGTCGTCTCGTCCGGTGATCCCGGCGTGTTCGCCATGGCTTCGGCGGTGTTCGAAGCGGTCGAACAGTCCCCTCGCTTTGCCAATGTCGAGATCCGGGTCCTGCCCGGCATCACCGCCATGCTGGCCGCCGCCGCACGGGTCGGCGCGCCACTGGGTCATGATTTCTGCACAATCAATCTGTCGGACAATCTCAAGCCCTGGGACCTCGTCGAGCGGCGGCTGCGACTTGCGGCACAGGCGGGTTTCGCCATGGCTTTCTACAATCCACGCTCGGCCAGCCGCCCGCATCAACTGGCCCGCGCGCTGGAAATCTTGCGTGAGGAATGCGGACCAGACCGGCTGATCATCTTCGCCCGCGCCGTCACGACACCTGATGAACGGATCAGCGTGGTGACACTGGCCGAAGCGCGTGCCGAGATGGCCGATATGCGGACAGTGGTGCTGGTCGGAAATGAAGCAACGCGACCGGTCGGCCGGTATGTCTACACGCCAAGGCGCGCGGGATGACCAAGCCACGTCATCACCTCCTCGACGGTGCGTGCGACAGGACGCGGCGACACAACAGGGCGATCAATCAGGATTACCGGCACACCCAGCGCCCGCGCGGCATCCAGCTTCGCACGCGCGCCCACGCCACCAGCGTTCTTCGCCACGACATGGGTGATGCCGTGCGCCTGCATCAGGGCGAGATCCCCTGCCAAGGTAAACGGTCCCTTTGCGATAACCACTGTCGCCTTGGGCAAGGGCAGGACGGCATCGGGCGGATCGACCAGACGCAACAGGTAATCGTGCTGTGGGCGCACCGCGAAGGCGTCGATCGACTGTCGACCGATCGCCAGAAAGATCCTTGCTGGCTCATCGGGCAGCGCAGCGACCGCGCCCGTGATGTCGGCAACCGCACGCCAGTCGTCACCTTCCGCCGCCGTCCAGGGCGCGCGCTCGAACGCCAGCAGCGGAATGCCAACAGCCGCACAGGCTTCCACCGCATTCCGGCTCATCCGGGCGGCGAAGGGATGGGTGGCGTCGATGACATGAGTGATTGCCGCCTCGCGAAGATAGGCGATAAGCCCCTCCACTCCGCCGAACCCACCGATCCGGACTGGCAGGGGCTGGCACGCTGGCGATGCGGTGCGACCGGCATAGGAAAAGGTGGCGTCAATGCCTGTTTCGGCCAATGCGCGGGCCATCTGGCTGGCTTCGGTGGTGCCGCCCAGCAGAAGGACACGCGTCATGGTTGAACCCTGGCTTGTGATCATCGGCATCGGTGAAGACAGCATGGCAGGTTTGTCGGCGTCATGCCAAGCCGAGCTGGCCCGTGCCGAGTTGATTTTCGGCGGTCCGCGCCATCTGGCGCTGGTGGAGGCGGATGACCGGGGCCGCGCATGGCCGGTGCCCTTCTCAGTCGATCCGGTATTGGCCGAGCGTGGGCGCAAAGTGGTGGTGCTGGCATCAGGCGATCCATTCTGGTTCGGCGCAGGCTCCTGCCTTGCTGACCGCCTCGATCCCGGCGAGTGGGTGTCCTACCCCGCGCCATCGACCTTTTCTCTGGCGGCGAACCGGCTGGGCTGGCGGCTTGAACAGATCGCCTGTCTGGGGCTGCATGCAGCGCCGTTCGAGCGGCTGAGCCCTGTGTTGCAGGCCAACGGGCGGGCGATCTGTCTGCTGCGCGATGGGCCCACTGCCGGAGATCTGGCGCAGTGGTTGATCGGCCGGGGATACGGAACTTCCACGCTCCATGTCATGGAGGCGCTGGGAGGACCACGCGAGCGCATCCTCACTGTCCTTGCGGAAGATTTCGCGTTTACGGACGTCACGGCACCGGTAGCCGTTGCCATCGCCATGTCGGGGCCACAGGGCCTGAGCCGGACGTCGGGTCTGCCGGACAGCACCTTCCTCCATGACGGGCAGATCACCAAGCGCCCGATCCGCGCCCTCACGCTATCGACTCTCGCGCCACGTCCCGGTGAAATCCTGTGGGATATCGGTGCCGGATCGGGATCGATTTCAGCGGAATGGTGTCTGGCGGGTGGACAGGCGATCGCGATCGAACGCCGCGCTGACCGCGCCGAGAATATCCGTGCCAATGCAAAGGCTCTGGGTGTGGATCATCTTCTGCATGTTGTGGACGGCGCAGCCCCGGACGCACTGGAAGGCCTGCCCGCCCCGAATGCCGTTTTCATCGGCGGCGGCGGTAATGCGGTCCTGCTGGATCATTTATGGACCGTGCTGCGGCCCGGAACGCGGATTGTCGCAAACGGCGTCACGCTGGAAACCGAAGCCTTGCTGGCCTTGTGGCATGGTCAAAAAGGCGGCGAATTGATGCGTATCGAGCTGGCGAAAGCCGCACCGCTGGGGTCGATGCGCGGATGGAGCCCGGCGCGCCCTGTCGTGCAGTGGAGTGTGACACGATGAGGGTCGCAGGCTTCGGCTTCCGGCAGGCCGCCAGCCTCGCATCGCTTCGTGATGCTCTGGCTGCGGCGGGTGGTGCCAAAGGCATCGACGCTCTGGCCACGGTCGCGCAAAAGGCCGCCTCACCCGCGCTTTTGGCGCTGGCGAAGGAAATGAAGCTGCCCATCCACGCGCTGAACGCCGACACGCTGGCGCATATCAGCACACCCACCCGTTCCGATCGTGCCATGGCCCGCTACGGCACCGGCAGTGTCGCCGAAGCGTCTGCATTGGCCGCCGCCGGAACAGGCGCTTACCTGCTCACCCCGCGCGCGACTTCTGCCGACGGGCTGGCCATGGCCGCGATCGCAGAAAGGAACACTCCATGACGGTTCATTTCATTGGAGCCGGACCCGGCGCACCTGATCTCATTACCTTGCGCGGACGAGACCTGATCGCAGCCAGTCCCGTCTGCCTTTATGCCGGATCTCTGGTTCCGGCGGCGCTGCTCGACCATTGCCCGCCCGGCGTGCGCATCGTGAATACCGCCCCACTATCGCTAGATGCGATTATCGCCGAAATCGTAGCGGCGCACGAAGCGGGCCATGACGTCGCCCGGCTGCATTCCGGCGATCTGTCAGTGTGGTCCGCCATGGGGGAGCAACTGCGCCGTCTTCGTGAATTAGGCATTCCTTATGACGTCACACCCGGTGTGCCATCCTTCGCCGCCGCTGCCGCTGCCTTGGGTGCGGAGCTTACCCTTCCGGGTATCGCCCAGTCGGTCGTGCTGACACGCACCTCCGGTCGAGCCACCGCCATGCCGCCGGGCGAGAATCTGGCCGCTTTCGCCGCCACAGGCGCGACGCTGGCGATCCATCTGTCGATCCATGTGCTAGACCGCGTTCTGGCCGAACTCACTCCGCATTATGGTGCCGACTGCCCTGTCGCCATCGTGTGGCGCGCAAGCTGGCCGGATGAGCGCATCGTCCGGGCCACGCTGGCGACGCTGGAGTCCGCACTAGCTACCGAACTGGAACGCACGGCGCTGATTCTGGTCGGTCCTGCGATCGGAGCGACGGGATTCGGCGAAAGTCGGCTCTATGCCGGTGATTACGACCGTCGCTTCCGCCCTGTCGGCACCGCGCCCCGTTTCCCGGCACCCGAGGCAGAATGACCTGCTTCGGATATTGGCAGGACCATGCCACATCGGGCGCATTGGCAACTAATCTGAGAAAGAGCGTTTCATGATCGATCTGGTGCTTGTCGGCATCGGCACGGGAAATCCCGAACATCTGACTCTCCAAGCCGTACGTGAACTCAATGCCGCCGACCTGATCCTCATACCGCGCAAGGGTGAAGACAAGGCTGACCTTGCCGAACTACGCCGGAGCATCTGCGCGGAAGTGCTGACCAATCCAGCCGTTCGTATCGTCGAATTTGACATGCCCCGCCGCGACGTCGCTGACCCCGATTACCGCAGAGGCGTCGCGCACTGGCACCAGGCAATCGCCCATGCGTGGAATGAAGCAATCCATGCCAACCTGCCCCAGGGCGGCACGGTCGCGCTCCTCGTCTGGGGCGACCCTGCCCTGTATGACAGCACTCTACGGATTGCCGCTCAGCTCAGTCCGGCTCCCATGACGATCCGTAGCATTCCCGGCATTATGTCGCTGAACATGCTGGCCGCCGCCCACGCCATCCCGCTCAACGATATCGGCGCTCCATTTCTGGTCACCACCGGACGCCAGTTGCGTGACCATGGCTGGCCGCCAGGTACGGATACCGTCGTGGTCATGCTGGATGGTGACTGCTCGTTCCAACATATCCCCGCCGATGCCATCAGCATCTACTGGGGCGCCTATGTCGGTATGGCCGAGCAGATTCTGCTGTCCGGCCCGCTCACGCAGATCGGGCCGCGCATTATCGCAACCCGGGCCGAAGCCCGCGCTCGCCATGGCTGGATCATGGACATCTATCTGCTGCGGCGGCACGTGGCCCGTTAGTGGCCGCTTTGGGGGGAGAGCAGAATGTCGGCTACTGAGAAGGGATGACCGAAAGCAGGCATTTGTAGCGCTCACGTTCATGACGGCTACCGACCAGTTCATGCCTTTCCGATACGGATGTGGGAATGGCAGCTCAGGCCAAAACTGGTTGCTCGCAAGGTTGAGCGCGCTGGGCCGCAGTTCGCCAACCCCGGAAATACCAGCGTGCAGAACCGCTTCGGGAATCCAGACGATTCAGTCTTCGATGAGCGGTCGGTGAACGCCTCGGTTTGGGTCTCTGACCTGATGTCGCCGTTAGCATCATTACGAGGCGGTAGCTGTCAGTTATCCTCGGTAGATAGTCGGTATGCAGATACGTCGTTGATGATGGACAAAATGGAAAAACGTAAATACCTGATGAGGTATGACCCCCAACCAGAAAAATCTTGTCCGCCGCGCGCACTCCGAGTTCAGATCATTCGCGCTTCCCAGCAAGCGCCCTCTTGATGATCGCGATCTCCAGGCTGCTCAGGGTCGCGAACGGCTCGTCGAGGCTTGGACTGATCTGGCCACGGGAACAATGGCGGGCTTCACACAAGCAGGGATGCAGGCGTTAGCGGACTTGGCCAGTGACCTCCGATCTGAAAGCCGCCTCGGCGAAAAATTAGTTGCCAAAGCCGCGTTGGCAAAAGTGTTAGCGGCGATGGCGGCAAAATCTTGGAAGGAGCGCGGCGATAAAGAGCTGGCCGATGATGAGATAGATAAGCTCAGCGCTGAAATTCGATCGTGGTTTTCGATGCAAGATCGAATTCGTATTCACTATGTTCCCTGCGCACTAAGTGCGTGGGCGGTGCCATCGTTCGACATTGGCCCTGTTAAGTTTTATGCCTTCGGAGCTCTGAGCCCGGCTCTACTCGGAATAGCAGGAGGCAAGGACGAACAATTTTCTCCAATAGATGAGTTATTGATCGGGCCGTTTCGCGAGTTTGCACGAGTTCGTCACGCAGGCACAATTGCAGAAGTTAAAGTGCGCGGTCGCGAGAAAAAGCGCTCCGCACTTGCAGCTGAGATCGCTGTGGACGTGGCACTGGCAATTCTCCAGCTCGTAATGCCACCAAAAATCTTCGATCGCGCAGCGCGAGCTAGTGCGCGAAGTGCTCCAGTTTACCATGTCCGACTATCGCGCGACAGCAATGGCTTTTCACCTGATATCGAGAACGAGGAGCCGGGGCGTTCGCTCATACCCGGCGGATTTGAGCTAATTCTCAAGCGCGATGCGAGCACAATTTCGGCTTGCGGGCGACGCTTGAGCTCGTACCTTGAAGGCGATGGCGTTTTACCACAATTGGACGAGGCTTGGTGCAATGCTACTTGGTGGTACCACCAAGCGTTGGCTGAGCCCTTTGAGACGGTAGCCATTGCGAAGTTGGAGACCGCAATTGAGGTACTTCTCCGTGCTGAAAAAACAAGCGGCAGCAAACAACGCATCCTCACCGGGATGAAGGCTCTACTGGACATCGACTGCGATGAAGATTTGGGGGACATTACAGCAGAGCAGTTTGCAACTTCAATCGTGACAGCACGAAGCCGTGTACTTCATGGTACTTGGCCGACTTTGCACACTGAGCCACCCAATAAGAATGGTGCGTCGGTGAATGTGGCTGATGTGCAAGCGCTCACACGCGCGTTGATTATAATGTATGCGCATACGGTGGACCGCTATCTCGCTGCCGGTAAGACCGATGACAAAATTGAAATAATGCTCAAGTGGCAAATTGACACAGCGAATTTAGGCAAAGAAAGCCGCCAAAATAGCCAGCTGTAGAGGAAATTGCAAAGTTGAGCGAATTAATCAGGATTGGGAGGGTTGTCCACGTCGGCGACCCGATTGATGGTAGCGCCCGAAATGCAGCCAACTCAGCTTTCTTCGGGCCGTCGATTGCAACGGGAGTGAGATCGACGTCATCCTCAAGATCGAACTTCCGCACCGACTCGCCAAGGAACTGATCGCCACGTCTCTCGCCAGTAGGGTCGGTATCCAGCACTCGCCCGGACTGATCGGCGTGCTCGATCCAGCCGATCTCAACCATCTTGGCGGTGCCCAACCCGTCAAGGGCCAGGCCGGCTACCTCTGCTTTGCCTCGGAGAAGCGCCTCGGATCAACAATCAAGACCGAGTATGACAGCTTCCTTACCAGCCCGTTCGCGCTCGAACTACTTGTGTTCGATCAACTCATTGGAAATTTCGACCGCGTATATGGGAATATACTTGAGCATGAGGGCGACTATTAGGCGTTCGATCACGACAAGATTCTCTTCCTTGACGAGCCCTGCTGGTCAGATTTGCCTGTCTCGCAAACCGTCTTCGATATTGTCGGGATGAATACGGTTTTTCGTCAAGCCAATAATTTGAGACACGCAAAGAAAATCGCAGATAGCTTCAACGCTAAAATTTCAAGCGCACCGTTGGAATTCCTGACAACGATTGCGAACATTGGGTTGCTTAGCGCCGATGATGCCACGGCGCTGATTGCCTATCTTGCGGAGAGAGCCGCCGCCCTTCCTTTGATCGTAGAGGATTTTTTCAAAAAACACGGGCCTTAATCGACGATCGACTACCGGACAAGGAGGCGCCTCCAAGGTCCGCTTCTGTTCGAAACCGGGGTTTGGTGCTGTTGGCTGAAACGGCGGCTTCGTCCCAAACTCACTCTACCGCGGTTCGTCTAGCAATGTCGGCTTTCGGGAAACCGCCAGACCCGCTTGGGTGTCGGCCATGAAGGCGTAAGCTGCCGTTTATCTTTCCGGCAGCAACTCCCATTCAAGCAAAAGGATTTCACGACTTCTGCGCGGTCGTCAAAGGCACCGGCGCGGTCGGCTTCGCACCGGAATCCACCACCACCAGCGCTTCGCCCGCGATGGGTGATGGCACCCGGTCTTTCCTCAGAAGCGCCTTGAAACGCTCATCATAACTGGCCGCCTGTTCATACTCGACATCCAGCAGACCGTGGCGGTCCATGAACACATTGAAGGCCGCGGGAATACGCACGCAACCTTCGGACGCCGGGTGCCCAAGGCGGCTTTCCAGAAAATCGGGATCGGTCGCGTGCATCTCAAGGCGGATATCGCCGGTTTCCCCGGATGCCAGCCAGCCTTTAACGGCGTTCTGCCAACCGAAGTCCCAGACCCGCATTCCTTTTGCGCCAATACCGCGAATACCGTTCTCGTTCTTCGTGCCTTCTGCCCTGTAGCCCAGACGGTCGGCTGTATTCGGGAACACACCTGTCGGCGTGATGTAGTAATACTTGCGGCCAGTATTACCGGTCGAGACTTTTACACTCCCAAGAACCTGCCAGTCCGATGTATCGGGGAGCGCCAGAACAAGCGCCAGTTTCTGGACTTTCACATTGCGATCGACGACCACAACCACCTGTGCTCGCGTAATACGGAAATCCGAACGGGCGATCGTCTCCTGCGCCAGTTTGAGCCAGTGCAGTTTCTGGGCCTCGCTCAACGGCAGCAGACCGGGCACTTCCTTGTGCAGGGCTACCACCAGTTTTTTCGCTTCAATGCGGGCTTCACTGTCATCCAGCGAAGGCAAGGGCGGGATGACAACCGGTGGTGGCACATCATTTTCGGTCAGAGACTCAGGCGGCGCTACAGTGTCCGCCGGAGTGCCGGGAGCAACCGGAGACTGGCAGAGAGCAGGCGAAGAACACTCAACAGAAGTTACGAGCGTCAAGGCCAGCGTTGTTCTCCAAACCTTCATCCAGCACTCTCTCCTCAATGCCTCCCGTCCATGATCTCGCGGGACTGCTTATGCGTGTTGTTTTATCATAGGATGAGCTACATGCTACCGGAAGAAATAACAAACCTCTTTTCGCGCACCGATTGCACTACCTATCCTTGATAGTCGTTCATAATTTGGAAAAACATGGGACAATGTAGTGATTTATGTATTTTAACTTTAAGTAAAAATGAAAATACGCAAAATTTTTACAATATATGCTTTGTCCTTACATGAATCGACGAAGCAGTCCTGCCTCGTCGGATACAGCAGTCTGCTACCATGCTCCCAACAAAAAACGCCGCTGATTTCTCAGCGGCGTTTTTCTTAACCAGACTAGTGACGGTCAGATATTCAGCGAGTGACCGGTAACACCCAGAGCCGCTTCCTTCACCGCTTCGCTCAGTGTCGGATGAGCGTGGCAGACACGACCGATATCCTCGGAGGAAGCGCCAAACTCGATCGCCATCGTGCATTCCGCGATCAATTCGCCAGCGCCCGGACCAATGATATGCGTACCAAGCACACGGTCGGTCTTTGCGTCAGCAATCACCTTCACAAACCCGTCGGTCATGCCAATGGCGCGAGCGCGACCGTTGGCCATGAATGGGAACTTGCCGACCTTGTATTCGACGCCCTTTTCCTTGAGCTGCTCTTCCGTGAAGCCGACCGTCGCCACTTCCGGCCATGTATAGACCACACCCGGAATGGCGTCGTAATTCACATGCCCAGCCTGACCGGCAAGGATTTCGGCAACAGCAACGCCCTCTTCCTCAGCCTTGTGCGCCAGCATCGGGCCACGGATCACGTCACCGATGGCGTAAACACCCGGCACGTTTGTGGCGAAATGCTCATCGACTTCGATACGACCACGATTGTCGAGAGCGATACCGGCCTCTTCAAGGCCCATGTTCTTGCTCGCCGCCGTACGACCGATAGCCAGCAGCACAACGTCAGCGTCCAGCGTCTCGGCAGCGCCGCCCTGTGAAGGCTCGACGGTCAGCTTCACGCCTTTGCCGGTTTTCTCCGCCTTGGTCACCTTGTGACCCAGCTTCATCGTCAGGCCCTGCTTGATCAGGATCTTGCGGAAAGCCGCCTCGATTTCATTATCCGTTCCCGGTACCAGACGATCAAGGAACTCGATAACCGTCACATCCGCGCCCAGACGATGCCAGACGCTGCCCAACTCAAGACCGATCACGCCGCCGCCAATGACAACCATCTTCTTCGGCACGGCGGAGAGTTCGAGGGCACCGGTGGAGGTGACGATCACCTTCTCATCGACATCCACGCCCTTCAGGCCAGCGCTGTCGCTGCCTGCCGCAATGACAATGTGCTTCGCGGTGACAGGCTTGCCGTCAACCGTCAGACGACCCGTGCCTTCAACCTTGCCGACACCCTTCAGCCAGGTGATGCCGTTCTTCTTGAAGAGATATTCAACGCCCTTGACGTTGGCCTCGACAATCCCGGCCTTGCGCTTCTGCATCTGCGCCAGATTGAGCTTGATACCTGCGATATCGATGCCGTGCGTTGCGAAATCATGCTCGGCAGCATGATAGTTTTCAGACGACTGAAGCAGCGCCTTGGATGGGATACAGCCGACATTCAGGCAGGTGCCGCCAAGTGTGGCGCGCTTTTCGACGCAGGCCACCTTGAAACCAAGCTGGGCGGCACGAATGGCACAGATATAACCGCCCGGACCAGCGCCGATCACGACGAGATCGTAATCCGTCTCGGCTGGCGCTTCTGTCGCTGCTGGAGCTGACTTCTTTTCAGCAGCCGGGGTAGCTTCCTTCTTTGGTGCTTCGGCAGGCTTGGAAGCAGCGGCAGGCTTAGCGGCGGCTTTCGCGCCCTCTGCCAGAATGGCCAGCACTGCGCCGACCTCGACCTCATCGCCTTCCTTGACGGCATGGGTTTCCAGCACGCCAGCAGCCGGAGCGGGGACCTCAACACTCACCTTGTCGGTTTCAAGCTCAACAACCGGCTCATCGACAGCGACCGCATCACCCGGCTGCTTGAGCCATTTGCCGACCGTGGCAGACGTCACACTCTCGCCCAACGCCGGAACCTTGATTTCGATTGCCATTTTTTCCCGTCCTGATTGAATGTCGATCGACGCTGATCGTGGCGCACAAAGCCGCTTCACGTCCATCGTCTGTGTCCGCCTCTCCGTTCAGAGGCATGAAAGCTTCATCAGACAGCTTCCGGAAACAAACAGGCTCTTCCGTCACGGGACGGAAAAGCCTGTGAAGCGTGTCAGAGTCCGAGCAGCAGGCTGCGGGGATCTTCAACATACTTCTTGAGAGCAACGAGGAAGCTCACAGCCTCCTTGCCGTCAACGATACGGTGGTCATAGGACAGCGCCACATACATGATCGGACGGATCTCAACCTTGCCGTTCACCGCCACCGGACGGTCAACGATGTTGTGCATACCCAGAATACCGGACTGCGGCGCGTTCAGGATCGGCGTGGACAGCATGGAGCCGTAGATGCCGCCGTTTGTGATGGAGAACGTGCCACCGGACAGATCGTCGATCTTCAGCGTACCTTCGCGGGCCGCCTTGCCGAAGCCTGCGATCTTCTTCTCGATCTCGGCGTGAGACAGGGTTTCCGCGTCCTTGATCACCGGCACGACCAGTCCGTTCGGACCGCCAACCGCAATGCCAAGATTGATGAAGTGACGATAGATCACGTCATCGCCGTCAATCTCGGCATTGATCGCCGGGAATTCGTTGAGAGCGGCAATAGCGGCTTTTGAGAAGATCGACATGAAGCCAAGCTTCACACCGTATTTCTTCACGAAGAGATCCTGAAACTCGGCGCGCATTTCCTTCGCGGCGGTCATGTCGATCTCGTTGAACGTGGTCAGCATCGCCGCCGTGTTCTGCGCGTCCTTCAGACGACGGGCGATCGTGCGACGCAGGCGTGTCATCTTCACGCGCTCTTCACGCGGATCGTCCTTGCGCGGCGGCTTCGCGGGAGCCTGAGAGCTCACCGGCGGCTGCGACAGGAAGGCCTGCACATCGCCCTTTGTGATACGACCATCCTTGCCGGAACCGGAGCCGATCTGCTGCGCGGAAACGCCCTGCTCGGTCATCATCTTGCGGGCGGCGGGGAATGCCGTTGCGGCATCGGCCTGTTCCACAGGAGCAGATTTTGTTGCCGGAGCCGGCGCGGCTTTCGCAGCGGCAGCCTTGGGGGCTTCGGCTTTCGGAGCCTGTGCCTTGGCAGGGGCAGGCTTGGCGGAACCACCCGGCTCCAGAGTGGTCAGAAGCGCACCGACCTCGACCTCGTCGCCTTCCTTGACGGCAGGCTGACCCAGAACACCGGCCTGTGGAGCAGGAACCTCCACAGTCACCTTGTCAGTCTCCAGCTCGGCAACGGGTTCGTCAGCCGCCACCTGCTCTCCGGCCTTCTTCAGCCATTTCGCAACAGTCGCCGTCGTGACACTCTCGCCCAGCGTCGGCACCTTGATCTCGACTGACATCTCGCTTCCCACTTTCCTTTTCGAATCGGCATGTTGCGGTTTCACTCCGTCAACACCGATCCTTCAGTTATGCCCCCAACCGGAGGTCTTCGAAACTCACGCTCCCGGCACCTGTTCATCACGTCTGCGAGACAGGCGAGGAAAAGCGTACAACCGGAACCGGGTCACCATGATGGCGACCCGATGTTTCAGACAGTCAGGACAGTCCCAGTGCGTCCTTGACCAGCGCGGCCTGTTCTGCGGCATGCGTCTTGGCCAGACCCGTCGCCGGACTTGCAGCGGCAGCACGGCCCACATAGGCCGGACGACCGACCTTGTGACCGGCCACACCCAGCGCGCCCTCGATCAGACGATCGACGAAGTGCCAGCCACCGCCGTTGCGGGTTTCTTCCTGACACCACACGATCTCTTTCGCGTTCGGATAGCGCTTCAGCTCGGCGGCAAGCTCTGCTTCCGGGAACGGATAGAGCTGCTCAAGGCGGATGATCGCCACTTTCTCCAGCTTCTGGTCGCGGCGAGCTTCCAGCAGGTCATAGTAGACCTTGCCCGAGCAGATGATGACGCGCTCGACGGCGTTGTCAGCCAGCGGATCGATCTCGCCAATCACCGGACGGAAGCTCGTGCCTGTCTCGAACTCGGCCAGTGTGGACACAGCCAGCTTGTGACGCAGCAGGGACTTCGGCTCCATCAGCACCAGCGGCTTGCGATAAGGCAGCTTCAGCTGACGACGCAGCGCGTGGAAGTAGTTGGCCGGCGACGTGATGTTGCAGACGAACATGTTGTCTTCAGCGCAGAGCTGGAGATAGCGCTCCAGACGGGCGGAGGAGTGCTCCGGTCCCTGCCCTTCGTAACCGTGTGGCAGCAGCAGCACGAGGCCGGACATACGCAGCCACTTCGTCTCGCCCGAGGCGATGAACTGGTCGATGATGACCTGCGCACCGTTGGCGAAGTCACCGAACTGCGCTTCCCACAACACGAGGTTGTTCGGGTTGTGCATGGTGTAGCCATACTCGAAGCCCAGCACCGCGAACTCGGAGAGATGCGAGTTCCAGATATCGATCTTGGACTGCCCTTCCTTGATGTGGTTCAGCATCGTGTAGGGCTGCTGGTTAGTCTGGTCGATGACCACGGCATGACGCTGGCTGAACGTGCCGCGCTGCACATCTTCACCCGACAGACGGATGCGATGCTTCTCCAGCAGCAGGGAGCCGAATCCGAGAGCCTCGCCGGTCGCCCAGTCGATGCCTTCGCCGGTCTCGATGGCTTTCGCCTTCGCCTTCATCTGGCGGGCGATCTTGCTGTTGAGATCGAATCCTTCCGGCACTTTCGTGATGGCAGCACCGATTTCCGTCAGCACGTCTTTCGACACACCGGTCTCGACCTTCGTGACTTCACCCGCCTTCGGGGGAGCCTGCAGACCGGCCCAGTTGCTTTCCAACCAGTCCGCCTTGTTGACCTTGTAGGACTGCGCGGCCTTGAAGTCTTCGTCCAGCTTCGCGTGGAACGCATCCCACTGGGCCTTCACTTCATCTTCCGTCAGCACGCCTGCTTTCACCAGGTGATTGGCGTAAACGGTATGCGGCGTCTCATGACCGGCGATGGCCTTGTACATCACGGGCTGCGTGAAGGCCGGCTCGTCGGTCTCGTTATGGCCGTGACGACGATAGCAGACGATATCGAGAATGATGTCGCTGGCGAATTTCTGGCGGTAATCAGCGGCCAGACGCGAGGCGTAGACCACAGCCTCCGCATTATCGCCGTTGATGTGCAGCACGGGCGCCTCGATGGCCTTGGCCATGTCGGAACCGTAGATGCCGGAATGGCCATTCACCGGATTGGTCGTGAAACCGATCTGGTTATTCACGATGATATGGATTGAACCACCCGTGCGGTAACCGACGAGCTGAGACATGGACAGCGTCTCGTAGACCACACCCTGACCGGCGAAGGCCGCATCACCATGGATCTGGATCGCCATATGCGACAGACGCTTCTCGGTGTCACCGTCGTCATCCTGTGCGGCACGGACCTTGCCGCAGACCACAGGATCGACCGCCTCAAGATGCGAGGGATTCGGCTGGAGAGAGATGTGAACGGAGTGGCCGCCAATCTCGACATCCGTGGAAGAGCCAAGATGGTACTTCACGTCACCGGAACCGGCCACGTTATCGGGCTTGAAGGAGCCGCCGCCGAACTCGTTGAAGATCGCGACGTAAGGCTTGCGGACGACGTTCACCAGCGTGTTCAGACGACCGCGATGCGCCATGCCGATGGCGACTGACTTCACACCCTGCTGCGCGACCTGATCGATCACGGCATGCAGCGCCGGGATGGAGACTTCACCACCTTCAAGACCGAAGCGCTTCGCGCCGACATAACGCTTCTGGCAGAAGGACTCGAACCCTTCGGCTTCCGTCAGGTTCTTGAGGATCGACTTCTGCTCATCGACCGTAACGCTGCTGGGCCAGTTGTCGCCTTCCAGACGGGAACGGAACCACTCGCGCTGCTCTTCGGAGCGCGCATACATGTATTCCGCACCGATCGCGCCGCAATAGACCTGACGCAGGGCCGCCACGACTTCCTTGACGCTGGCGGTCTCGCGGCCCGGCAGGATCGGAGACAGCAGCTTGCCGATATAGACCGGACGATCGAGATCCTTTGGACCAAAGCCGTAGGTCGCAGGGTCAAGCTCAACGGTCGGAGCCGGAACTTTCAGACCCAGCGGGTCGGTCTGCGCTTCCAGATGACCGAACTCACGAAACGCCCGGATCAACTGGGCGATGGCGAGGCTGTCTGTCGCAGCCAGACCGGCGCCCTTGCCGCCGGCAGGAGCCGGGGCGGGCTCGTCGCCCGTGATGATGGATTTGCGCGGCGCCCAGGAGGCCCCGGAGGCGTCCTGAAGGATGGAAGCCGTTTCATCGTCCATTGAGCCGAACAGGTCGGCAAAGGACGGGTCGACGCTCTTCGGGTCTTCGGCCCATCGTGCGTACAGATCGGCCACGTAAGCAATATTGCTTCCGCTCAGTGCCGTCGTAAGAAGATCGCTGCCCGCCATTTTCAGAACGCTCCTGTGTTTCTTCTCAAGCTCGCGGAGGTGGGACTGTGTGTCACCTCCCCAAACCGGTCGATAGGCCGTTTCGACATGACTGTTACGTCCAAAGCTGAAGAACTGGTCACCTGACCGCAGGAAAGCGACTTCAGACGGGACGAGTGCGTCTCTGCAAACATATCCATGGCCTGAGTGTCTCCATTCCGCGACCGGGTGACCCGGCCATACCCGGTCCGGCCGGGTTACTGCGGAATTTGCTAGACCGCTGAAAAAGACACGACAAGCCGTCGGGCTGTCACGGTCTGGAGAGGACTCCCCCCGGACCGTGAGCACGGGCCAGCCAGCTCTCGCTGCTCATCTCCATGAGGCGGGACGCCGTGCGGGCGAATGCGTCCGCGCCCTCCCCTGACGGAAACAGGTTATCCGGGGAGTCGTCGGCGGAGACGAACAGCAAATTGCCGTTGTCATACAAGGCATCGATCAATGTGATGAAGCGTCTGGCGACGTTCGCATCGTCGGGTCCAAGCGATGGAATGTCGTCCATCACAATAACGGGAAATTTCTTGGCGATTGCCAAATAATCATTTGGTCCCAGCGGTCTGCTACACAGAGAAGTGAAATCGAAACGGGCAACCGGACCCTGTGCGTGGTCGACCGGAAGAGTCCGCCCGCTGAATTCCAGAGTCACCTTTTCCACCGGATGGCCTTCGCCATAACGGGCTACGATCTTGTCGAGACGTCGTCTGGCCGTCTCGTCAGCCGGGACGATCCATGTCGTATCGTCCTGATCGCGTCCACGGCGATAATCGGTCTCCGAATCCAGCACTTCCGTATCCAGATGACGCTGGATGATGGTGATGAACGGCTTGAAAGCATCTGCACCGGGGCGATTCTGGAACAGATCGCCAGGCACGGTATTCGAGGTGGCGACGATAATGACCTTCGCCGCAAACAGGGCCTCAAACAGACGCCCCAGAATCATGGCGTCGGCGATGTCATTGATCTGGAACTCATCGAAACAGAGCAGAGTCGCATCCTGAGCGATGGTCTGGGCCAGCGGCGGGATTGGATCGCTCATCCCCGGATTGGCTTCCTTGAGCGTCCGGAGCCGCTGGTGCACTTCCTGCATGAACGTCAGAAAGTGGATACGCTGCTTCCTCTCGATCGTGACACAGGAGAAGAACAGGTCCATCAGCATCGTCTTGCCGCGACCGACACGACCAACGATATACACCCCGCGTGGAATACCGTCATCGACGCGTTCGTCTGTCCGGTTCAGCAGTTCCGGCAGCTTGCTGACGAGTTTCGAGAACAGGCCTTTCCGCTCTTCCTGAGGTCTGACCGGAGCAGGACGGTACGCCTCCAGTTCGACCCACAGGCGGTCGAGGCGTCTGGCGACTCGTTCCTGATCCGGATCGCGCCGCAGGGTGCCGCTGGCGACACGCTCTTCATACAGCGCAAATGGACCTGAAGCCTGAGGCTGGCCTGAAGTCCGGGACTGGGCGGAAAGGGGCTGTCTGTTCATGGTATTCATGCTTCTGCCGATAGCGAGGCCTGCTGTGACCAGCAAGAGAGAGGCAATAGGCCACACTCGCTCGTGACACCATACTCACGCGGTGGTGAAGAGGCGACTTCCGGACATCGTCCTATCGTGAGGCGCTTTCACCCCCAACAGAGGAATTCAGGACATGACGGACTGGAGTGACTGGAATGAACGACGCGAGCATCTGGGCAAGGCCATCGGCGCCTACAGCTCTGTCGCGCCTGATACGGTCTCGAGCATTCTCGCCCTGAACGGCGCGAGCGCAAAAAGCGGTCACCTCGACGCAAAGACGCGGGAGCTAATTGCGCTGGCGGTCGCCGCAACGACCCGCTGTGACGGCTGCATCACCATTCATGCTGCGGAAGCCGTAAAGGCCGGCGCGACCCGAGAGGAAATCGGGGAAGCGCTCAGTGTCGCCATTGCTTTGAATGCTGGAGCGGCGCTTGTTTACTCGACCCGTATCATGGACGCATTTGACGCTGCGAAAAAAGCCGGCGGCTGATTGCTGGCTGGTATTACGGGCCTGAATATTCCTTCAGGCCCTTCTTTCCATATAAAATGAGAAGTCAGAAAACGGGGAATGATTGTCTCTCCGCTTTACGTTTGAGATTTTTTAAACTTCGCATTAAAGAACAAGCGAATGAAAAACAGCGCAATCAATAAATCCCTTGAGATATCAAGACAAAAATCATCGTTACCAGGTTAAAACAAAATAATACAAACGATATAGAGAAAAATAAACAGGAATAGAAAATATTTTTCTGTTTTTATCTACACTGCTTCTCCAATAGAGAATTATTCCCATATTCAGATCAAACAAAAATTGATCCATAATTATTAATTACACATAGAAACCAAAAACTCTATCCATAATAGACTCCACAATACCTATATTCATCTTCCAGTCGGCTCGGCGAAAAACCTTGATTCCGATGGGCTGCAATCAGCATCAGAGTTGAAGTTGGATAAACGCACTCCACGTCAATTAGTTATAACGGGATATCCAATGAAATAATAAGATATCTTCCCAGATATAAAATCTTTCAATTCAAAATTCACATATAACATTCTACAACCATACATTTTCACAATCAGGAAAAGCGGTTTCATCGACACCCGAAACATTACCCATGGAACACTGTCTGGCTGCATAAAGCGATACACTCGCGCCATGATACAGGTTTTTTAATGAAAATACCGACGATTATGTAAACTTATGGCTCCCATACTGATAATGTTTCCCGGAGGGAGAGGATCATTCCCCTGCGCAATGCGACGCTGACTGACCATAGCGGCAAGACGTTCCGCCCGTGCGCGCATCAGAATCCGATGGACATAGGATCGTGACGCGCCAATCTGTTCGGAAATGGCACGAATACTTTTTCCTTTTGCGTAAAGCGCCCTGGCTGCCTTTCCCAGATCTTCTGCTCGCTCAGCTTCAAACTTTCTGACCATCACGCATAACTCCCTGAGAGAGGAAACCTTTCAAATGGGAACTTCACTTCCATGTCCGCCAATTTCCGCAGCAGTGCATCCATCGCAGTCTCCGCCACTTCCAGTGTTACAGCCGTGGGCTGCGGCCCGGAAACAGCCATCTGCGTGCAACACTGCGCCCGATGACGTAATTCACTCAGCAACTCTTTCTGCTCATTTGAGAGAGCCGAAATCATGACACTCCACTCCTGATCACTCATACGAATGGGATTTGGTCCACTGTATGAGCGTGAATGGGCTTGTTTTTTACGATCAACCTGTGACATACATCATCCATTGAGTAAGGATTTTTGCCAATTCTGGTATTTTGCAAGTTTTTAACGATCTTTCAATCGTCCCTTCGGAGAAGAATATGAGCCATTTAACTCATATAAGCAAGCAAAAAACCTCGTTGGATGAGTGTTATTATATAGACACTTTCTCAGCACGAAATCGCACTGTGTAATGGCGGAAGAAAAGAAAAACTCCCGTCGCCGCCGCGGTCCTTCCCTGAAGGAGGCTCCGGATCCTTCAACGCGCGAAGGAAGACTGACGCAGGCGATCCAGCGTTACGGCTCTGCACGGCAACTGCATCTCGCCACTGGCATTTCCGAGTCCATGATCGGGAAGTACCAAAAGCCAGGAGCAGACTGGAAGCCTTCAAAAATTGAAGAAATATCCAGAGAACTCGGCGTCTCTGTCGAATGGCTCTGGACGGGAGAGACCAAACTCTCCTCTTCCGTTGCCGTCGTTTATTACGATGCCAGAGCGTCTGCCGGTTTTGGTCGCACCTGTGAGGAAAGTGTGGGACACCCCATACAGTTTCCACGATCCTTTCTGACCGACGAATTAGGGCTGCAACCTTCCGGCCTGATCATGATCACGGCTGACGGTGATTCCATGCTCCCCACCATCCACAGTGGTGATCGCCTGCTGGTTGATACCCAGCCTTCCACAAGGATCGAAGGGGTTTATGCTGTCGTGATGCATGGCGGTCTGTTCGTAAAAAGGATTTCCCGCACAGCTAACGGTGATTTTCTCGTCCAGTCCGATAATCCGGCGTACCAATCAGCAACTTTCCCATCTGATCAGGTCAGCCTCGGCTCACCTGATGGGCATGCCATGACCATTATTGGACGTGTCGTCTGGACAATGCAGCGGGTCTGAACAAACTGGATATAGAAGACGTTTTGGAGAGTGTTTTCCAGAAAAATTCAGAAATTCCATATAATCAAAATGGAATGGCTCTCCTTGGCACTTTGCCACACAAAGGGACACAGTCCCTTTGATTTCTTCAGGTTTTTAGAACATCAATTTTATCCCGGCCTATATTCCTCCAAGAGTCCTCCGGGCAATACAGTCACCGTCGGCACCTCTGTCCAAACCAGATAACATTCCACAGCGCGCCCCGGATAGAGCGCCTGCAGAAGAGCGCGATACGCCGCCATCTGCCGCAGATACATCACCGGCGTACGCTCCACGGATGAAGGAGGACGACGATTGGTTTTAAAATCGCAGACCAGTACACGATCGGGCAATACAACCATGCGATCGACCTGACCGACAATAACAGTCTCCCCGACAACACCCGCCAGTCTCTGCTCCGCACGACTGCCTTCTGCAAACAATGGCGCCAGAAAAGGCGATTCCATCACTTCAATGACACGCGCGACCAGTCGGGCTGCTTCCTGCTCATCCAACTGATTGCCGGGTTGAAGAAGCCAGTTATAGCCTACATCCGTCCGATCCGCTTCCGGTCTATCAGGCAAAAACTGAAGCAATGCATGAACAAGCGTGCCCCGGCGAAAAGCCGCTTCTCGCGCTGCATTCGGAGTCAGTGCCGCAATATCCAGCGGAGAACGCGTGGAGGGCTGTTCGCCAAACGGTGCGTCATCCGGACGGCTTGGCGACAGTGGGCGGGCCAGCGCAGATTCCGTAGGCGGTGGCGTGGGTGTCCAGTCAGGCGCATGCCCCGCCCATGCCGGGAGTGGGGCTGACGGTGGCAACACTGTTTCAGCGTGCGTTGTTCGGCTGACTGTCGCAATCTCCTGCAGAACGAGGCGTTCCCCCTCCCAACCAAGATCGAATGGCTCGGATACGGCCCCAGCCGCAGTGAAACCATCCACACACCGGGCGTACCAGCTTTCATCACTGAGCGCGCGTCCTGTCTCCCAGCCACAGACCACCAGCCGATCACTGGCGCGGGTCAGAGCGACATAGAGCAGACGGTTATATTCTTCCGCTGCCTGCTCACGAAGTTTCTCACGGACGGCCTTTGTCACTTCTGTGGCAGTGTCAGTCCGCGGCACGAATACCGGCAGGCTCGAATCACTTCCCTTCGCCAGAAGCCAGAGAAGCCGACTGTCGGAACGGGGCGTTCCGATCGTATCGGGAAGAATGACCAATCGCGCCTGCAATCCTTTCGAACCGTGTGCGGTCATCACACGCACGGCGTTTCCTGTCGCCTCAGCTTCCCGCTTGACGCTTTCATTCGAGTTACGAAGCCAGTGCAGGAAACCTTGTAGGGAATGTACGTGATTTTCCTCATAACGCAGCGCGGCGGAGAGAAGCTCGTCAATCGGTTCGGCAGCTTCCGGACCAAGACGCGCAAGAATACGGGCACGACCACCATGCACACCGAGCGCCTCGGACAACAGCGTGTAAGGCGAGGCATAATCCACGCGACGAAACAGGGCAGACAGGTAATTCCATGCCGCCGACCAGTCCGGACGCTCGGCGTGACGTTCACGCAGCACGGTCCACAGTGGTTCGCCGTCCCGATCCATGGCCAGCGCCATCAGGCTGTCATCGCTGAGACCGCCGAGCGGCGACGTCAGCACGCAGGCCAGTGTCAGATTGTCCTGTGGCAAAAGTAGCGCGTCGCACAGCGCCATCAGATCCTGCACCACCGTCTGGTCCGCAAGACCCGTCCGCACGAGCGTCGCCACCGGTACGTCCGCTGTTTTGAGCGCACGGATCAGAGCTCTTACAAAAGCGGAACGACGGGGCACAAGGATCAGAACATCGCCCGGCGTCAGCTGCGTTTCTCCCGGCGCAGGAGGTTGCAACAACTGTGCAGCTATCCAGCGAGCCAACGTATCCGCAAGGCGCTGCTGTGGTGAAATCTGCCCCACATTCTTGCGGGTTGCCGCCCACGGATCAGGTTCCGCGGCATCCTCTTCACCTTCGATGGCGCGAGGCACAAGCGGCCAGAGTTCGACACGACCTCCTTGTCCCGGACGGGCGGATTCATGACGCGGCATCGCCTGACCCGGTTCGCTGACGCCCCGCGCCGCAAGCGGATGATTGAAGACTGCATCCACAAGAGTCAGGACCGGTGTAGTAGAACGGAACGAAACGGTGAGTTGAGGTTCCCGCCAGAGTGCCTCAGCATTCTGCGCACGTCTTTCGAAAGTCTGACGCCATTCACGGAAAGCTTCCGGATCGGCACCCTGAAATCCATAGATCGACTGCTTGTAATCGCCCACGGCGAAGACTGTGCGCGGCCCCGAATTTTCGTCGTGCGCACCAACGCCCGAGAAGAACTCTTCTGTCAGATCACCGGCGATACGCCACTGTTCTCGGGAAGTATCCTGCACCTCATCAAGAAGAAGATGGTCGATACCGCCATCAAGTTTGTAAAGAACCCATGCCGCGCCAGGATCACGAAGCAGGCCAAGCGTACGGAGAATGAGGTCATCATACTCCACCTGTCCGCGTAATGCCTTGCCGGTGCTGTAGGTTTCCAGAACCGGAGCCGCCGTACGCAGCAGCGCAAGCGTCAGATTGGCGAGCGTAATAGCGCGGCTTGTTTCCTCGACAGCGAGAATGCGTCTGGTCTCAGCTTCAAAGCGTTCAAGAATATCAGGATGTTTTTTGATGAATACAGCGTTGAGACCACCCTTCTTACGTGGTTCCCCCTTATTTGTTAGGAAGAAATTGCACCATGCAGACCACGAAGCAGCACGTTCAGGGGGACATTGCGAAAGCCAGTCCAACATAGAAACGGCCGTTTTCTGAACACTATCAGAAGCTTCTTTACTGACTGTTTCAATGAAGTTTCTGAATTCTGTCTCATCCGGAATATCTGCACACGCTGCCAGAACCGGATCTCCATCAGGAACCGCTTTCACGCCGAGTGCTCTGAGCAGCTTTGCCCGCAAGGCTTCCCTGTCCGTGCGTGCAAGTTTCAGCGCTTCATGGCTCTGAGCGCTGAAACGGAGTTCGGTCAGCAGACCCAGAAGATCCACGAGTGAAATCTGCGCGGCCAAAGGCTCCACCAGACTGGCAGGAAGACGCCCCAACTCCGCCTCCGTCGCCTCCGACAAAGCCAGAGACGCGTCTGTATCTTCCATCAGCGTAAAATGCGGATTGGTCTCTGCTTCCAATGGAAAACGACGCAGTAGAGACTGGCAGAAAGCGTGAATCGTGCCGATCCGCATGCCGCCCGGCAGATCAAGCACACGGGCGAACAGCGCACGCGCTTCCGCACGGGCCGAAAGCGGAACATTCAGTCTGCCAAGAGCCTGATCCAGCTTGTCATCCGACAGCGTAACCCACTCCCCAAGCGTACGCTGGAGACGGATCGCCATTTCCGCAGCAGCTGCCTTGGTGAATGTCAAACAGAGGATGCGCCCCGGCCATGTGCCGGGAATGAGCGGTCCGGTCGGATCGTGCGGGTTCTGACGCGGCAGCATCAGACGCAACAGACGGTCGATGAGCAGTTTGGTCTTGCCGCTGCCTGCGGACGCCGACACGAACACGGACGCGTTCGGATCAGACGCCGCGTTCTGCTGCGCGTTGGCAAGGTCGATGGCGCTGGTGGGGAGTGTCATGCCGACAACCTTGTGTGTGCTTCCAAGGGCGCTGCCCTTGACCCGCCAAAGGCTGTGCCTTTGGAAACCGGTAGTAAATCGGGATCAAAGGGACTGTGTCCCTTTGTGGGGTGCGGGGCAAAGCCCCGTAAAATCGCAAACAACCCTGACGTATAAAGAAGCGGGACGATATTCATTCTCCTCCCTCCTCACGCGCTGTGCTCCACTCCGTCACACGGGCAAGCTGGGCATAGTCCGCAAAACGCGGCGGTTTACCGGGATGAGGGTGCGAAAGATAAGGCTGCGCCTTGCTGTCATACGCGATCACACGCTGACGCAGACTTTCCCAGGCCTGCTGGGCAAGCTCGGCAAGGCTGATCTCCTTGCTCTTCACGACCGTCTCAGACCCCGGTTCCGCACCACCAGTCAGACGCCAGTAGATCAGTTCGCCCACCTCAGAATTGCTGCTCTCATCAGTAGAAAAATGCTTCGTGGCTTCCGGAAACGCACCTAGCGTCAGCATGGCGGCCTCAAGCGGAAGCTGCGGACTCCACCCGGCAATCACTTCCTTCGTGGAAGGCACCGTGCCGGTCTTGTAATCGAGCAGCGCCATTTTCCCGTCATCAAACAGATCAATACGATCAGCCCGCCCTGTCAGCGTGAATGGTCCGCCGGGCGTGTCTGCGATGGTGGCGCGACCTTTGGCTTCCGTCAGAATGGCGCGTGGCGAAGCGCTTTGGCGGCGGCCTGCTTCGGCCTGCGCGACCCAGTCGGCGATACGGAGCAGACGGGGCCGCCACCATGAAGCCAGAGCCGGACGCAGGCTGGCGGCATCCAGACTGTCGAGAAACGCCTTACGCAGGGATGTCTCGGGATCACGTGGCCACTCTGCACCATGTTTCTGAAACCATGCGTCCAGCGCACCGTGAACGAGCATACCGTAATCGGACGCATCGACGGACTGTTCCAGCGGATCGAGCGGACGCAGATTCAGGACATGTTTGGCATAGATGGCGTACGGATCACGCATCCATGTCTCAATCTCGGTGACACTCAGGCGACGGGGCCGCTTGTTGACAGCCGGGCGGGGCTCGGGAGCCACTACCGGTTGGGCTGCACCGACCGGACGGTCGATCTGTGACAGCCATGACTGCGCCGGATGCTCCACCAGTTGCTGCCCGCGCCCAGCAAGGAAAGCGTCCAGACGTACCAGCCAGCGGGCCGGCACTGCGGGCGCGCCTTCACGACGGCCCGGTGTGGATAATACAATCTCGGCAGCGGACGACAGGCAGGATGCAAAATCATGCGCCGCCTGCCCGATAGCCTGCTCAGGCGAAGGCAACCCGACACGCGCCCGCATGGGACGACTGAGCCAAGGGCCGGGATCAGTGGCTGGTGGCCAGACGCCCTCGACCAGACCACCCAGCACCATGAGATCGACGGTCTGAAGACGCGCCTCGGTCAGACCCCAGATAAACACGCGGGGATGCAGCGTGATGGTCGTCTCGCCCCGCCCCCTCAACGCACGCCGACTCTGCACGCGCTCTTCGGTAAAGACGGCGGCCAGTAGTCCGTCGAGCACGGCCCATGGTTGGGGCGGCAGCACATCCGTGGCCGTCAGCAGATCGGAGAAACGGCGACCAAGAGCATTGCCGTCCTCGCCACGCCAGAGTTTTTCCGCACCCGGCGTATCATCTGTGGTGGTAAGCGCCTCGGCAGCCTTCAGCAGCGCTGTAAGCTGCTCTGGCAGAGTCCGCTCCTCGCGCGCACTTTCCAGCGCCGGTGCAAGGCAGCGCTCAATAGCCGTCAGAAACAGATCGAGAGGCTGCGGTTCATCAGGCCGATCTGCCGACGCGCCATCGAGAGAAGCCCCTTCCATCTTCTGCTTTTCTTCCAGATGTCGCCGTAGGCCTTCGATGCCCGGCGCAGGTGCCGGGCCACGCAGCAGCCTCCGCTCCAGCAGACGAGCGGATGCACGCGCAGTACCGGACGACATGCCGCACGCAACCAGCGGATGTTTCAGCAAAGCCAGCAGCGCGACAGGCGCAAGATTCTGATCCACGGCCTGCGCCAGCAAACGCAACAACACGGCAGCGGGCGTGGTGATGAGCAGTTCGCCCGCACTATCGTCCGCAAGGATGCCCCACCGGGCCAGTTCCGCCGCAACCCTTCCCGCCAGCGCCCGATCCGGCGTCACCAAGGCGACTCTTTTGTTCTTCTGCTCGATCCCTGCCCGCAGAATCAGCGCAATGGCGGCAGCCTCCTCCTGCTGGTCAGCGCTGGCAAGACGATACAAACCGGCACACTCGCCACGTTCAGAATTAGCCGCCCAGTCCGACAAGGCAGCGGCGGGCAGGAGAGCCCGTGCGATGGTGTGAGTGCGGGCGGCGAGAACAGAGCGATTCTCGTCATCAGAAAGAACCGAAGCCCAGGTCTCCACATCATCCCGTCGGGAATCGAGACTGGCCAGAAGCCGGGAGAGACCCGCCTGCGGGTGACCATCCGGAAGCGTGGCGAACGTCTCGTCGTCCATCTCCCGATCAAGACCGGGGACGATCAGTCGTCCGTGTGGGTGCAGCAGCACGCCTCGCAACGCATTGACTGTGGACGGCAGCGCATCGGTGAAGCCAACAGCCCAGAGCCGCGCCGTTCCATCGACCTGATGCGCCCAGTAATTCGCCTGCGCGTCCAGCAACGCGATCTGACGCGCGACCGGATTCATCATCCCCTCCTCACGCAACCAGTCAGGCCAAACGCGGGTAATGATGCTGAGGAACCTGAGAGTCGCCTGCCAGTGCGTGGCGAAATTCTCATCGACGGCATCGGGCAGTGTCTCGGCGAGATCGATACCCGAACGCTCGGCCTCATCCATCAGATCAGCGAGCGCCCGCGCCAGAGGCCACGCCTGATCCAGCATCGGTCGGGTGCCGAAAGCCGTTTCCGCCTGAAGCACTAGTCGCGTGAGGATGGCGAGCCGCCGCATGGGTGGCACGGCCGGAGGCAACAGCAGGGCGTCCGGACTGGCAAGCGCCGTTTCCGCCTCATCCAGACCGCCGATGGGAATGATACGAGGCAAAAGGATTGCCCGTCCGTCCGCCTGCCGCAGAAAGGCTTCCGTCAGGGCGCGGGCAGCGCGACGACCTGGCAGAACAAGCGTGCCATCGCCGATCCGCTCGGGGTCTTCCTCCACGCCTGCGGTCCAGCGAGCGGCAATTTCGTCAAGAAAGCGCAGATGAGCAGGAATGGTGGCGAGACCGGGAGCGGAAAAAGCGTTCATCAGAGAAGGATGATCCGTCAGAAAGAGTGCTGCAAGGGTGCCGCTGTCCCGTTCACAGACGGTCTGCCCAGCCCGCCAGAACAGCCTCACGGGGCTGGTCTTCCGCATCGGGGTCCTGCCCGGTGGCAGGGCGTGGTTTCAGCGTGACATGTAGGGCGTCGGGCGGCGTAAGATCTTCCAGACGCTCAGGCCATTCAACCAGCACGATGCCTGTGCGGGCGTCGTCCCATCCCAGCTCCTCCAGCGCTTCTGGCCCCTGCAACCGCCAGAGATCGAAGTGTGATACTTCACCCATTGGCGAGTCATAGGGCTGGACCAGCGTAAAAGTGGGACTGGGAACATCCAGCGTCGGATCGTTGCAGAGGGTGCGCAGAAAGGCTCGGGCGAAAACACTTTTTCCTGCGCCGAGAGAGCCTGAAAGCAGAATGGCGTCACCGGAACGGGTCAGACCAGCCAGCCTGCGGGCAAGAGCCTCGGTCTCGGACCGGGTATTCAGCATCAGGTTACGGGTGGTCATGAACGAAATCCGGGCGATTACAGGAAAGGGAAGAAACTCACTATTTCCTGTGTCTCTGGCGTCCTGTCACGATCTTTCTTTTGGGCAGATAGAGTGAGCTTACGAGAACCTGACTGCAGTGCGCTGGTATTCTCAGTCTGTTTTCTTCTGGGTCGCCCGACGCATGGCCAGATCATCCAGCATGGCCTGTTCCTTTTTCTGCGCCAGTTCCTGCTGCTCCTTGGCCTTCATTTCCGCCAGTTTTTCAGCGGCTTCGAGTGCTGACCGGGCCATATTGACCCGTGTGCGACAGGACTCCACCTCCATGGAGGCGTCCTGTTCACTCAGACGCGCCTTGTCGAGAGCCGCCCGACCGATCGGCAACCAGCGAGAGTAAGCTTCGACCACCTGATCGTCAGCCGAAAAGTCCAGCGCCAGATCTCTCTCGCGGACCATGTTCTGCTCCGCTGCTTTCACGGCGTCAGAAGCCATCATGGCCCGCGCCAGTGCTTCCGAAAGCAGTTTCTTGGCTTCATCAAGCTCCTGTTTTCTGATTTTCAGAAGGGAATCAAGCGGGGAAGAAGACATTGGATGGTTCTCGGTCTGTCTGGGGTTGCGTTAAACGATCAGGAAACGGCTCTGGTGGCCGCGACCGAGTTTTCCTGGACGGGTACTTCAGCAAGAGCCTCTCTCAATGCGGCAAAGCTCTGTTCCAGCGTGAAGCGTTCATGGCGCCCCTGTGAAAGAACGGCTTCAATGGCTGGCCGAAGTTTGATGGCTTCATCGACGGCCGCATCCGCTCCGGGGCGGTAGGCTCCAAGGCGGATCATGTCGGCCATCTCGGCATAGGTGGCCAGAATGGCGCGGGCACGACGGGTCAGCGCATTTTCATCAGCGGAATTGCAACCCGGAACGGTACGCGACAGTGAACGCAGAATGTCGATGGCGGGATAACGCCCCGTTTCCGCGATGCGCCGGTCCAGCACCAAATGTCCGTCCAGAATGCCACGCACAGCGTCGGCCACCGGTTCGTTCTGATCATCACCTTCCACGAGTACTGAAAAGAGCGCGGAAATCTGCCCGGCGGACCCATCCGGACGCACGATACCGGGTCCGGCCCGTTCCAGCAGGCGCGGCAGCTCCGCGAAGACCGAAGGAGGATAGCCTCGCGTCGCCGGAGGTTCGCCCACCGAAAGGCCGATTTCACGCAGCGCCTGACAGAATCGGGTCACGCTATCCATCAGCAGAAGCGCGGATTTACCTTCATCACGAAAATACTCGGCGACGGTCAGCGCCGCATAGGCTGCTTCCCGTCGCATGAGCGGGGGCGAATCCGAGGTCGCGACGATGACAACGGAACGAGCGAGTCCCTCAGGCCCCAGATCGTCCTCGACAAATTCACGCACCTCCCTGCCACGCTCGCCGACAAGGGAAATCACAGCCACGTCACAGGCCGTATTCCGGGCCAGCATCGACATCAGCGTGGATTTGCCCACGCCTGACCCGGCGAAAAGCCCGAGTCTCTGCCCTTCCCGGCAGGTCGTGAAGAGGTTCATGGCACGGACACCAAGGTCGATTCTCGGTCCCAGACGGGCGCGCAGAGTCGCATCCGGAGGCGCTGTACGCACCGGGCGCGGCACAGGACCCGGCGGCAAGGGGCCCTTACCATCGAGAGGACGCCCGAGAGGATCAATGATTCGCCCGATCCATCCATCCGAGACAGGCAGGCTACCGCCCGGTTTCGGAGCCCGTGACCCGATAAAGACGGGAAACTGGACCTCGCTTCCGCTTGCCAGTCCATCAAGACTTCCAAACGCCATGGCATGCGCGTGGCTACCTGAGAATCCTATGATTTCCGCGGGAATTGCCGAGCCGTTCCGCCGCATCAGGAACACCCGGTCACCGACTGACGCCAGACTTCCAAGCCCCGTAACTGTCACGGCGAGACCGGACAGCGATGTGATTCGCCCGGTCGCAACCGCGGCAGGTATACTCGCACAGGTTGCATTAACCTGTGTGAGGAAATCCGGTTTCATAAGATTTCTCCGGTTAAGACCATTCAGATCAGGGGTTTCTGGCACAAATAGATAAAAAAAAAGACAATTTACGTGTTTATGACGGTTAACAAGAATCTTTATACAATCTTTACGTGAAATTTTCGTAGACCAATACAACCCAAGGTGGTAACTAATAATCAACAACGAACCAAGGGTTTCCATCATGCGTGTTCTGCTCGTTGAAGACGATCTTTCCTCTGTCGGTGAAATCACCCAGATCATGAAAGGGGCCGGTTTTACGGTTGATCATGTCCAATCCGGCGAAGAAGCCGTGGAGATGCTCCGGCACTACGATTATGATCTTGCCGTTCTGGAACTGATGCTCTCCGATATCGAGGGATATGAGGTTGTTCGTCGGGCCCGTGCAGCGCGCGTCACAACCCCGATGGTGGTTCTGTCCGGCCTGACGCGCCCGCAGGCAAAGGTGAAGGCCTTCTCCATCGGTGCGGACGACTACATGACGAAACCCTTCGATCCCGATGAACTGGTTGCACGGATGCAGGCCATTCTGCGCCGCTCCAAGGGCTTCAGTGAACCGACCCTGCGTGTGGGACCGCTCAAGCTCAGCCTCGACAGCCGCGAAGTCATGGTGAACGAGTCTCCTGTTCATCTGACGGGTAAGGAATATGCCATTCTGGAACTGCTCGTCCTGCGCAAGGGGATGGTTCTGACCAAGGATGCGTTTCTGAATCATCTTTATGGCGGCATGGATGAACCGGAGATGAAAATCATCGATGTTTTCATCTGCAAGCTGCGGAAAAAGCTGCAGGCGGCAGGCGCAGGCAACCTCATCACCACCGTCTGGGGCCGGGGTTATATGCTGCGCGAGCAGTTCCAGCGTCTGGAAACGAACGAAGCACCCTCACCGGTCGAGCAACAGGAAACCGTCGCAGCCTGAGTATTCAGTTCAATCAGAACGTCGCATGTGACAGAGTGCTTTCTGCTTCCAAGAGACCGGAAAACACTCTGTCAGGTTTTCAGATACTTCCGTTCAGGCAGTCCAGTTCGCGGCGATCGTGATGCCGTGATCCAAAGGCCCTGCCCCATGCCCATACCCCGGCGCATGAGTAATCGCACCAATCAGATAAGCCCGCGCTTCCTTTACGGCGTCTCTCAGGGAACGCCCCTGCGCCAGCCGTGTCGCAATCGCGCTGGCCAATGTACAGCCGGTTCCGTGCGTATGCCGGGTATCAATGCGCTGGGACGTAAAGATCTCGACCGTCTCACCATCCACCAGAACGTCAGCAAGATGAGGGCCTTTCATATGCCCTCCCTTCACCAACACTGCTGGCACACCTTTGCCACGCAGGGCGTGCCCTGCGTCGATCATGTCCTGCTCGGTCTCAATCCGCACTCCAAGAAGCGCTTCAGCTTCGGGGATGTTTGGGGTCAGAAGCGTGCAGAGCGGCAGAAGGGAATCGATCAGCGCCGATATTGCCTCCGGAACAAGAAGCGCCGCGCCACCCTTCGCAATCATGACGGGATCCAGAACGAAAGGGATCTTCCGATAACGGCTGATTTCTTCCGCCACCACATGAATGCTTTCAGCCCGGCCAAGCATCCCGGTCTTGAACGCATCCGCGCCGATATCTTCCAGCACGCACCGAATCTGGGTTCTGAGAAACTCGGGCGGCACATCAAGAATATCGACCACACCCATCGTGTTCTGGGCGGTCAGAGCCGCAATCGCCGTCATGGCAAAACCATCAAGGGCAGTAATCGCCTTGATATCCGCCTGGATGCCGGCCCCTCCGCCGGAGTCGCTACCCGCTATGCTGAGGATCCGTCCGCGCATGATCAGGCCGCCACGTGGGCTGAGTTGATGGCGTCACACATGGCGTTCACGGCCTGCTGCACATCCGATTCGTGCTCGGCCTCCACCATCACGCGCACCAGCGGTTCGGTTCCGCTTTCACGCAGGACCAGGCGACCTTTCTGACCAAGCTGCGCCACAACATCATCCCGGGCGGCCTGCACTTCCGGCAGATGCAGGGGGCTTGCTCCAGAAAAACGGATATTTTTCAGAAGCTGTGGATACGGCGAAAAGACCCGGCAGACCTCGCTGGCCGGACGTCCGTCCTCGATCAGCACGGCCAGAACCTGAAGAGCAGCCAGCAAGCCATCTCCGGTGGTCGCAAAGTCTGACAGAACCACATGCCCTGACTGTTCGCCGCCGACATTGGCTCCGTTTTCACGCATCCGCTCGACCACATAACGATCGCCCACAGACGTGCGCTCCAGCTTCAGGCCGCCATCCGCCAGAAAACGCTCAAGCCCCATGTTGGACATGACCGTGGCCACGACAGAAGACGTCGCCAGTCGCCCGGCCTTGGCCCATGACCGGGCAATCAGCCCAAGAATCTGGTCACCGTCAATCAAGTGTCCGGTTTCATCGACCAGCAACATCCGATCGGCATCACCATCCAGCGCAATGCCAAGATCGGCCCCGTGTCGGACAACGGCCTCGCAAAGCCCCTGCGGATGAGTGGAGCCACACCCTTCGTTAATGTTCACACCGTCAGGATCACAACCCAGACGGATGACTTCCGCGCCCAGCTCCCAGATAGCCGCTGGCGCCACACGGTAGGCCGCACCGTTCGCACAATCGATGACGATCTTCAGCCCATCAAGACGGCAGCCCTTGGGAAGAGAGGCCTTGGCGTGCTCGATATACCGACCCGCCGCATCATTCAGACGCGAGGCACGACCAATCTCCGCAGGTGATGCAAGCTGAGACGACAGGTCCGTCATCATCAGCGCTTCGACCGTGGTTTCTTCCTGGTCGGAGAGCTTGAATCCATCCGGTCCAAACAGCTTGATGCCATTGTCGCTGAAAGGATTGTGCGAAGCGGAAATCATGACGCCCAGATCAGCGCGGAGAGAGCGCGTCAGCATGGCGATGGCGGGCGTCGGCATCGGACCGACAAGGGTCACATCCATACCCGCTGACAGGAAGCCGGCCACAAGCGCACATTCGATCATGTAGCCTGAAAGGCGCGTGTCCTTGCCGACCACCACGCGGTGACGGTGACTTCCTCGACGGAAATGCAGCCCGGCAGCCTGACCAAGCTTCTGAGCAATCTCCACAGTCATGGGAGAGGTGTTCGCTTTCCCGCGGATGCCGTCGGTCCCGAAAAACTGTCGTGTCTTGCTCATGCCGTGCCTGAAATCGCCTGCGTAAGTCGCTGTGGGAACGGAATACCCGTTCATTTCTGTCTTCTTTACCCTTCCCCTTCGGCCGGGGCCAGAGGGAGAAAGGATCACTTCAGGCTTCAGGAATTTTCGCAACCCGGATCGTGTTGGTCGATCCGCTGATCCCGAACGGCACTCCGGCGGTGATGACAATCGTGTCGCCCGGCGCACCGACATGACTCTTGAGCGCCGCCTCCAGCGCCGTCGACACCATGGCTTCCGTGTCCCGAACCTGCTTGTCGGCAGGCGTAACAAAGGACTGGACACCCCAGACCAGAACCAGCCGCCGGGCCGTTGCAATGGTCGGCGTCAATCCGAGAACACGGGCGATCGGGCGCTCACGGGCAATGCGCAGGGCGGTCGGTCCCGCATGCGTGTAGGCCACGATGGCCGAAGCCGCCAATGTCGTGGCGACCTGCTGAGCGGCGTGGGCAATGGCGTCGGCAATATAATGCTCGGGAGCGAGGCGACTGGCCTGCATGATCATGCGCCAGCCCTCATCCGATTCCACCTGTTCCAGAATCCGGTTCATGATCGTGACGGCTTCACACGGATACTGACCGGCTGCGGACTCGGCGGACAGCATCACGGCGTCCGCACCATCAAACACGGCTGTCGCAACATCAGACGCTTCTGCACGCGTGGGTGTCGGAGCCGAAATCATGCTTTCCAGCATCTGCGTCGCCACGATCACCGGTTTACCGAGCAGACGAGCCTCACGGATGATCCGTTTCTGCGCCAGAGGCACGACCTCCGGCGGCAGCTCCACGCCAAGATCGCCTCGCGCCACCATGACGGCATCGGAGGCGTCGAGAATGGCCGACAGATTGTCCAACGCCTGCGGTTTTTCCAGCTTCGACACCAGCCAGGCCCGCCCTCGCACCAGACTCCGTGCTTCCAGAACATCTTCCGGGCGCTGCACGAAGGACAGAGCGATAAAGTCCGCCCCCATCTCTAATGCGAAAGCGAGATCGTCCCGATCTTTGGTGGTCAGGGCAGGAATGGGCAGCACAAGATCCGGGACATTTACCCCCTTGTGGTTGCTGAGCGGACCACCGACCAGAACTTCAGTTTCCAGAAAATCGTCGCCAACCTTTCTGATGACAAGCTTCAGCTTGCCGTCATCCAGAAGAAGAACCGAGCCTTCCTTCGCCACGGAAATGATTTCCCGATGAGGCAAATTGACCCGGGACGCGTCGCCCGGTGTTTCACTGAGATCCAGACGGAACGGCCTGCCCGTTTCCAGCAGAACTTTCCCATCAGCAAAACGCCCCACGCGCAGCTTTGGTCCTTGCATGTCGGCGAGGACACCGAGAGGACGGCCGATTTCCTGCTCGACCTCCCGTACGATCCGGTAACGGGCCGCATGATCGTCATGAGTGCCGTGGGAAAAATTGAACCGGAAAACATCTGCCCCAGCGAGGGCAAGGCTTCTGATCACCTCATGCGTCGATGAGGACGGTCCAAGTGTGGCCACGATCTTTGTGCGACACTGAGCGACGACCATGAGTGCAGTCTCCTGTTGTGAGCCGGATGTCCCGAGACTGACTCAACGAAGCTGACCTGTCATCCGATCACCGTGCCTCCGTCCCTTCGGGACAAAAAAAGGTGATCATAGGCTCAGGACGGCGGATAGGCCTCATCCGGGCCGATTCCCCACATCTGGGCGCGGTGAACCCAACCCTCGTAACGCTGCACGGAAACCTTGCACCACGATGAGCCGGACGCGCAGGCCTTGATGGTGCCGACCGTACCCGGCGTCAGCACGGCCACAGCGGCGGACTCATCATCAGCCGATGAGTGGAGGATAACCGCACCGGGCAGCTTCGCCACATCCGCGCTGGTGGAGACACGGCTGATGATCTTGGATTCCGTGTGACGGTTGGCGGCTGGCGCTTCAGCTTTCGCCGGCTCGGCTTTTGGCGCTTCGGGCTTCTGTTCGTCCGATTTCGCTCCGGTAGAGACATCCGGCGCAGGTTTGGCTGCGGTTTCCGCTGAAGGCGCTGCTGTGCCCGGCGGGTATGGAATCACAAAGTCACGTGAGCCAATGAGCGTGGCCTGATGCACCCAACCTTTTACCCCGTCAGCGTCTTCGACCAGACGCCAGACGTCGAACTCACGCTCGATCTGAACGGGCAGACCTCGGCGATGATAGACCCACTGGATGGGATAACGCTGGCCCGGACCGGCGCGCATGTTTACATCATCCGCGCGCAGGGCCGCGAAACGGGGCAACGGAAGACCGGTATTGCTGCCCTTCGTCGGATCCTGCCCGTTGGCGTTGGAGCCGCCCGGCGCTCCTTCAGGTGAAGCTGGTTGCGTCTGATCGCCATCGGTGGGTACGGGCACCGGCACAGGACGGGCCGGTTCAGCTGGCGCGCCGTGAACGGCGTGCTTTGTCGGATGGGCTTTATGCGCCACCCTGCTTTTGTGAGACGTTTCTTCCTTAGCCGCCGTCTCATGCTTCTTGTGATGAGATGCTGCGGCCGAGCCGTGCGCTTTCACCTCGGCATCATGGTGGCTTTTCTGCGTCTTGTCCGCATGCGCCCCCGTATGAGTCGCCTTTTTGCCGGCCTTATGGGCGGCGGTGGCGTCACCTTTGTGGTGATGCGCGGGCTGATCCGATGTGGCGGCCTGCGCAACGGCAGTCACCGACAAGGTTGCGGCCGCGGTCATAAGGGTCGCGGCAACGCGCAGAGGGATGGATGCTTTCATGCCCGCATCCGTGCCAAGAGCTGAGCCGGTCGGCAAGTGGGTTCATGGATTCCCGTCACAGAAATACCCTGATGCAATGTGGGCCGGTCGCGGCCAGCCAGAATCGCCTGATCGCGCGAAGAAAAACAGACACCCGTCATCACCACAGAGGGAGAGCCGACAGGCTTCTAGAAAGTAACCAGTTTATACCCGGCGGAAAGATCGAGAAAAGTAGGCATTCCAATCACTTCGACTTCTTCGACCAGATCAGCCTCAGTCTTTCCGGTGCGTCGGAGTCCGGTTTCACACACAAGCAGTCTGGCGTTCATGGAGAGAAGCGCATCCCGCAGCGTGGCGAGCGTTGCAACGCCCTGCATGGAAAGCTGGCGTTCTTCTTTTTCCCATACGATTTCCGACTCCCGGCACAGGGCAAGAACACCGGGGCCGGTTGCAAAGATGATCACGGACCGGTTCAGTGCGAGCGCCGAGGCCGCCAGCATGAAAGCCGCGTGCAGCCGGTTGAAATCGTTGTCGCAGAGAAGAAAAGCGAAATCCTTCTCAAATGTGTGTTCAGTCATGTCTTTCCTGCTTGCCGCAGACCGGGCAGTCCGGATCCCTTGGAATGGTGATGGTCGTGAACCGCGTCGTCAGCGCATCCCAGAGCAACAGTCTGCCTGCCAGGGATTCGCCGAGGTCCAGTAACTCCTTCAACGCTTCTGTCGCCTGAAGCGTTCCAAGGACGCCCGTTACCGCACCAAAAATACCCGCATCGCCACAGCTCGGAGCCGACCCATCCTCACCGGCGCGCGGAAACAGACATTCGTAACAGGGGCCACCCAGATGGGGCCGGAATGTTGAGAGCTGGCCGTCAAACCGGAGCACTGCGGCGGACACGAGCGTCTTGCGCTGCTGCACGCAGGCGACGTTGACCAGATAACGCGTCTCGAAATTATCGCACCCGTCGCAGACAAGATCATAACGGGCGACAAGGTCAGCGACATTCTCAGCCGTCAGCCGTGTTTCATGCGTCTCAATACAGATCTCGGGGTTGAGCGCTTCGAGGGTCTGACGGGCAGAGGCCGCCTTGCTCATCCCAACGCGATCGGTGGTGTGCAGGATCTGCCTCTGAAGGTTGGAGAGCTCAACCCGGTCATGATCAATGATGCCGATCCGGCCGACACCCGCCGCCGCCAGATAACAGGCGGCAGGCGACCCCAGCCCTCCGGCGCCGACAATCAGAACGGAGGCGTTGCGCAGACGCACCTGTCCCGTGCCTCCGATTTCCGGCAGCAGGATGTGGCGCGAATATCGCTGTATTTCGTTTTCCGTCAGATCGAGAGGCATGGGTCTTTCCGGTCGCGCTGGATAATCGCCAAACAGAATGAGATCACTTTTTCGTGATATCCATCATTGTAGTCAAACCGTAACTGCATAACTGCATTGCGTATGATATCATCCCTACCATGAATAGCAGGAGCGTCGCCATGCACACCGCAGACACAACACCCCACTCTGATGCCTGGGCCTGCCCCGCGCGGAAGCGGGCGCGTGTGATCTGTCTGGCTTCGCTCGCGGCTTCCCTGGCTCTTTACGTGATGTCCCCTTTCATGACGCTCTGGACGATTGCCGGTGCTGTTTCCAATCACGACATGGTCGCGCTCGGACACACGATCAACTGGTCGTCTCTCGATGCGTCGATCAAGGAGCAGGTGCTGAACGGGCTCAATATCGGTCAGGTCAACGAAGTGTCTGACGAACTGCCGGAATTCGGGTCTTCCTTCGCCGCGAATATCGTCTCCAATGCCGTTGATACACGGGTAACGCAGGACAATCTGGGCAAGGTGGTCGATCAGGCCATGGCGTCCAGCCCTGCGCCGATCAACAGTGGTACCGTTTTCTCCGCCGTCAGCCATGCGCTGGTACGCTTCACGGCAGCCAACAGCTTTGAGGCGCAGGTTGTGCTTCCGGGTCATGAAAACGAAACCCCGTTGCGGGTCCAGCTTCGTATCGAACGCTGGCAGTGGAAACTGACCCGCGTGGATTTCCCGACTGCGGTCCATCGTCCGGTCATGGAAGCTTCGGTCATACAGCACAAGGCCTGAGAAATCCGGCACGTTTGGATGAGTTGCCACCTCTAGAGGTGATGTGAAAGGCGCTGCGCCTGTTAGTAGAGCAGCAGTCACAGTGCCGAAAACAGCCCGCCAGATGCCATCAAAAACCCCCGAACCGTTCAGCCGGTCGGGGGTTTTTCTGTTTTAGTCTGCCTGTCTCAGACCGGCGGCGGCAGGTCTTCTTCCAGCAGGATGATATTGATGGCGTAGGACACTTCGCCCTCATCATCGTCACGATGAATGGTGCCGATCACTTCGCCGTCCACAGCCAGTTCTACCGATAGGCCCGGACGCGGCGGAGCGTTGACGCTCAGCCCCTTGGCCCCGAGCAGACGGCGCAGGGTGGTTTGAAGGCGTGAAATCTCACTTGTCGAAATATTGCTCATTGAAGGCATCTCCCGGAAGATGGTGGGCGGTCTGTATGGCTGAAAGGTCGCCGACTTCACTTGGTCGGTTGCAGGTTCGGACACAACCGCCTCCCGCGGTAAGTGGCACGCTAATAGGCATAGCCGCCTCCTCCTGCAACTCCCACATGAGGATTGTGTGAATGTAATAGTGTCTTCACACACGGCAGGACATGTCCGGAAAACGATGATACCGGGTTTCCCTCCATGAAAGCATGGGCGGAATTCTGAATCACATTGCCTGGCACTCTACCCAACTCAAGCTTCACGGGACACCATGACCGGACTGCGGGACAGGACAGGAAGAAGGCTGGCGACCGGTCAGTCATCTCTGTTGCGAACCGCAGCCGGTGGCGCTAGCGGTGACAGGCGGCAAGAGCCTATATGGCATTTGGGAGCCTCTCTCTTTATTCCCTGAAGCTCTCTATTTCCCATTTGATACAACAATCCAGACCATGAGACATTTTCCCAAAACGATCCTATCCACCCATTCAGACAGTACCACGCACGCTGTGCATCCGTCCGTTATCCTGTGGACACAGTGTCTGGCTGCGGCCTTGATCTGTGGTCTGTTATCAGGGTGTGCGGATGATCATGGCAAAGGAGACATGCACGCTGCCGTTTCCGACTGTTTTGCAAAATATCCTTTTGCAAAAGGAACGGCCTATCAACGTTTCAACTGCATCTATCAGGCGCACTTCCATTATGGACCAGCGGCGATGGGACCGCAGTATAACCTGCTTCTGCAAATCGATCTGGCGTCCCTGAAGGTCGGGAAGGACGTAGATTCAGGCATTCTGACACCGGAAGAAGGCAGGAGGGCCCTGCACTGGGTTACGGACAAGGCCTATTTGCAGGCATCCCAACCGGCATGGGCTGCGACGCAGCCGAAAAGAAACTGATAAAGTTACATAAAGAAAAAAGGGAATGTCGCCTGAGCAACACTCCCTCTCTTCAGTACAAGCCAGACTTGATCAAAGTGGCGTTTTACTGGGGCCGCGGCACAATAGCGGGCGCCGTGGAATCCTTCTCCGTATTCAGCACAGCATTGCCGGATTGCTTGGAATAAGTCGCAGAGGTGGACTGCTGCGGCGTTCTGGGGGAGTGGAAAGCAGAAACGCCAAAGAGACCACCAGCAGAGCTCCGCATTGTGCCTTCCGGCTGACGGGCACACCCACGGGTGATGATGGAACAGACACCATCCGTGCCGATCATTTCATCATTGTTACCGGTGTAATGCACGTCGGACACACGATCATTGTCCAGACGGATCACGGCAGTACAGCCGGTACCACCGCCGCCACCGAGTGTGTTCACGAGTGTCGAAATATCACCAACCGGAATAAGGGTGGACCCGCCATAGCTCGGCGCAGGCTTCGTGCCTGTAAAGGTCAGGATCTGCGTCGTGTCATTGAGCTGCTTGGTGCTCGCCGGCAGGCCCGCGCAGGCCTGCAGATCGTAGGACGTCATCCCGATCATCGTGAGCTGTGCTTTATGCGCCGCTCGTGAATCAAAATACCCGCAACCACTTAAACTGACAGAGAGTGAGGCAACCGCAAAAAAACCCCAAATACCACTCTTCATTTCTTCGACTATCCTCACACCGTGTCAAAAACGTTTCAAGCAAAACGCGCAGACTTACTATGGTACTGTGTTCTTCCCTTGCAATGCAAGGTGTCGGGGATGACCAGACAGCGCTCTGCTTTTGATGAGAGTAGTGTGTGTTCTTTCTTATTTAGTGTGCGTGGAGAGGAACGAGGTGAAACAATCTGGCTCCGAAACCATATTTGCAATGTCTGTTTGCCAGGGCCCCGGGGACTGCTTGCAACACACCCGTGGCCTGAAGAGGCCTGCCAAAGAGCATTTTTCTACGTAGTCTCGCCCCTGAAACTCCTCATGCCCCAGATCGATGCCCCAGATCGGCCCATAACTCCTTCCTGGCCAAAAATCGGGAGGCTCCTCTTGTCTTGCCTTTTTCCCCCCATCATACACTACTGGCATTGACGTCCTTTAATGTGTTGTCTGAGACCTTGGGCCATCCTGCAAAATGCGCCCTGAGGTCAAAGGAGAATTTGCCGATCATGTTGCTTCCGTCCCGTCATCAGGTGCTAGCCTGCTCTTCTCTCGTCGTTTCGCTTTTCACGCTGAGCGCCTGCATGAACCCAGGTCAGCCGCCCGCGCCTCCTTTGCCAGCTCTGGCACAGGTCGCGCCCTTTACTGCTGCGGACACAAGCCTTGCCTCCAAGATCAATGATGTGGATCTGACCCACATTGCGCTGGCCAATCTCGCCAAGACCAACGCCGCCCGTAACGATATCGCGTCACTCAGTGCGACGATCGTAAAAGATCTGACGGACAACCATACCAAGCTGACCGCACAGGCCACAGCCGGCAAAGCAACGCTGGCCACGAAACCCTCTGCCCAGAGCCAGAAGGTCATTACCCAGATGCAACATCTGCACGGCGCTGCATTTGACAGAGCGTATGCGCGCTATCTTGCAAGCAGCACAAAAACCACAAGCGCTGTGATTGATGCCGACTGCGCCAAATCCACAAACGCGGATCTGGTGAAACTTGCAACCGACCTCAAAACAAAACTTCTCAGTTACGAAGCCCAGGTCAAATAATCACTGCGTCAGACATGCCGCCCGCTTCAATACGGGCGGCATAATGCTGAACTCAGGCCTCCGAGCCAGAACATGATGGCTGACGTGTCAGTGCTCGGCAGCGCACCATCATTAGCTGCTCTTCGCAGCAGTAAAACGGTCGGTTTCCCAACCTATCCAAGCATCTGCCCGATGACTCGCGCTGTGTAATCGATAACGGGAATGATCCTGCCGTAATTGATCCGTGTCGGGCCAATGACCCCAATAGCCCCTACGATCCGCCGGGCCTCGTTGCGCGCAGGTGCTACAACCATCGACATGCCGGACGCTCCAAACAGACCACTCTCCGAGCCGATAAAGATACGGACACCGTCAGAATTCTCGGCCAGTTCGAGCAGACGCAGCATGGCGTCCTGCTTTTCCAGCCGCTCGAACAGACGCTGAATGGTCGAAAGTCGCTCAATCTCCGTAATATCGGTCAGCAGATTGCCCTGCCCCCGGATGATCAGCGTGCCCCCTCGCCCCTCGTTGCTCCAGGTCGCAAGACCGCTGGCCACCACTTCCGTGGCGAGCTGATCGAGCTGGGTCTGATCCGCCTCCATCTCATCATTCACACGCGACCTGAGTTCGACGAGAGTCCGACCGGTCAGGCGAGCATTCAGATAGTTCGCAGCTTCCGTCAGCGTGGAAGGCGGCATCCCTGCCGGGGTTTCAATCACTCTGTTCTCAACCTGCCCGTCAGCACCGACCAGCACCACAAGCGCACGATTCCCACCAAGGGCGACAAATTCGATATGCTTGATTGCTCCCTCGCTTTTGGGCGCAATGATGAGACTGGCGGCCTGCGAGAGACCTGACAGCAGCGACGACGCCTCCGTCAGGGTGTCTTCCAGCGAACGTCCGCGCATTTCCAGCGTGCTGGAGATGGACTCACGCTCCTCATCACTGAGATTGCCGAACTGAAGCAGCCCATCGACAAACAGACGCAGTCCTTTTTCGGTCGGCAGACGTCCGGCTGAAGTGTGCGGTGAAAACAGCAGGCCGGCATCCGTCAGATCGGCCATCACGCTGCGGATCGTCGCAGGAGAGAGGCCAAGAGGCAGACGATGAGACAGCGTCCGGCTGCCGACCGGATCACCTGTCTCCAGATAATGCTCCACCAGCTCGCGCAGGATGGTGGCTGAGCGTGAATTCAGACCGGAGGCTGCTCCAAGGAGCTCAATGGAGCGGCCAAACGTCAGGCCGGATTTTTCGTTGGAGCCGGAGATGGAAGGGGCGCCTTTCTGCTGAAGAATTTTCAAGAGAGTCTGCTGTGTGACGGGTGGTGAGGCAAGAGGTTTCCGTATGTCCTGCTTCTGGAATGCGCGCAGGTTGCGGTGACAACCCTTTACGTACCTCAAAACGCGGCAAGATCGCACAAGGTTCATGCATCTGGAGGCCGTGGAACGTGATGGTTGCGCTTTATCAAAGAGCGAAGAGAATGGGGCATGGCTGCGCCTTGCGGGAGCGGGTAACAGATCTCATCCCGCTGTGGCACGTTGCATAAGCGACGGTTACGCCCGTCATCCCGGATTCACGAACACGGAGAGTCTTCATGACACAGGCATCTGTTACAGAAACGACCACCATTCGTGGGCTTAAACACCCTGTCTCACGCATAGCACTCGGCACATGGGCCATTGGCGGATGGATGTGGGGCGGTCCGGATGACAAGAACGCCATTGCCACCATTCAGGAAGCCGTTGATCTGGGGATCACGCTGATCGACACGGCCCCTGTCTATGGCTTTGGACACTCGGAAGAGATTGTGGGACAGGCCCTTGCCGGACGGCGCGAGAAGGTGGCGATCGCAACCAAGGTCGGTCTGGACTGGAAAGAAGACCACAAACCGTTCCGCAATACGTCACCGGCGCGCATCCGCAAGGAAATTGAGGACTCGCTGCGTCGTCTGCGCACCGATTACATCGACCTGTATCAGGTCCACTGGCCGGATTCTGCCGTGCCTATGGAGGAGACGGCCCGCACGCTCGAAGATCTGGTCAAGGAAGGTAAGGTTCTGGCGCTTGGTGTCAGCAACTTCACCATTGCCGAGATGGAGGCGTTCCGTTCAGCCGCGCCGCTGTCCGCTGTGCAGCCGCCTTACAATCTGTTTGAACGCGACATGGAGCGGGATATCCTGCCGTATGCACGCCAGCACGATCTGACCATCCTGGCTTATGGCCCGCTCTGTCGTGGCCTGTTGTCGGGCAAGATGACAGCAGAGACCAAATTTGGTTCTGATGATCTGCGGAGTGCTGATCCCAAGTTCCAGTCACCCCGCTTTGCCCAGTATCTGGAAGCCGTGCGCCAGTTGCAGGATTTTGCACGTGAGAAACACGGCAAGTCACTTCTGGCGCTGGCCATTCGCTGGGTGCTCGATCAGGGGCCGACGATTGCTTTGTGGGGCGCACGTCGTCCGGACCAGATTGCAGCGGTCGCGGATGCAATGGGCTGGCATCTGAGCGCTGATGATCTGCGTGAAATAGATACGATCCTCAAGACCTGCATCACGGATCCGGTCGGTCCGGAATTCATGGCGCCTCCGGGTCGCTGATACAGCGTCCATCAGGTAAGAATCCTCTTTTCCCTCTTCATTGCAGGAAGGATCTGGAGGAGGTTACCTGATGACCGGCCAAAGCCTATCAGAACCGGGTCATCAACACTGCGGAGATTGCATGAGCGCACACTTACCACTGAAACAGGGCAGCCGTCTGGTTCTTGCCAGCCACAACAAGGGCAAGCTGGCCGAGTTCGCTGCTCTTCTTGCGCCTTACGGGGTGGAAGTCGTGTCTGCAGGCGAACTCAATCTGCCCGAACCTGACGAGACGGCCCTGACGTTTGAAGGCAACGCCCGCATCAAGGCGGAAGCCGCGGCAAAGGCGACAGGCCTGCCTGCGCTCGCGGATGATTCCGGTCTCTGCGTTTCCGCTCTGGGCGGTGCGCCGGGGATTTATTCCGCACGCTGGGCTGGGCCGGACAAGGATTTCGCTGGCGCGATGCAGCGCATTGAGAAAGGCATCGACGGCGACGAACGGGAAGCGTGGTTTATTTCCGTGCTGTGCCTCGCCTTCCCTGACAGTATGACCGAATGTTTTGAAGGCCGCATCGACGGCACCATTGCGCCTGAGCCTCGTGGCGCTGCCGGGCACGGTTATGATCCGATCTTTGTGCCGGAAGGAGAAACACGGACCTTCGCCGAGATGAGTGATGCGGAGAAGAACGCCATCAGCCACCGGGCGCGCGCTTTTGAAGCGTTCCGGAAAGAGTGTCTGGGGTAAGGTTGTTGTAGCAGGGCTCTGCCCTGCACCCGGAAGGGATCACAGATACCTTCACCCGTTTTTATTCTAACAAGTTGGGATCAAAGGGACTGTGTCCCTTTGTGGGGTTCGGGGCAAAGCCCTGAAAAGCTTCAGAAGGCATCGTCCCATTCAAATAAGGACGATGCCCTGAAACCTACTGCGCTACAGCTTCTTTCTGCCGGCGCGCTTCAATGTCTTCTTTCATGTGGGCCTGCACCTTCTCGAAAGCCCGCACTTCGATCTGACGCACGCGCTCGCGTGAAATGCCGTAATGCTGAGCCAACTCTTCCAGCGTGACAGGCTCATCTTTCAGACGACGCTCTTCGAAAATGTGACGCTCACGATCATTGAGCGACGCCATCGCACTGGAGAGCAGAGCCTGACGGTCTGACAGTTCTTCATGCTCGCCGAGCATGTCTTCCTGATTGTCGCCATCATCGACGAGCCAGTCCTGCCACTCACCATCCCCGTCACTGCGAAGAGGCGCGTTCAGACTGTGATCGCCCGCCGCCAAACGACGGTTCATCGCCACAACATCCTGCTCAGGCACACCGAGCGTCTTGGCGATATGATCGACCTGCTCCGGCGCCAGATCACCATCATCAATGGCTTTCATCTCGCCCTTGAGACGACGCAGATTGAAGAACAGCTTCTTCTGGGCGGAAGTGGTGCCCATCTTCACCAGTGACCAGCTGTGAAGGATGTACTCTTGAATCGCCGCGCGAATCCACCACATGGCGTAAGTGGCCAAGCGGAAGCCGCGCTCCGGATCAAACCGGCGAACGGCCTGCATCATGCCAACATTGCCTTCGCTGATCAGTTCGTTCAGCGGCAGGCCATAGCCACGGTAGCCAAAAGCGATCTTGGCGACGAGACGGAGGTGAGATGTGACCAGCTTATGGGCAGCCTTTACATCGCCCTTGTCACGCCAGCGGCGGGAAAGAGAGGCTTCTTCTTCTGGTGACAGAAGCGGATATTTACGGATTTCCTGAAGATAGCGGGAAAGGCTGGCGTCAGGTCCGAGGGTTAGGGAGGGTGATGCCATGGAGAAATCTCCTTCATCCCGGTCACTGGCCTATCCTATCCGACTTACGGAAAGATTGAACGTCGGATTGAGCGGCCTGTGATATCGGGCGACGCAGGGAGTGGATTTAATGTGTCCCCGGCGAACTCCCCCCATTCGGGCAGAAGAAACCGGGACATCCATTCCGGCGGCCTCATTGGCGCGTCGAAAAGATAGGAACTGTCTAAAGTAAATACCCAAAAAAGTCAAGATTAACAAAAAATTATGTTAGTTAATCACTCCCCAGTATTCTTTCAAGAGTCATGAAATCTTCTGGTGGTGACGTTTCGAAGAGCAACTTCTCTCCGGTTGCGGGATGTGTGAATCCCAGCCGGGCCGCATGGAGCGCCTGTCTAGGAAAATCCAGCGCTGCATCGCGTGCATCAACGGGGCATGTTTTCGCAATCGCAGGAATACGCCGCAGATAGAGCGGATCACCCATCAGTGGATGACCGTTGGCGGAAAAATGAACCCTGATCTGGTGCGTGCGCCCCGTGGCGAGACGACACTCCACCAGCGCAGCATATGTGCCGAACGCCTTCAGCACGGTGTAGCGGGTCAGGGCTGTTTTGCCGCCGCTCCCCACCAGCGCCATGCGTTTACGGTCTCGTTTGTCGCGCCCGATATTGCCCTCATATTCGCCTTTGGTAGGCGACGGCACACCCCAGCATAAGGCGAGATAGGCGCGGTCGATCCGTCTGGCTGCAAAATCCTCTGACAGCGCACGATGCGCCCTCTCGGTCTTGGCTGCGACCATCAGGCCTGACGTATCCTTGTCGAGTCTGTGCACGATTCCCGGACGCCGCTCACCCCCGATCCCGACGAGACTTTCACCACAATGCGCGACAAGGGCGTTTACGAGGGTACCGGTTTCATTGCCGGGCGCGGGATGGACCACAAGCCCGGCCGGTTTATCGAGAACGATCAGATCATCATCCTCGTAAAGGATGGGAAAGCTTATGGCTTCGCCGACCGGTATGGCGGGTGCCGGCGCTGGAATATCCAGAATAAGTTCCACACCTGTGCGGACAGGCTCGGCCGGTTCACGCAGGCAGAGACCGTTACGGGTCAGACGTCCCTCATCGATCAGGTTTTTGATGCGGGAGCGGGACAGGTCCGGAAAGCAGGCCGTCAGCACGCGATCCGTGCGCTGACCGGCGAATTCCTCGGTGATGATCAGGCTGCGTGGCCCGTGGCTTGAAACTGTCATGGGTGTCATTTACAGGCCGATGGTATCAACTGGGAAGGAATGACGGCATGGAGCAGAGCACTTTCGCACGGCGAGGGCTGTTTGCGGCCGTCATCGGCATGGGAATCCTGATTATTCTGGGTGTCGGCGCGCTGGTGGCGATCATCATTCACCGCATGTCGCACCCGCGCGTGCCGGTTGCCGCACCTGCTGGCATTTCCATGCCGGTTACAGCGACAGCCATACAGCCTCAGACTTTTGTTCTGCATGAACCAGCAGGTACCCGGATCGAGCAGATTGCTTGGTCAAATGGCGCCGTTATGGCGGTGCGCCTGAGTGGTGGAGGGCCGGATCGGGTCGTTCTATGGGATACGACTTCCGGACGTTCCGTCGGAGAGCTCAATCTCGCGCAGTGATTGATCACTCGGACTGATTATTTTTTAGCAGAATACTTGTGTTGGTACGTCTCTTGCCGTAAGAACCCGCCCACGGCCAATGTCCCATTCGTCTAGAGGCCTAGGACACCGCCCTCTCACGGCGGCAACAGGGGTTCGAATCCCCTATGGGACGCCAGATTTGCCTACTCCCTACATGCTCCGAAGACACCATACCTGGTATCTCAGGATTCACGTTCTCGCAGACCTGAGGCATATTGTCGGTCAGTATGTCGTTCGCTTTTTGAAGATGGAGGACAGGTCTCTGGCTCAGGCAAGAACCGTCGGGCTTGCTTTCTATGCCCAAGACTCATTTTTTAAAATAAAAATGAAGCTTGCGGCGCTATGGATTGCGGACATGAATGTGTGAGCGCAGCGGTTGTATCTGGCAGCCAGGAAACCTGCGACGGACTGGCGCCCATTCGCGCGATCCGATAGCCGCAAGGCCATACGCCATTGGGAGATATTCTGCATCAGGCTGCCGGTGTTGAAATGGTTCAGCCCCGCGTCCGCCGTGCTCGACAGAACGCCCACCGTCAGGCTCGTATTCCCCGAAACATCAACCCCGAGACCGCTCGCGCCCGCATACAGACCCGACAGCGCGCCGGGGGTTGCATTGCCGCCGACTGAGACGGTAGTCCCGTAATTGATGTCGGCACTGCCACTGGTGCTCAGATGTTTCGAGGAGAGACTGCTGCGGACTGCGTCAGTTCTATCGTGCCCAGTGTCAGTCCGCTGCCAGCCAGAGAGCTTCGGTGTCGGTCAGGCGTCTGAAATTAAATCACAACTCATTGATTATCAGAATAAAAACCGACCACGGGTCCGTAATCAATATCTAAATTTGATGTATAAACGTGAAATTTTTTATCAGGAAAACTACAAGAAAGTGATATCTTTAATGCATCACACATTACATTTGCCACACAGTTAAATGATTGTTCTGATATCTTTTCATTTATAGAAAATAAATCATAAACATGTTGATGATTTATTATTTTTTCTACTTCCGACATAGTAGAAAGTTTAGATTTCCATCTGGAGTATCCAGAAAGAGTGAAGTGATCACGAAGAAACACTCCACCTTCATGCTCAGTAAAGGCAGGAATAAGCAGACGCCCAACCACAGAAACCACATCTGGATGAACATAATAATTTATGTAATCGATCCAAGGCATAGTAGGAGGTGGTGAAACCTCATTACCCCATAATTTAATTGATTCTGGTTCTTCCCAATCAGCCAAAATATCTACGGTTTTCATGGTATCTCATCCAACGTAGCAGGTCTCGGGTTTTTTCTTGGGCTTTGCACTCTTACCGTTCCATCAGGAAGAGTGTTACGCCCATATTCCAAAACATGTGGAGTTTCTACTCCATTATGGGCGGCACCGGTAACATCAACCCGTTTTATTATCTGCCCATTAGCATCATATGTTGCGTAGCTTGTAATGTTACCCCGACTGTCAGCTCTGTAAACAGAGCCATTCGCAGGACCGTTTTCAAGACTGAATCGTCCGCTTGTCTGTGTCGCATTTTCTAGTGGACCACCTTGAAGATTACCAACTTTTCTTGATGATGGTAGCTCAATGTCTTTTGCAGCATCTCCTGCGTCCTTATTTACGGCCTTTGCTGCGCTCCCCTCTTTCTCCGGCCCGTCTCCTTCCGGCTCAGGCGCTGCCGCCCCACCGCCAGCAGACGCACCGGATGCACCCTGTCCAGTGCTCGCAGCAGCCCCGCCAGAGCCACTCTCATTACTCTCCGAATGAGCCGCCGTTCCCTTGTTAGCAGGCGCGTTGCTGACAAGCGTATCATACAACGTGTAAGCTTCCGCGCTACCAAGCAGGATACTACCAACAACCTCTGCATACGGATTGCCGGTCCGCACAAGCGCTCCTCCCGCCGTCTTCGCAGCAAAAACAACACCCGTCATCGTATGGCTCATGTTGTATTGCGCAATCGACGACGCATAACCCGCGCCGTTCAAAGCATTCACCGAGGTTGAACCGGCACCCGCAGCAATCCCGCCCAGAGCGCCGCCCGCAGAAGCGACAAGATTGGCAAGCGCGTTCGCTTCCACCGTCGCAGCCTTGACGTCGCCACCCGTATTCTCAAGCGACATCTGCACAATCGCAGGAAGCGCAGCCGCAGAGGCGAGACCACCAGCTGCCGTGCCCGCTGCCGCCGCACCAATATTGCCGCCCGTCACCGCGGCGACAATCGTGTTCCCCACAGTCTCAAGCGCCGTGCGGCCAAGAGCGCCCTCATTGAACAGCGGGCTCTTCTCAGCCAGCGCATCGGAGACCTTGCCGCCGACCTCGCCGACAAGCTGGCTGCCCATCTGCTGCGCCACAAGCTGGTTGCTCAGCTTCTGACCATCGAACGTGTTCGCAAGCGCCCGATCCGCAGCGCTCACATCACGCGTGTAGGAACCGGACGAACTGCCAGCCGTCACCGCGATGTTGCCGCCAATCGCAGACAGACTCTCGCTCGTTTCGTGATGGCTGCGACCGCCGCCCATCAGGCCCGAAGCCCCGGACGCAAGACCCGTGCCAACAGCACCGAGAATGCCCGTCGTACTGCCCATCATGCCGGTGCCCGCGCTGAACGACGCTCCCGTCTGCGTCGCACGCCATTCGGAGACATTCTGCTCGGACGCCGTCGTCAGACTGCCGGTGCTGAAATGATTCAGCCCCGCATCCGCCGTGCTCGACAGAACGCCCGCCGTCAGGCTCGTATTGCCAGTGACATCAACCCCAAGACCGCCCGTGCCCGCATACAGTCCAGACAGCACGCTGCCCGTCGAGGCGTAGTGGTCCGTGATCGTCTGGTGCGCGTAGCTCGCGCCGCCACCGGCGTCACCGCCCGCGCCCCACACGGGAACCGAGACCGACGCCCCGGCCTGCGTCGTCGTGCTCCTGTAGTCCGAGGTGTTCTGCGGACTCGTAATACTCAGCGAGCCGGCGGAAACATCAACGCGCTGGCCGGAGACTTCCGCGCCGTTCAGCGACAGCGCGCCGGGAGTTGCAACCGTGACGCCGTTCCCAGCCGAGACCGTCGTGTCCACCGCCGTCGCACTGTCAGACGTGATGTGCTGCTTCTGGAGACCGACTGACGCCGTGACGCTGACGCCCACGCCTGAGGTGCCGATGCTCGCTTCCGCACCGACAAACGCGGATTTCGAGCTGTCCCTGCTCTCGCTGTGCGTCGTGTCCCAGCCCGCAGAAAGATCAATCCCTTTCGAGGCCGCGAGAACAACATCCTTGCCAGCCAGTTGCGCCGCAACTGCGCTCAGATTGCCGTTCGACGTATCCGTCGCATCATCGCCACGTGCAACAACAGACAGGGTGCCGCCTGCGTTTGCTGTCGAGCCCTGCACGGTTGTGGTCGTCTGGGTCGCCCACTCTTTGTTCGACGCATAGCCAACGCCTGCCTGAACACCGACAAGCTCAAGACTGCCTGAGCTCCGGTCTGCGGCGTTCGTGCTCAGAAGCGTGCCAGCTTTCGACGCGGCCAGTCCTTCCGCAATGCCGTCACCCGCCAGATAGGTGCTCTGCATTGCATCCAGCGCCGTCAGGGTGCTGGCACCCTTGCCGGACGTTTTCGTTGCCGCGAGCGCCGTATCGATGATCTGCCCGACAACGGAATTCGGAGAGACACGCGCCGTCAGACCGATCGTCTTGTCCTGATGGGAAACGGTCTGCGTCGTGCTGTTCTGCTCAGCCTTAAAGGCCACGGACGATCCCGACAGGGCGAGGTCTTTCGCAGCCGAAACAACAGATCCGTCAACTGTCAGCGCACCTTTGGAGACAATCGTGGTGTTGCCGCCGGTGGACGCGATGACGGACGGCGTCCACTGCGTTTCAGACGCCGATGACGTGTCCGTCCGCGAGCCGTAGCCGACAGTGCCGCTCGCGCCCTGCGTGCTCATGTGGAAGCCCGCCACATGATGGGAGGCGCTTGCGTCCAGCGTGCTCTGCGTCGCCCGCTCGGTGAAGGCGCCGCCGGACAGGAGCGTCACATCGCCAGCAGCGCCCGCCATGCCTGCGACAGACATGTCGCTGCCGCTTGTCGCTGTCAGATTGCCGCCTGCGGCAACGGAAGAACCGTTCTCCGTTGTGGTGCTCAGACTGTTTGAGAAGTGGCTGTGCGTCATGAAGCCACTTTTGCTGCCGGAAATGCTGTTCGAGACGCTGTCGGTCGCCGAACCGAGATCCAGTTTTTTTGCAGCCGACAGCGAGACGTCGCCATTGGCCGTGAGTGTCAGCGCCGCTGTTTTCAGGTCACCACCCAGCGCGGCGAGCGTGGCGTTTCCACCAACCGACACCGTGGTCCCGTAATTGATGTCGGCGCTGCCGCTGGTGCTCAGATGTTTCGAGGAGACTGCTGCGGCCTGCGTCAGTTCTGTCGTGCCCAGAGTCAGCCCGCTACCCGCCAGAAGGTTCAGATCCCCGCCTGAAGTCAGCGTGCCGCCGTTGAAGGTGATGTCCTTCGCCGCCACGATCGTCGCCGAACCGGTTGCGGTGATTGCGCCGGTGGAAGCCAGTATCTGCTGGGTTCCACCCTGCACCAGATAGGTATCCAGCGTGTCACTGTTCACGACCGACCCGTTCTGCGCCACCAGCGACACCGTGCCGCCGGAGAGCGTGCCGGTATTGGTCAGATCGCCGTTTGTTGTGGTCAGGCTCAGCGCGTTTTTGGCGTTGATTGTGCCGCTGTTGGTCAGGCTGCCTGCCTGAACCGACACGTTCGTCGCCGAAATCGTGGCGCCCGTCAGCGCCTCATGTCCGGGCGCGAGGTAGAGTTCCGGCACCAGCACGGTCTTGCCGTCCACGACCTTGTCCACATACCAGACGATATCCGAGGTCAGTTCGGCTTTCTGGGCGTCCGTCAGGGCCGAGCCCAGCGTCAGACCCAGCGCTGCACTCTGGTTTGCGGCGTCATCGAGCAGGGCCTGCATCTGTGTTGCAGCGGTATTGTAAGTGCCACCCAGAAAGGTCTGACCGGTGGCCCCGATAATCTGCTGCTGGACATACTGCTGATCGAACGCCGCATCGCCGAGGAATGTATAGGTCCTGTAGTCATCGCCCAGACGGTCCAGCAGGTATTCCGAGCCATTAAAGGCGGTCAGGCTGGCATAGGCGGGGTTGGTCTCGATCAGATAGTTTGCGGAGGGAGCGGTGTCCGGCACATAGAGCGCCTTGCCACCCGGAACGGAGGCGATCAGTTGGCTGATGGTCGGTGTGCTGGTCGAGGCGAAGCCGGGAAGAACCAGCGACTGCGCTGTATCCTCGCCATTTTCATGACCGGCAGGCGCGAGCACGCCCCCATAGCTGGGAAGGGTGGATGTTCCGGACGCGGCATTGTTCGCACCCTGCGTTGCCGTGCCTGTTCCACCGTTGTTGACGGCGTCTCCGTTGACAGCGGCGGAACCTGTCATGCCGCCTGCGACTGCCGTTGAAGCGTCTGCGAAACTGTCCTGCGAGCCTGAGGGGGAGACGCTTCCGCCTGTGCCGGGGGTAACATTTCCGGTCGAACCGCTGATGCCGCCCGGCGTGGTGCCCGTATACTGATCATTGGCGGCCAGTTGCGTGCTGCTGGCATGGTCGATGACGGTCGTATTGTTGACCTGTCCCGTGAACGAGCCGTTCAGATTGCCTCCTGCGACGATGGTCGCATTAAGCTGCGGCACGACGGATGTGCCCCACAGCCGCACGACGTGTCCGTTGGGCATGAATTTCGGCACGGGGGCTTCCGTCGCGGCATCGGGTTCTGGCACCAGCACCGCATTCGGATCGGCTGAGTTCAGCCAGCGCTTTCCGAGTTTGGTATCGGCGATGAGTGTCCAGGTGATGCTGCTGTCATAGCCGGTGTTGGATAGGCTGGCCCCGGTCAGATTGATGTCGCCACCCGCCGCGATATGGCTCGCATCGTTGGCGATGGCGCCAGTCGTGTCGATAGAAAGCGTGCCGCCAGCATCAATCAGCGATGCCGCATTGTTGGCTGTTGCGGTTTGTGTCTCAAGCCCCTGCACTTCCACATAGGAGCTTCCGGCTCCCTTGCTCATGACGACAAGGTAATATCCCTGCCCCGGCTTACCGTCTGCGGAATAGAACAGTTCCGGGACGTAGATCCGCATCACCTCTTTGTAATAAGGCTGCACTTCGTCATAGATACTGCTTCCATCAGCATCTATCCACTTTGGATTCAGCGCTGGCGGGTTGGCGAGCTGATCCTTGGCGAGCGTATAGGTGTGGTCATACACCATCTGGCTCGTATTGCTCTGGGTGACCCCTCCGTCGATATCGTTGGTGAGTGAAGCAGCATGGATCGTGACATTGCCTCCAGCGCTCCCGGCGAGGATTTCGGCGGAGCGGTTGAGCACGTCGCCCGCGTAAGTGCCGCTTTTTCCACCGATACTGATGCTGCCATTATCCGACAGGATGGCGGCTTCGAGATTGGTCAGCGCGCCATCAAGCGCCAGACTGACGCCGCCCGTGCCGTCGATCAGACCGGTGTTATAGATGGCTCCCGGTGTCGAGACGGACAGCATGCCGCCCGCCATCATCGCGCCCGCATTGGTGACGGAGGCCGCGGACACGGTCGCATCCCCGCCTGCGATCACGCCGCTGCCCGCAGCAATGTTGTAGTCACCACCGATCGCAAGCGTCGCGTTGCGCCCCGCCGAGAACATCATCGCGCCCGAGACGGACTGCGCCGTGCTGAAGCTGAGATCGCGGGTCGCGGAGAGACCGGAGGCCCCTGTCAGGCTGTTGGTAGCGAGCGTCAGATCCTGCCCGGACTGCAGCACGCCGTTCGTGTCATCGACGGACTGGAGCGCCGTCATGCCGGGGCCACCGGCCAGAGTCAGGTCTCCGCTGACGGTGATGATCTGGCCGTTGCCATTGGTGAGCGTCGCGGTCCGCAGCGTCTGGTCGCGCCCGGCCTGCAGCAGGCCTGCGCTGTTGTTGATCGAAGCGAGCGCCGCACCATCCGCTGAGGCGGCGATCAGCAGACTGCCATTGTCTGACAGGATTTTTCCCGAGCTGTTGTCGAGCGATCCTGTCAGGATGTTCAGATCGCCCGCGCTGTCGATCAGGCCACCGGCGTTGTCGAGCGTGCCGGCATTCAGGCCCATCGTGCCGGAGGTTGCGACAATCCGGCCGTTATTCATATTGTCGAGCGTGCCGGTGCCAATCGTCAGAGAACCGCTACCCGCGCCGATCTGGCCGCCCGCATTTCGCACATTCGCGCCGCTGAGAGCTGTGCCGCCAGCGGCATAGATCAGACCCGTATTGGCGAGATCACCTGTGGTGCTCAGAGACGTGTTCGTTCCGGCTTCCAGCGTGCCGCTGTTGTTCAGCGCGGTGGCCGTCGCGGTCAGGCTGTTGCCGTAGGCGATGACCTGTCCCTCGTTGGAGAAGGTCCCCGCAGTGAGGGAACGAGTGCGGCTGCCTGCCACGAGGCTCTGCGCGCCGTTGGAGAGAATGGCGCCCGTCGCCTGATTGTCGATCGACGAGGCATTCAAGGTGAGCGTGTTGCCCACGCCGCTGGTCTGGATCGTGCCTGCGTTGACCAGCCCGGCGTCACCGCTGATCGCCAGCGCCAGATTGCCGGACGTGCTGGCCAGAACCGCATTGGCGTCATTCGTAAGGGACGCGGCTGTGACGGACACATCATGGACCGCCGCAATGTTGCCGCCGTTCTCCATGCTGCCAGACAGGCTCAGTGTCATGGCCTGCCCGGCGGTCAGACGGGACGCGCCAGCCCCGCTATAGGAGCCCGCGGTCAGTGTCAGATTGTTCGCCGTCTCAAGCGTTCCGCCAGCATTGGTCACGCTGCTGCCGGATGCGCCGTTCAGGGACAGGTCGCCCCCCAGCGCGGAGACGGTGCCACCGGAATTATCCAGCGCGTTGAAGGTCGCAGAAATTGCCCCGGACGCCTGGATGACGCCGCCGTTGACGTTGCTCAGGGCGGTGGCGCTGTTGCCTGCGCCCGCCAGAGTGATGTCACCGCTCTGGGCCAGAATGGTGCTGTTATCGTTGCTGATCTGCCCGGCTGTCAGGGTGATGGCGTCGGAGGATTGGAGCAGGCTGCCCGCGCTCCCGGCGATATGCCCGGCCGTGAGGACCAGCGGTCCGCCAGCGGCGATGATCTGGCCGTTCTCGTTGCTGAAGGCCCCGTTGCTGGCAAGGGTGAGCGCCCCCTGTCCGGTGCCGATCTGGCCGCCCGCATTGTCAAAACTGCCCGTTCCGGTCGCGGTCAGGGTCGTGCCGGCGTAGAGTGTGCCACTGTTGGTCAGGGCCTGTGACGCCGTGACGTCCAGCGTCTGCGCAGCGCCCGCAAATCCGCTGTTGGTCAGGCTGCCCGCCGTGAGAGTGGCCTGCCCCTTGCTGGAAATCAGGTTACCGGACGAGACCAGCAGTCCCGTCTCCGCCACACTCAGGGTGGAGGCGGTGGTCAGCGTGCCGCTGTTGGTCAGATCAGCGCCCTGAACCGTCAGCGTGCCGTTGGCGTCCGTTGTTTCCAGAACACCGGCATTGTTGGTCGTGCCGGCTTTGACCGTCAGGTTACCGCCCGTGCTGGCCACGACCGCCACGGTGGCGGGTGTTGTGCCCGCATGGGTGGTCAGTGCGCCCGTCTGCACGGACAGATCCTGCGTCGCGACGATATGGCCCGCCGTGTCCAGCGATGATCCGAAGTTCATCCCGAGGGTGGTTCCAGCGTTGACGATGGAGCCCATGTTGCCGGTAAAGCTGTCACCCGAGAGCGTCATGCCCGTCGCCGACTGCACAATGCCATCGTCATTGCGGAACAGGCCGGTGCCGGACGAGGCGGTCAGCGCGCCAGTCTGGGCGTTGAATGTGCCGCCGGAATTGTCGATGGCGTTTGCCGTAACGGAAAGATCCGTCGCGGCCTGCAACGTGCCGGTAAGATTGGAGATGGACTGCGCCGCTGTCGCACTCTGTCCGCCGACCGTCAGCGCGCCGGACTTCGAGAGGATCGCACCGCCAGCCGTATTGGCGAGCGTGTCAGCCCTGATACTGGTGGTGGTGTCACCCTGCAGCAGGCCACCGCTGTTGGTGAGACTGTTGGCCGCGACAGTCAGGCCGTCCTGACTGGCCAGGATCTGGCCATTGCTGTTGGTGAGCGTGCCCGCCTTGAGCGACAGCGCCCCGTCAGCGGCGATCTGCGCGCTGGCCCCATTGTTGACGAGGGTGCCGGTGGCGCTGATGTCGCCACCCGTCGCTCCATAGAGCGTGCCGCTGTTGGTCAGGTCACCACTGACCAGCGCGGTCAGCAGCCCCTTGGCCGCCAGCGTGTCCGTGTTGGTGAGACCGGCCGCCTGCAGGGTCAATGCCCCGCCCAGCGCGCTGATCTTGCCGCTGTTGGTCACCGAGCCGGTGGAGACGATGGTGGCCGTCCCGCTGCCGAGGATCGCGCCCGTATTGGAGAGACCGCCTGATGCTGTGCGGACCTCAAGGGTCGAACCAGCCTGCAGGGTTTCGATGGTGCCCGCGTTGACGAGCTGACCCGTGCCGGTCGTGGTCAGACTGCCATTGCCGGTGACGGCGGCGAGGATACCGCTGGCCTCATTGGTAAAGCTGCCGACCGTGAGGTTGAAGCCTTTCTGCCCGACAAGCTGCCCGCTGTTGCTCAGCGCCCCGGCCATGCTCAGGGTCAGAACGCCGGTGCTGACAAGGGCGCTTTTGCTGTCGGTTTCATAAGTGCTGGCGTTCACCGACAGCGTGCCTGATGCGCCCAGCGAGCCGCCCTGATTATAGAGGGTGGTCATCGGCTGGTCGCCATTGGCCAGATAGAGGCCCGCGCCCGTGGACTGGATCAGCCCGCCATTACGGTTATCGAGCGTCGGGGTGGCGATCGTGACGTCGCCCTGACCCTGAATCGCGCCATTCTGATTGCCGATAGTCCCGGCCTGAATCGTGACGGGTCCTGAGGTCGAGATGATCTTTCCGGAATCGTTCGCAAGCGTCGCAGCCTGCACCGTCAGACTGGACGTGCCCGCGCCGATCTGGCCGTTCTGATTATCCAGCGCGCCAGATGTCGTCACACTGTCAGCCGCAGCGCCATAGAGCGTGCCGCTGTTGGTCAGGTCACCCGTCGCCGTGACGGCCAGCGTTCCGGCGGTCGCACCGATGCTGCCGGTGTTGGAGAGGTCACTGACCGAGAGCACCAGTCCGGACTTACCTGCCGCCGTCAGACTGCCGCTGTTGGTGAGCGCGCCTGTCGTCAGAATGGCGTCACCCGCAGCCGCCAGCGTGCCGCTATTGACCAGCGCGCCACCGGCAATCGCCACATCACCGGACGTGGCGGTGCCGATCTGTCCGGCATTGCCCAGACCCGCCGCGCCGGTGGTGATGGCCACCATGCCGTTATCGGCGGCGATGACGCCATTGCCACCGTTGGTGATACCCTGATCGGCGCTGAGGGACAGAGCGCTGCCTGCGGCCAGACGACCGTCATTGCTGATGGCTCCGCCCGTGACCGCCATGGCCAGAGAGTCTCCGGCCTGCAGGGTTGAACCTGCGTCCGCCGTGTAGGACGTGACCTGCGCCGTCAGGCTGGCGCCTGCCTGAATCTGCCCCGCGCCCGTATTGGACAGGCTGCCGGTTTCCAGCGCGATGTCGCGGTTCTGTGAGAGAATCTGTCCGGCAGTGTTGGCGATCGACTGCGCCCGGATGGTCAGCGGACCGGCCACCGTGCCGATTTCACCCGCATTGATCAGGTTCCCGGCCGTCGTCAGCGCCATGCCCGCCTGTCCGACGATGATGCCGCTTCCCGCATTGGAAACAGTTCCGGCCGAGGCGAGGGTCGTGCCGGATGTCGCGCTGATCTGGCCCGCATTGGACAGCCCATGCGTCACGGCAAGGGCGACGCCGCTGCTGCCCGCGGCCGTCATGGCCCCGGTATTGCTCAGCGTATCGGCGGAAACACCCAGATGATTACCCGCGCCGATCGTGCCCTGGTTGGTCACATCCGATGCGGATGCAATGGAGGCCACGCCGCCCGCCTGTAGCGTGCCGGTATTGGTCACGCCGCTGGTCTGCACGGTCACGTTGCCCGTGGCTGTCATCGACCCGTTGAGCACCAGACGACCGTCTGCGGTCAGCGCCATGTCGCCCGCATTGGCGGCCATCGCGCCGTTGACGCGCACGCCAGCACCGGTCTCGTTGACCAGCATGGAGATGCGGTTAGCGTACATGCCGCCCATGGCCGAACTGTCGATGGCGAACTCGGGTGTCTTCGAGCCGTCGGACGCCAGTTTCGTGACATTGCCGGTGTTGTAGTCGACCCGGTTGCGCCCCACGACGAGGCTCGCTGTCTGGGCGTTGACCTGTGCGTTCAGGGCGACGCGACGGCTGATGATGTCAAGAACCGGCACGGCGGTGAAGTTGCCGCCCTTGCCCTCAAAGGCGATCAGCCCGTCGCTTACGGTCAGGGCCGCCAGACCACCGGCGGCGTTGAATTCCGGGTGACCCGTGGAAAGCGTCGCCCGGTCGGTATTGATGAATCCGCACCCGTTGCAGGTGATGCCGTTCGGGTTGGCGATGACCACATTGGCTTTCGCGCCCGCGACTTCGGTGAAACCGTTCATCTGACTGGCCTGCGTGCCTGTCACCTCGTTGAGGATGACATGCGCGGAGTGGCCGTTCAGATTGGCGTTTCCGTAGATATAGCCGCCAAGTTGCGTCTGCGTCGCCTGCGTGGCGTTGTTGAGGATCAGCCCTTTCTGTTCCACATTGTATTGCGTGAACATGTTGTGGGACAGGCCCGCGCCGTTCGGCGTGGCGATGTTGAGCTGTTCGACACCGTTCTGCGTGCGATCAAGCGTTGGCGCGGGAGCCGCGGGCTCCGTGCGGTTGTCGATGACGATGGCAGGCTCTTCAGCACTGGCGACGGCAGGTGCTATGGCCAGTGCCAGACTTGAAACCCAGCTGACGCCAGCCAGCAGACGACGATGTGTCCTGAACCAGTTCATCAGAAACGTACTCCCGCCTGAAAGCCCGCAATCCAGCCCTCTTGCGGAAGAGGCCCACGCGCGATCGAGTGGGTTATGTTCGCCATCCAGAAAATCGGTCCGCGTGTCTTGCGAAATCCGATGCCGGCGCCTGCGATATTGCCGCCCTTCAGCGCGGGTGGCAGGGTGTTGGAGCGGTAGCCCGCACGGGTCATGCCGACATCCAGAATGCCGTAAACTTCAGTGCCTTCAACAAACAGTCGGCAGAAGCCGCGATAGGCCCCGCAATGATCGCTCATGCCTGCGCCGGTCAGCGGGTAGGAGAGGTCATTGCGCATGTAGAGACCGTCATTGCCCACCAGCATCTGACTAAGAAAACCGCGCACGGTATAGGGACCACCAAGCTGGAGCTGCTGGCTCGTGAACTGATTTTCCGTGCTGTATTCACCATGAATCGAGGTGTGCCACAGCAGGCTGAATGGCAGCGGCTTGTAGCCATCGATATCGAGGGTCGGCTTGACGTATTGCGTATGCGGATCAGCTGCACCGGGATCCGGAAAATTGGAGTGTGTGCCAACACCTCTCACGCCAAAGCGCATGCCGAGGGTGATATACCAGATACCGCCCCAGGCCTTGAGAGACTCACTGGCCTGCGCAACGACCGAGCCCTGACGGGCGCTCTGGGTTTCAAGACGCGTGCGGTCGAGCGTCGAGGAAAAGGATTTCAGTTCGTAAAAAGCCTGAAGGGTTGTGACGCCGATCTGATTACGCAGCACCTCGCGCGAGACGCCGAAACGGAAATCCTTGCGCTTGCCGGCAAAGCGGTAATCCTCGCCCATACTCTGGAGATGATAGACGTCGTTCGACATCCACCACCCGCCGAACACGGTCCACTTGCCAAACGGAATGGAACCATTGGCTGAAATATACTGTGTGTTTCGTCGACCGGCGTCACCCACCAGCGAATGGTCATATTCAACCGACCACATGTCCAGCAGGCCCAGCGCATCGTCGGCGCGCAGCATGGCGTGACCGGTTTCACGGCCCGTTTCAGGCTGTCCGTTGTTATCCGCCCAGACCTGTCCGTGAAAGATCCCCGGCGCAGGCTGGAGAATACGCACCTGCGTCTCGCCGGGATTTTTGCCGGGCGCGATCTTCATGCGCGCCGACCAGCTGGGCAGGCGGTTCATCTGGTCGAGCCCCTGCTCGAGATCCCGCAGGTTCAGAATATGGTCCCGCATGCCGGGAAAGGCGGCGACCTCATGCAGGCGCGGCTCAATGCCTTCGAAGAGAAAACCCGCGATCTTGCCTTCAATGACGACAATCCGCAGATGGCCGCTGGAGAGGGACTGTTCGGGAAGATAGGCCCGCGACGTTACATTGCCCTGCGCTAGATAGCTGCCGTTCACATCGTCCAGCGCATGATTGAGATCGCCCGTCGTCAGGCAACGCCCGGCATAGCGCTGGATGATCGTGTGCCGGTCGCCAGGAGAAAGATGGTCCGCGCCCTCGATGGAGATCGACTTGACCTCCACACAGTGGGTCGAGGACGTGCTCTCCTTCGGCTCGTTCAGGATCTGTGTGCTGTTATCCGGTGGCGGCAGCATGTTCAGATCCTGCTGCCGCTGCTGATACCGCTGAAACTGATCCTGCGCCGAGCCCGGTCCTGCCGGAAGCGGCATGTTGCCGAAGCCGCCCGCCGGGGGCTCCGCTCCGGCCGGAGCGGCCAGCGCGGAGTGGAGCGAGAACAGACCGGACAACAGCAGGCCGCCTAGAACAGGACGGCCGAACGGGACAGGACGCATACAGGGCACCGGCAATCAGACAGAAAAACGATAGAACAGGACTAAAAAGTTCAGTGAGACGTGCCCGGAGAAATCCAGCCGTCCAGCGCCTTTAGTCCATCATCGGCGCCCAGCAGGTCAAAGTTGATGGTCAGCACGCCGCCAGCCAGCTTGTCCGCCATGATATGACCCTGTTTCGCGTGGCGCAGGTATTTAACCTGATCATCCGTCAGATCCGCCGACGCCAGACAGCCGGTCGACACGCAGCTCTGCCAGACGAGCGTCAACGGCGCGCCCTTATCGGCCGCCACACGCGGCTGGGTTTTCAGCGACAGACCCAGAGGGGTCTCAACCGTCAGACGCCAAGGACGACCGGAAAGCGGGGTTTTGTTGTCCACCTGCGCGCGCGCAAAGATCACGGCACCCAGCGGCACGGTCTTCTTCTGGGCGTCCTGCATGGCAAGCGACTGCTCCATCACGCACAGCACCGGCGAAGTCGTCACGTTCGCGCCCGGAAACACACAGCGATAGTTCCACGGACCCGACGTGCCCGTCAGCGTCGTCGGAGAAGCCTGCGGCTGTGAGGTCGCAGGAGCCGCAGGCTTGCCCGTCGCCGCCAGCGCAGGACCAACACCAACCGCCATAGATAAAACCGACAGTGTCAAAAGGGTTCTGATGTTCAATAACAAAAGACACACTCCGTTAACTTTTGTTAAGGAAATTAAGGCAAACAATCCGGAGATTCCATGCCGACAAACAAATTATGAAATATTGTGTCAATTTAAACACACAGAGCAGGTTTATTGCCTGACTCGCAAAACCTATAAACTGAATGGAGGAAAAATCCTCCCTTCCTGACCAGATGAGAATCGCAGCTCATTGCTACTTTCTCTACTGGAAAACTGGCGACATGTTGCCGCCAGACACGACCGGCGTACTCACACGCTCATGTCCGCAACCCAGATCCCGACAAGGGTCATCTTCTGCCTCAAAGTCATGCAACCTGTCCCTGAATCTGAAGACAGAATCAACAGGAAAGCGGACTGAGATGGCTTATGCGAGACGGTTTCTCCCTTCAATTTTCCTTCTCTGCACTTTCGAAGCCGCTGCTCGCCATCAGAATTTTACTGCCGCAGCCCTGAAACAGCATCTGACGCAGAGTGTGATCAGTCGCCAGATCCGTCTGCAGGAAGAGCAACTGGGTGCCAGGCTTTTTGCAAGGGAAAGACAGACAGTCCGCCTGACCGTGGCTGGAGAAGCCTATGCGCACGAAATACGGGAGGCCTGCGACCGCCACGCTGGGCCTTCGGGCCGCTCCTGATGGCGGCACACTGAATCTTGCTGTACCGCCCACATTTGGCGGTCTCTGGCTCGCCGCCCGCCTTGCTGATTTCACGACGAAAAATCCTGAAGTCACCGTCAATCTTTTCACACGAACATCCGCTTTTGATTTCATTACGGAAATCTTTGACGCCGCCGTAAACTTCGGTATCCCCGACTGGCCCGGAACGGAAACGCAGTTGATCGCTCGGGAGCAGACATTACCTGTCTGCGCACCGTCTCTTTTCAAACGCTATGACTTCACGGAGCCTGCCGGTCTTCTCAAGGCACCGCTGCTCCACCTCGTCTCCCGCCCGAATGCCTGGGAACGATGGTTCAACACTCAGGGGGTGGACGCCACGAACGTCCACGGCATGCTATGCGATCAGTATTTCATCATTTCACAGATTGTGATTGCAGAATCCGGAATCGATCTTCTACCGGAGATCATGGTTCACCACGCCCTCGAAACGGACAGTCTCGTCCAGATTGGCGACGCCTTCGAAACGCAGGATGACGAAGCCTATTATCCTGTCTGGCCCTGCCATCGCTCGCATTACGACCCACTCGCCCGTTTTCGGACGTGGCTGGAAGAGCAGGACGGGAGCATTCCGTAATCACCCGCCCGGCTTCCCGTCAGGAACTGACGTCGAATTTGACATCCTGAGCGAGAGGCAGGGAAAGACCGTAATTGATCGTGTTTGTCTGACGGCGCATATAACCTTTCCAGGCATCCGAACCGGCCGCAGACAGATAGCCTTCCACTTCCCGCATGTCATTGCTGAAGAGAGATGAAGAGAGACCCTGAGCGACATTGTTCTGGAGAGCGATAGCCTCTTCTGGCGTATCATACTTCAGAACATAGAGGATCGAGGCAAAAATTTCTTCAATAACAGGCCCTTTCTGCACCGTCATCTCCATCAGCGCTGGACGCACGCAAAAAGACCCTTCGCCGTTCACCAGAACGCGCTCGCCCCCATGCACGATGCCACCCGCCTTTCTGGCGGCCTCAAGACTGGCCTGCATGGCAATAAATGCAGCTTCATCAACCAACTGACCCACCAGCGACCCTACTTCGAGTGGATTGCCAACCTGAATAGCGGCATAAATCTGCTTCAATCTCGGAATCAGTCGATCATAGACTGATATATGCGCAATCAGACGACGAAGCGTCGTGCAGCGTTGTCCCGCCGTGCCCATCGCGCCAAAGGCCACTGCTCTCAGCGTCATCTCAAGATCGGCAGAGGGAGCGACAATGGACGCATTGAGATGCCGACCGGAATGCAGCTCGTGAAGCACTGAAAAATCTCGAGGAATCGTAGAAATCTTCACCTAACAATGGGGAGATTGCAACCACGCATTCTATCTCGCACTCATGAAACCGGGAACTGGTGATCTGTCATACAGCATACCGGAACGGCTTCACATGATTGCCGAACGGTATGTTCTGCTCTATCTGGAACACCATTCCCACCGTAAACGGGCGACAAAAGAGCATGGAATACTTCTTGATCTATGGCTGAAGCGGGATATTGAGGCACTCCGGAAATCAGTACATACCCATATCTCTCAAACCCGAAAAGATCTTACCAGTGATATGGAATATCCGCTGGCGACAAACCCTTCCAAAAAATGAAAGATTAATTTTTGTCGGCTGCTATTCTCCACGCAGCAAATACAGTGTGACATTGAGGCAACACCAACCAACTCATATCGATAAAGTAATAAAATAAATACTGGAAAAAATTCCATAACTTATTGTTTTTTATTTTTTCCACATCTTCCCTTCCCCAAAATAGTCTTGAAAAGCCACATCGATTTCCGGCTTACTTTATTGCGATACCATAACGAGAATGATAGCGTATACGATATTCAATAGATCGAAACAGCTTTTACCGGATCTTGCTTTCGTCCTCGAAGGGTCAATCACGCAATGAAAAAGAAAATTGCCTTTCCTTTTTCTCTTCTTGTTACGACCATAGTTTCTTATGAAATCCCCCTTTCTTCGCAGGCGGTTGCACGCACAGCGGGGAAAAGTTCAAATACAGCGTCAGCGGCGCAAGCTAAAAGCTCAGTTTCAGCCACACATCGCAAGCACGCGACGACCGCCACGCAGGCCAAGGGAACAGAAGCACTTTCCGTTTCCGTGCGACGCCGTAGCCCACCTGCGCATATCCTTGTCTCCAAGGCCTCCATCGAACGCCTCGCCCCCGGAATGAATCCTCTGGCGGCTCTCAACCAGTCTCCAGGCATCAACTTCCAGTCCGCAGATGCCCAGGGCACTTCCACCTGGTCAACCCAGATCTTCATGCATGGCTTCTCCCAATCAGATCTCGGTATAACACTCGACGACATGCCTCTGGGTGAAATCACTTACCGTAACTACAATGGTGTGAATCCGACTATAGCGACAGCACCGGAAAACGTCGCCGGCATTGATGTTTCCCAGTCAGCCGGCGCAGAAGAAGTTGCTGCCAGCAACAATCTCGGTGGTTCTCTCGCCTATCGTACCATTGATCCGGCCCATAAACTGGGTGCATCAGTCCAGCAGGGCTTCGGCAGTTACTCCAACTATCATACCTATGTTCGCGTTGACAGCGGCGACCTGAACTCGACAGGTACCCGCTTCTATGTTTCCTATGTTCGAAATGACCAGCAGAAGTGGAAAGGCTTCGGAGAACAGTTTTCGCAGCAGGCTAGCGCAAAACTGATTCAGCCGATCGCCGAAAACAGTTCTCTTTCTACCTACTTTAATTATTATGACCTGCATTCCTATGAATATCAGGACATGTCACCTGAAATTTTACAGAAACTCGGCAACAAGATAGACAACTACTACAATGGAAAGGCCAGCGGATATCTTGCCGCCGTCAATGCCGCGAAAGGAATCTATCCTAGTGGTTACAACAAATTATCTGATCCGGAAGATGCCTCTTATTATGATAGCCCGACCAATGAACACGGTTTCATGGGCTATGTGAAGTCTGATCTTGCCCTGACGGACCGATTAAAGTGGGTCACGACCGCCTATGGTCATGCCGATCTACAGCAGACCGGCTGGACTTCGCCTTATTTTTCCTCGCCCAACGGGTCCCCTCTAAGCGAACTCATGAAAGAACCATCTTTCCGTCGCTTCGGTATTCTGTCGAAACTGACCTATGACATTGCCCGCAATCATATCGGTATGGGCATCTGGTACGAAAACAACTCTTACCAGTCACCAATGTATGCCTATCAGCAGCCCAGTGTCGTCAATGGTCAGATTATGGGAAATCTCGTCAACCCTCTTCAACATCAGTCCAATCCGTTCGCAGAAATCTTCAATCAGAACTATAATTCAAACACGTTTACCGCGTTCGTTAATGACACCTACCGTCCTATTCAGAATCTTGCCCTGCATTTCGGATTCAAGTCACTGCTGTCCACACAACGTGTTGGCGATGGCTATCTGAGCACTGCTTATTACGACACCTCGGCAGGAGACATTACTTCCGGTGAAAGTCTCACAACAGCAAAAGCATTTCTGCCGCATATCGGCGTCGATTATCGCTTCCTGAAAAATCATGAGATTTTTATTGATATCTCTGAAAATGCCCGCAACTACATGGAATCAGGGTATAAGCTTTCAGCATCTCCTTTTGCGGTAACACAGGCCGCCTACGATGCAAGTCGTGGGTCCATTCGCCCTGAAAAAGACTGGACCTATGCAATAGGCTATCGTTATTCCGATCGTCTGATGGATGCATCAGTCTATGCTTACCGCACAAACTTCTTCAATCGTCTGCAGCAGATCACATCCGGCCCTGTCATCAATCCGGTGTCAGCGGTTGCGAATGTTGGTAGCGTGACAATGAACGGTGTGGACGTCCAGTTCGTGATCCGTCCTGTCCGCAATCTGTCCATCTCCAACAGCATAAGCTACAATCATGCTGTTTATGATAATAATATCACGCAGCAGGGAACTATATACCGGACAAAAGGCCAGCAGGTCGTCAATTATCCCCGCTTCATGTATAAGGCCAATCTCGCCTACGACTGGCGCAGCCTGAGTTTCTACATCGAGGGGAATTATCTTAGCCACAGAAACTACGATTATTCTGGAGAACTTCATGCGCCAGGTTACTGGCTTGCAAACCTGGGCCTTCAGTGGCACGTCAAGAAACCAGCAGACCATTCCCCTCCCCTTGGCGGTTTCGTTAAAGGACTGACATTGGCCTTCAACCTGAATAACATCACAAACCAGACTTACATTGCGACTATGGGTGAAAACGGAAATCCGCTTGATTCATCAAGCGGCTACAGTTACCAGTCAATGCTACTTGGCATGCCTCGGACTGCTTTCGGATCTATCAAAGCGGACTTCTGAACTCAATAATGACAGGCGGCCATTCGAAAAAATTGATAAGTTGATCGTCTGTCAAATTGAAAAACTTCTGATTTCTTAGCAGCAATCGATAGGGAATATCTTTACTCCCACTTTCAGAGAGTTTGTTGTCTGCCGCATGATTGTGACGACAATGGTTGGAAACTGTGTTGCTCCTGAAAAATTCCCATCACAGATTACGCTTGGTATATCGGAAATCTCTGCTATCCTGATCGGAGTTATCAGACTCCCTGCAATAAACTAGGCTACTCGCGTCTTCTTTTTTGATACGACTGTTATCGCCCCCAATATTGTTGTTACTGTCATCAATCTCCCGATCCGTTTTATGGAAATCGACAGCTAAAGGAAATGAATTCTCTGCCTTTCTTGTCTCACTTGCCCTGATCCGCGGCAGGTCAGACATTCTCCTGTCATTGCGAAAACCACAATTGCCTTTTTCAGTCTATCGCACCGTCTACGGGTGGCAGACCTCGTCTTTGGTTCGGAATTTATTTCTGTCCTTTTCCAACATCGAAACCATTGGATTTTTTTTCGATATGACAGTCAGTCACAAAAGCCATCAACAGGAAAAGACAACAATCATGAAAACAAGAGAGTAATAGTAGCCATCTACGGAACAGTGCTATGCACTGCATGCCCTGAATCCCACAATATTTCTTGTCCTGTCATTTACTGTCGCCATACTGCTTTCAGCAGCTCTTGCTTTATCTAAACTGGCAGACAACGATCACAGGAATATTAAAAAACTTTTTCTGTAGAACAAAAAATTTAGGTTTCATGATAATTCTTCAGGTTTTCATCACACCATGGCATACCAGTTTTTACATATCAGTTTTCTTACTGCTGGTTGCCTTGTTCTGCCTCTGACTGCAACGCTCTGGCGAGTACATCCGCGACAATGGCCTTTAAAGCCACGATCTTTCTATCCGCCAACATTATCGGCAATGCGGCGTCATCCCTACTGTATACAACCAGTATAACCGGAGCATTGCTGATTCCTCGCTCCATTGTCATGACCACAATTACTTCCATACTGAGGAACTCTCCTGTCGGCGCACTCCATCCTTTTTCTTTGGCTTTTGACTTGTGCTATGCGGGAGCATTCACCGTGTCTCAATCACCAGTTTTCGAAATTTAATCATTGGAACGAAATATCTGAATATTTCCGTGACAAAAATGGCTTTTTCGGTCAATCGCAGTTTTACACTATGTGAATTGATGGCAGGCGCAATGATCGTGACAATAACCTATATAATCGCAAATTTTTCGCTTTGGTATCTATAAATACTTACCTAAAAAGTCAAAGTCTCATGAAAAGCTATAATACAGCTGAAACGGCGGCGTGCTCGTGTTTCCAGATCTTCTCACGTCCTTTCGGACCGCACCGGATCAGTCTCGGATGCTAAACCATATTGCATTTTGTGCCCCACAATGAATTCCGGACCATCGTATTCACCGACTGTTCTGTAACGGTCTTACCCGCATCAGGTACGTCCACCGACAATTCGTAATTTTGACCGACATACCGCATATCTGCGCTCAGTTTGATATGTCCGTCGATGTCGGGCACAGCTTCCTGCATGACCCACTCTGCCACCTGCGCCATCCAAACCAGAATCTGGATGCGCTCCAGAGCGAGATCATGTCGAATCGCCATTAGTCCGCCTAGGCTCAGGACACATTCTTTAAGATAGTAGATAAAGTATGCTGCAATGTGAATTGCAGACATGAAGGTACGAGCGCAGTGGTCGTATCGTGTTGCGACACGTCGCCAGTCCTTGAGCTTTGCAAGCATGTGGTGTTTTTTTATAAAGATGCCAGTCGTAAGGGAGTCCTGATTTCCGGTTTTTCTTAGGCGGAATACAGGCGGCAATGTTCCGTCCTGCGAAAGACTGTCTGATCTGGTTGCTGTCGTATTCCCTGTCACCGATGACTTCCTCTGTTTCACCGGAAAGATCAGCCAGCAGAACATCGGCGTCTCTGAAATCACTGACCTGCTGCCAGATGTAACCGGACAGGACAGTCCTCACCCAATGGCAGCCGATTTCTAAAGATGATAGAGAGCGAAGAATTATCAGATGATGTCCGTCAGTCTGATTTCAAATGGAGCGCCCATTGATTAACGGTGTGGCTGACCTCACCCACCTGTTTTATTATGCAATCAGTCCAATGCGTTAAGCGGCGGCGGCAACTCTTCCTGTGGTCTGGCGCAGTTGAACGCCTGTAGATACTCGTAAACACTCATATCCGGATATCCACCGGCTTAACTGGCCACCCACCATACGCTATTAACTGCTGAATGAGTGCAAGTCCGCCATTAGAGAGCAAAATCAATCCATCCTCCTATCGTGGAGATATCGATGGTCTGCGCGCTTTCGCGGTCATCGCGGTGGTGGTGTACCATGTCTTTCCCCGCTGGCTTCCCGGTGGCTTCTGCGGTGTGGACGTATTTTTCGTCATCTCCGGATTTCTGATCACACGTCAGATCAGTCACCGTGAAATCAGTTTTGTTTCATTCTATACCCGGCGCGTGCGTCGTCTCGCTCCCGCACTTCTCTGTGTGCTACTGGCTACAGTCGGTGCCGGACTGTTGTTTTTGCTACCCAATGAAATCAGTACGCTCGGTATGGCCTGTTTTGCTGGCGCGACCTTTCTATCCAATATTTTTTCATGGCAGACACAAGGGTATTTCGACCGGGCAGCCAGTCTCCAGCCTTTGCTGCATCTCTGGTCCCTCGGTGTTGAAGAACAGTTCTATCTCTTCTGGCCTGCCCTTATTGCTTTCTCTCGCAGCAAGGTATTTTCTCTGACCAAAGTGACTCTTGTCACGGGACTGATCTCTTTCGCTATAGGACTGACCTGCGCATTTTTTGCTCCAGCGGCAGATTTCTACCTGCCATTTTCCCGCATATGGGAGTTCATGGCGGGAGCGGGTCTCGTTCTCGGAGGACGTAAACTCGAAAGATTATCTCTCCGCTGGCGTACGATAGGGAGCGGGGCAGGACTATTCTGTCTTGTGGTTGCCGTGTTCCAGCTCAGGCAGGACTGGTTTTTCCCCTCTCCTACTGCACTTTTTCCAGTATCAGGTGCTGCTCTGCTGATCGCTGCTGGTCCTGAAACTTGGTTGGCGCGCTATATATTAGCCGCCCCTCCGGCAAGATGGCTGGGGTCCATCAGTTATCCGCTCTATCTCTGGCATTGGCCGCTCATCGCGTATGAGCATCTTGTTCATGGCGTCAGTCACACACACAGAAGCACGGGATATGCGATCATCACGCTATCCCTGATACTTGCTGCCCTGACCACACGTTTCGTCGAGGTTCCTCTGCGATGGAAAACACCCGAACGACGCACTGTTATCGGTCTTCTTTCCGCACTGGCGGTCACTGCCATATTGGGACTGACCCTGCGGGCATGGCCCGGACACAGAACGGCGCTGGGAAGCGACACACCCGGAATCAATCTTGAAAAAATAAATCTCGCCGAACAGGACGGTATTTTTCCGATTACACAGCATATGCATGTCGAGCATATACAGGGGCTAACGGTTGGTATCATCGGCTCCGATCCAGCAAACGCCATCCTGTTCACAGGCGACAGCCTTCTGTTCCAGTGGGGACCGCGTGTGGATGCCCTGTTTGCACAAGGTCGCCTGAAACAGACAGTCATTTTCATATCAGGACCGAGTTGCGCTCCTTTGCCAGTCGAAAAGCCGGCAAAAGGTTTTACCTATTGCAATGCGATGTCTGAGGTTCAGGATCGTATTCTGGCGAAGTGGTCCGTGCATACAATTGTCATGGGCGCACTCTGGGAACGGGTTTTCGGACCTCCGCCAGAGTGGCCTGCTAAAAAAATCAGGGCGGAAGAAAGACTAAGAACTCTGTCGGCACATGGAAAACGCAAGATCGTTTTCATCTTGCCAACTCCCATCAGCACTCGTTTCGATCCCGCCCATATGGTAACACGGCATTTTACGCATTTGAGTCTGGACAAGGACGCCTTGCAGAATGGTATTCCTGTTGCTCCCATGAGAGCTGAACACGCAGCAATGACAGCTTTTCTGATGGGCATCGCTCAGGATACCGGCAGTTCCACACTGGATACGACACAGGAGATCTGCGGATCAGCCGAGACCTGTTTTCCGTTGATGAATGATGGCACACCGAAATTTGCAGATCAGATGCATCTGCGGCCCGATTTCACACAGACTCTCACATCCCGACTGGATGACATTCTGATAGCGCCTGCACCGTAACACCCGCCGCGACACAGGCATCAACACTGACTGGATATAAAATGCAGATTTCAGCTTCTGACGTGAAGATCGCCGTTATCGGGGCGAGTGGCCGGTCAGGTTCAGTCCTGTGTCACAGTCTTCTCAATGAAGGCTATAAAGTGATTGCTGTTGTCAGGAACAGGAAGAATCTTTCTCCAGAGCTCGACCGGCACTGTTCAGCCGTCAGGGAAGCGGACCTTACAGATCCCGATCGTCTTTCCGAGACCCTGAAGGATGCTGATATTGTCGTCAATACCGCGCATGCACGCCATCTCCCCTCTATCCTTGCCGTCACGCCTGTTCCTGTTGTGGCATTGGGCAGCACCAGAAAGTTCACACGCTGGCCGGATGCTCACGGCAACGGTGTTCTTGCTGGGGAACACGCCCTCAGAGAAGATGGAAGACCCTCCCTGCTTTTACACCCGACGATGATTTACGGTGCGCAGGGTGAAAACAATGTCCAGCGTCTGGCAGATCTTTTAAAGAAACTTCCTGTCGTTCCCTTACCTGACGGAGGACGTTTTCTTGTGCAGCCCATTGAGCAAGGGGACGTCACGCGCAGCGTTGTCGCCGCCATTCCCCTGATCGTGTCAGGTGTGATCAAAGGACCGGAAACTCTGGTTATTGCTGGTCCCGAAGCCGTCACATACAGACAATTTGTCAGCATGATCGCCCAGTTTTCTCAATCGAGAAAATTACGCATCATTTCCGTTCCGGACTGGTGCATCAGAATAGCGGCATATGTGCTGCGCAAACTTCCTGGTGTTCCCCGGATTGAAGACGCTGAAATCCGTCGACTGACGGAGAACAAAGACTTTGATATTACACCCATGAAGCAAAAACTTGGTGTAACGCCCATATCTCTTCAGGAAGGACTGTCCCGAGTATTCCGAAAATAATCCGTGCAGATACGAAACCCTTCCGAAGCCGGTACACTCTATACGGCGTATTATCCGGAGAGTGCGCACAAGCCGGTCGTCCACAGTTCAGATGAAAATGACTGGTTACCGTACATAAAAAACGGGACGGCTATGAAAGCCGTCCCGCCAGACAACCGATCAGCAGGGATTAGTTGTTGCTGTTGTCATCACGATGCTCTTCACCGTGCTTGCCGTCGTGCTTGTGATGCTTGCCTTCATTCTTGTGGTGGTCTTTACCATTCTGATCACCAGCATTGTTCTCATCGTGGCGATCGTCGTGACGGTCATCGTGACGCTCGTCACCATTCTGGTGGTTGTATCCACCCTGATCATTGTTCTCAGCGTGAGCAATCATCGGTGTGCTGAGGGTCAGAGCGGCAGCGATAAGTAGAAGCTTTTTCATATTCATCTCCTGTGTGAATGACGACATGAAGTAATCCTCATTCGGGTTAAGAGGATGGCAAACATGTAACGGAAAGAAACGTCATGATACAAAGATCAAAAGAAGCGCCTAATTACCTCAGAAAAATACACGCCTAGGCTTTTCCTGCATGGCAGCATTGTTCAGGAATTATGCATCAGGCAACCATTAGAAGCCATGTTCAGACGTAAAATATTAAACAAATTTTCTGACATTTCCTGTCCCAATAGAAATCCTTTACTATGGATCAGAAAACCAACACCCAAAGAAAAATTTTATAGTCAGCGTATTATTTCAAATATTCAGATAAAATTTTTTATCTTCTTGAAAGATTTTACACTATTCACGACAGCGAAACTCATCATAATCTCGAAAAACCAGATACTTAGCAAAAGGACATTTCATGACCATCAAGCGCCTCGCACCGGAAGAACGTCTTAGTGGAGCTTCCGTCTGTGGAAATATGGTCTATCTCGCCGGACAGGTTGCCGATGATGCAACCCTCGACGCCGAGGGACAGACTGCCGATGATGCAACCCTCGACGCCGAGGGACAGACTGCCGATATCCTGCGTCAGATCGACGCACTTCTGGCCGAGGCGGACACCAGCAAGAGCAACCTTCTGTCCGTGCAGATCTTCCTTGCCGACATCAATGATATGGCGGCCATGAACCGCGCATGGGACGCCTGGCTGGATCGTGACAATAAACCAGCCCGCGCCACGGTCGAAGCAAAGCTGGCGGACCCAAGCTGGAAAGTGGAAATAACGGGAATCGCCGTTATCGGCTGATATACAGACGCGATTTCCTTAAACATCTTCAGGAGGGGACTGGTCTCAATAAGACCCTACCCTGCGACGTTGATCAGGATCCGCCCTCGTGTTTTACCATCCATCAGCGCATGTGCCGCCTCGATGGCCTGCGAGAGCGGATATTCACTGACCACATCCTCCAGACGCGTCACATCGATCAGACCGGCAAGCCGATCCCATGCCCTGATCCGCTGTTCACGGGGACAGAGCGCGCTGTCGATCCCGAGCAGGCTCACCCCGCGCAGGATAAAGGGCGCAACGGTCAAAGGCAGATCCATGCTGCCGGCAAGACCGCACGCGGCTACAGCACCGCGCTGACGGATGGCCGCGCAGACCGATGCCAGCACCTGCCCACCAACGACATCAATCGCACCAGCCCATTCAGCTTTTTCCAGAGGACGCGTCTTCTGTGTAAACAGCTCACGACCGATTACGCGACTGGCGCCAAGACTTTCGAGATAGTCCTTTTCCGCCATGCGTCCCGTGACAGCCACGGTCTCATAGCCCAGTTCAGAGAGCAGCATCACGGCGATACTGCCCACACCACCGGATGCTCCCGTCACCAGAACCGGCCCATCGGCAGGCTTCACATCGGCCTTTTCCAGCGCCATGACACAAAGCATGGCCGTATAGCCTGCCGTGCCGAGAATCATGGCCTGTCGGGAGGAGAACGCAGCCGGAAGCGCTATCAGCCATTCACTACTGACCTGCGCCAGACCGGCGAGACCGCCCCAGTGTTTTTCGCCCACCCCCCAGCCGTTGAGCAGGACCCTGTCGCCGGGTTGAAAATCGGACGACCGGGATTCCACGACCGTGCCGGAAAAATCCACGCCCGGCACCATCGGCCAGGATTTCACGATCGGTCCCTTGCTGGTGATGGCGAGGGCGTCCTTGTAGTTGAGGGTGGACCATTCGACCTTCACCAGCACGTCACCCGCAGGCAACTGGTCCTGAGCAATCTGCCGAAAAGACGCGGTTTGTTGTCCGTCGTTTTTTTCAATGATGACAGCATCAAACATTCTACAGGCCCTCGCTATCCTGCCGGACTGGCTGCTCAGAGGATGCTTCATGCAGATGAAAAGCGGGCCGGTGCAGCACCGTGCGCCAGACCCGCTCATCAATACCGCCTCACGCTAACCCCACCGGCTCTGCGCTTCTCTATGGTTCTTCAGATGATCAGTTTTTGATCAGTTGCGCCCTGGCTTCACCGTTGGGATGCGCGGCAGTGTGCAGGTTTACATATATTTTCCCAGCTTCAAGCTCCTCAACCTGCTTGTCGTCCAGCTTGACCTTGCCTTTCAGCGGGCTGGTATAAGGACCGTCAATAGGCGCAATGACGCCAGCATCCTGATCGAAGTTGGCCGGGCCGTGAAAGTGGGCCACGCTGACTGGCCCTGAAAGACCGGACCACTGGATGCTGTAGGTCAGCTCATGCGTCTTGGAATCGAGGGTGGCGTCGACCATACCTTTCGGGTGGGATTTTGTTCCGTGTTCAGGTGAGAAATTTCCCATGAACATTCCGTCCATCTCCGCAGCGGACGCCATGGAGAACGAGGCGGTAAAAACAGCAGAGGCCAGAAAGGCGCTCCTGATCGTTTTTTTGAAAGTCATCTGGCAAATCTCCGGTTCATGATCCGATTAGGACACAGAGCCTAACGCCGGAGAATAGGCTCTGTTTGATGGCTCTCATAAATTTACCGTGCGCTAACACTCCCGTCGTACGGTCGAAGCGATTTATTGAAGGACATACGCCATGACGAGTTCAGCGTCCCTGAGCGGCTCCAGCTACGCCCTGCTGGCTCTCCAGCATCGTGGCCGCACTTCCGCAGCACCAGCCAAAATGGCCGACACCAACATCAATGCGACCGGCCAGCGGTCTCATGGCGGCGGCCTTTCGATCGGTCTGGACGCCACAGGGAACGTGCTCACAAAAAGCAGCGCGGGCAAGGACGGAAAAGCTGTAAAATCCGCAGCCGTCGATCTGTTCGGCTGACCAGAGCGGTCTTTTTTAAGCGAACTGTTTCAGAGTCCAGGGCGTTTCTGCCACTTCCGGCGGTTCCGCCACAAGCGGAATGGCGTTCGGAAGCCGGACATTCGCCGGAAGGTGCATGGCTGACCGCAAAGCGCGGAACAGCGCACCGTGGGCGACTACCAGCACGGTGCCCTGCCCGCTCAGTGCCCTGTTCAGGGCGGCGACGGCGCGGTCACGCAGAAACGCGAAGGGCTCAGCGCCGGGAGGGGTGTAAAGCCCCTCGACCCAGTCATCATACCACTCGCCCATCGGGCAACCTTCCTGCTCACCGAAGCAGACCTCTTCCAGTCCCACATCCATGGTGAGCACCGGACGAACGCCGTAGCGTTCCTTCAGCGCATCAGCCGCAACCTCCGCCGTACGCAGGGCGCGGGCCAACGGGGAAGAGACAATCCGGCTGATCCGCAGCTCACCCAGCGCTTTCTGAGCCAGCAGACCACCAGCCTTGCTCGCCTGCTCCAGTCCGGTCTCATTGAGAGGAATATCGGTCCGGCCCTGTGACAGACCCTGTTTGTTCCAGTCCGTCTCACCATGACGGAGATACCAGTACCGTGTCGGGGTAATCACAAGGCGATCCTCTGCTTTCTCAGTCAAACAGTGACGAGACGGAACTCTCGTCGGACACGGCGCGCATGGCGCGTGCAAGCAGTTCGGCTGTCGTGATCTGACGGATATTGTGAGCCGCTTTCACAGCGTCCGTCGCCTTGATGCTGTCGGTCAGCGTGAGCATCTCGATCGGAGAAGCGCCAATCCGTTCGACCGCCTTTCCTGTCAGCACGCCGTGCGTAACATAAGCGCCGACGGACGCCGCGCCATTGTCGATGATGGCCTGCGCCGCGTTGCAGAGCGAGCCGCCGCTATCCACGATATCATCGACCAGCAGGCAGTGACGGCCTTTGACGTCACCGATGACATTCATGACCTCGGACACACCGGCGCGCTCGCGGCGCTTGTCTATGATGGCGAGATCCGTGTTCAGGCGCTGCGCCAGCTGACGCGCGCGCACCACGCCGCCAACATCCGGCGAGACGATCATCAGATCGCGGTCGCCGTAACGCTCCTTGATGTCGCGTACGAACAGCGGCGCAGCATAGAGATTATCCACGGGCACGTCGAAGAAGCCCTGAATCTGCATGGCGTGCAGGTCCAGAGTCAGCACGCGGTCAGCGCCGGCCTCGACCAGCAGGTTCGCCACCAGCTTGGCGCTGATCGGCGTGCGGGGGCCGGATTTACGGTCCTGACGGGCGTAACCGAAATACGGCATGACCGCCGTGATCCGGCGGGCCGAACCGCGCCGCAGCGCATCCAGCATGATCAGCAGTTCCATGAGGTTGTCGTTCGTCGGCATGCAGGTGCTCTGCACAACGAACACATCCTCACCACGCACATTCTCGAAAATCTCGACAAAGACTTCCATGTCGGCGAAGCGTCGCACGGAGGCGTTGCAAAGCGACATATTGAGTTCAGCCGCTACAGCTTCGGCGAGCGGTAGGTTGCTGTTACAAGCGACGATCTTCATCTGCCGATTTTCCTGTGAAACTGCACCACACGACCCGCAACCCGGGTATTGCCGGGCCTTCTAGCAACGCAGTGGCCTCCTGTCATCCGACCAACGGACAGAATGAGGCCATTTCGCATCAGGTGTGTCCTGATCACACAGCCACCTGCGCTGCCACATCATCCGCCACAAGGCGCAGTGGTCGTGCGGACAACTCCTCAAACTGCTCGGCCCGACAGGTCATGATAATGATCTGCATCCGGCTGGCGGCGTCCGTCAGAATGTCAAACAGCGTCCGCATCCGCAGCGCATCGGAGAAGCACAGCGCATCATCAAGAATCAGCATGGCGGGGCGCCCCTGCGCATGCAGGATGTCCGCAAAGCCCAGCCGGACCAGAACGGCGATCTGTTCCCGAGTCCCATCGGAGAGCCTCTCGATATCCTCCTCCGTGCGTCCGCGGCTCAGCCCGGACACGGTGAAATCGGTTTGCAGATGGGCTGTCGCACGGGGGAACAGCATCTCGATCGCGGGCTGAAGCGCACGGGTCAGCGGCGCGAGATAACGCTCGGTCGTCTCCCGTTCGGCCTCCATGAGCGTTTCCTTGAGCAACCTGAGAACAGCAACCTCCTGCTCACAGGACTCGCGTTCCATCCGATGCCGCTCAATGTCGCGTTTGCAGGCGGCGATCGCCTCATCCAGACCACTTCCTTCAGCGGCCTGAATCCGGACTTCGCGTGTCACCACATCCTGTTGCAGGCGTGCAAGACGATCCCGCCGCCCCGCAATCTGGGCGTCCAGACGGCTGATGGCTGCATCGACAAGCGCTTCCGGCTCGGAGGGACGCTCCTCGTTCAGACGGTCCCGCGCCCGTTCCGCCGTGTTCAGTGCCTCTCCCGCCTTCTCAAAACGTTCATTCAGCACCGCATCCGGCTCACTGGCCTGCGCCGCATCTTCCTCACCCTGAAGATTGTCCTGCCGATCCCTGAGCACGCGACAATCCGATCGGCGCTCTTCCAGAAGTTTTCGCGCCACATCCTGTTCGGCGAGGGGATCGCGCAGCGCCTCTCGAGTCCGGACAATGTCCTGTTCCACGTCGTGTAAGGCCTGTCGGGCTGCTGTCAGGTCGGCTTTGGCTTCCTCCATGGACGCGGGAAGTGCAGTGGCTTCGTCGCCCTGCGCTTCTTTCCATTGCGCCAGTCCGGCTTCCGCCTCGGCAATCCGCTGACGCAGCATCGCCATGGCGCGATCGGGCGTGTCCGCCTGAAACGCCTTCATGGCTGCTTTCAGCCCCTCTTCCGCGGCCTTGCACGCTGCTTCGGCCTGACGACGACGCTCCATATCCGCATGGGCTGCCGCCATATCCGCGCAACCGACCGCGTCCAGCGCCGCCCGGAACGCCTGACGCGCCCGGTCAATCGTGTCCTGCATGACAGCGCGATCTCGGATAGCTGGAACAATGCGGAATATGCCGACGCCTTCGATCGTCAGTTCAGCCGGATCGACCAGCTTGAGTCGTTCTGTCTCGACCGCCTGTCCATTGAGCCGCACCCGCTCCGCAGCGCCGGGCTCCAGAGTGACTTCCAGTCCGGTCGCCTGAGCGCCCAGCGCAGTCTCGGCTTCAAACACCGCCTTGTCTGCGGCCTGAATGGCCCGAAGACGTTTTTCATCTACCCGAAAGGCTGTGAACGCGGCACGGGTTTTTTCGACCTGCGCAATCAGGCTTTCGAGATGATGCTGTTGGCGGATCGCCTCATCCCTCTGTTCCTGCTGCTGGAGATGGGCGAGCGCCTGCTCGGCACGATTGACGGACCTGCCCGCCTCGGTGCGGCGCTCATCAAGCTTGCTGAGCGCATCGCTCTGTTCTGCAAGAGCACCCTCAGCCCGTTGCAGGCGTGCCTCCGCCTGACGATATTCTTCCTCTGCCTCAAGAGCTTTCTGCCGGGCGTCCGCCAGACGCTGCCGTCGCTCTGCCCGAAGCGTGCGCTCATCCCGCAGGCGGTTCCAGTCACGCTGCGCAGTTTCGATGGCCGCCTTCGCCTCGGCTTCACGTTTTCCGAAGCGCAGCAGATCGCTTTTCCGGGTTCTGGCCTGCTCGAGTTCGTCCTGTTCCCGCTGCTGACGTGCCGGATCCTGCTCCCGCCGCATCTGCTGGCGTGCGTGATCCAGTTCTCTCAGATCCTGCTCAAGGGCGCTCTGTCGATTTTCCAAAGTCGCCAGAGTGGCTGTGGCTGTTTCTTCGCCTGCCGCCGCGTCGGCATAACGTCCCTGCTTTTTATTGTGACCGTTGACCAGCTTGCCCAGATCCTCCTGCACCCGTTTCAGAATACGAGCCGCGTCCGCACCGCCAGTGATCTCCGCGAAATCAGCGTTCAGGCAGGACTGCACGCTCTGGCGGGCCGTATCGCACAGATCTGGCTGGGTAAAACTCTGTCCCTGCTCCACCCACAGGGCGGGAAGCAGCCCGTCCGTCTCGTTCTTTTTCGCAGCACTCAGTCCGAGAAGCGTCTGCACCTCAGCGTCGGCATCATCGCCTTCCTTCAAGCCATTTGGACCTGTCAGACGGGTAAAGCTCTTTTTTAGAAACTGTTTTTCAAAACGGTAGCCCTGACCGTTCAGTGTGAACTCCGCCAGAATACGCGGCGCGCCACCGCTATACGGCTCGAAGGATCGCGTGGTTTTTGTGGAAGAGCCCGGCTTGTAGAGAAACAATGCCCGCAGCGCCGCCAGCATGGTCGATTTGCCGGATTCATTCGAAGCCGCCAGCAGATTCAGCCCTGCTCCGAGTCCATCAAGACGGTGAACACCGGTGAAACGACGGAAGTTTTCGACTTCCAGAGCCGTAAAGATCAGTCCGTTCGTGTTCATGCGCTTCGCTCACTCCGCCAGAGAACCGCCAGCCGTTGCAGGGCCGCCATGGCATGCTGTTGTTCTGGCCCCGGCGTTGCGCTCAGCGCCTGCAGGCGGGCGGCGGCCCGACTGACGACGCCAGCCTCGCCAAACGTGGACAGATCCGCTTCGGACGCCACCAGTTCAGGACGCTTGCCAAGGCGCAACAGACAAAGCGCCGCCTCGACACCGGTCAGGATTTTCTCGTCGAAAAGCGTCATGTCTTCCAGCGTCAGATGCCCTTCCGCATCCAGCCAGACCAGAAGGGAACTGAGGTTTTGTGGATCGAGCGACCGCAGCCGATTTTCCAATGCCTCGATTTCTTCGCGTGACGTGAGGGTGGCCTGCACCCGTTTCCAAGAAAACCGTCCGACCCGATGCGGTGTAATGGTCGGCACGGCGTTCGGTCCGTCGATCGAGACGACCAGCGCGGAACCGCCGCCATCACCGCCTTTATCAAACCCGTCGATTTCAGGCGTGCCGGAATAGGCACATCGTTCGCTGATCTTGTTGAACCCGTGCCAGTCCCCCAGAGCGAGATAGGCCAGCCCTGCCCTCGCTGCACGATCAAGCGCAATCAGGTTAGGCTGTTCACCCGGCTGACTGCCGAATTCACGAACGGAGCCATGCGCCATGCCGATCCGCATGACCCCTTCCGGTGTTTCGGCCTCATCCATCCAGAGAGTCGGGTCATTCAGGGTATGACGACGGTTCAGCACGGAGGGCAGCAGCCAGACAGAGCCGTCCTGAGTCATCGCAACGGGATTTGGCTCCAGATGCAGACGGATATTTTCGGGAGGAGCGGAACGTCGGACCCGGTCCCATACGCCATTTGGCTGAAGGAAATCGTGGTTGCCGGGGATCAGGTGCCAGCGCAGATCCGGAAACTGACGCATGCGTTCGAGAGGCTGACGCAGGGTGCGATCGGAAGGTGTTTCGTAATCGTAGATGTCGCCCGCCACGAGAACATCCGCAGCACCATGCGCGCGCGCCAGTTCGCCAAGCCGGTTGATGACCTCAAGCCGTTCGGCCTGAAGGACGCGCAGCACTTCGTCACTTGCGAAATTGAACGTCTTTCCGATCTGCCAGTCCGAACTGTGCACAAACCGCATAACGTCGTCTTTCCTTCCGTTGCCTGCTCTCAATACCAGCGAAAGCCGGTTTTGGCGCGTGCGTTATGCGAAAGGGTGATCATGGGACAGAGGTGATGCCGTCGCATTTTATTGAAGGGTTACAATAAAAGTTCCTTGGAGATTGTGTTTTAAAACACCGCTATTGTCTGAAGCTTTTTGAAAAAAGCTTCACCAAAAACTTCTTTGGAATTTGCTGGCGCTTTATGCTTGCAGACAAGTTGAGATTGAAGGGACTGTGTCCGCTTGGGGGGCACAGGACAAAGCTCCTTAAACCGTCTTTTACTGCGGTTTTGCAGGCCAGCCACCGCCATATCCGAATGAGCCACCATAGGACGGTGGAGGAGCGGGCGCTGCCTGCTGCGGTACGGGTTGCTGTGCTTGTGGTGCAGGCTGCTGGACCGGCTGCGCCTGCGGAGCCTTCCGGAGCACTAGAGTGCCACCTGGCTCAAAGGAGTAGATATAATCAGCATGCGCGATGGTCGCGGGCCGATGGGCCACCATCACGCGCGTGACGTTCATCGCCCGCAGGGATTGCGCCACAATGGATTCCGTATGTTCGTCAAGATGACTGGTCGCTTCATCAAGGAACAGGATTTGCGGACGCTTGTAGAGCGCACGCGCCAGAATGACGCGCTGCTTCTGACCACCAGACAGAGCACCGCCCATATCGCCGACCAGAGTCTCGAAACCCATCGGCATACGCTTGATGTCTTCAAGAATGGCGGCCTTGGCGGCGCAGTCAGTAATCAGATTCTGATCCGGGTCATCTGCAAAACCGCTGATATTATCAGCAATAGAACCCGAGAAGAGGCCATCATCCTGCAACACGCCAGCGATACGCTCGCGATAGGTTTCCATCGACAGCACCGCCGTATCCACACCATCGATGTAGATATTGCCTTCATCAAGGGCATGCAGCCCCATCATGGCCTTGAGCAACGTCGTCTTGCCACAGCCGGATGGACCGACAATGGCGACGCTGGAGCCTGATGGAATATCGAGATCAAGCCCACGGAAAATCCATGGCTCCTGCGCCGCATAACGCACCGATACCCCGCGACAGGAAAGCGCGGCAGCGCCATCATAATGCGTGCCGGGAATGGTTTCGGACATTGGCTCGGGTTCGGTCATGACGATATCAGCCAGACGGTCTGTCTGGATGTTCAGCATGCGCAGCTTGAAGCCGGTATTGACCAGAGAGCCAACGCGACCTGCGAACTGATCCTTGTAGGACAGGAAGGCGACCAGCATACCGACGGACATGGAGCCATCCATGACCTGATAGGCCCCAAGCACCATCATGATCAGACGGTCAGCGCCGAAAATGAAATCGCCAAGCCGGCCATAGATCAGATCAAAACGCTGAAGACGCAGTTTGATGTTGATGCTGTCGATAACGATATTCAGCCATGTCGCGCGTCGCCGCTCGCGGAGGCCGAGCAACTTGACGCTGGCCATGCCACGCAGTGTCTCGATGAAGTGACTCTGCTGCTTGGCGTTGACGACAATCTGCTCTTCAGACGCTTCGCGATAGGTGCTGTACGTCACCAGACGCAGCAGGATATCGAGCGCCAACGCGACACAGGCGACAAGCCCCAGCCAGCCGCCATAGACGAACAGCATGATCCCCATGCCGACGCCCATGATGCCATCCATGACGGTCTGCACCATGTCGGTGGTCATGGTCTGCTGGATGGTGCCCAGTGATCCGAAGCGCGACAGCACGTCGCCGACATGGCGCTTGCTGAAATAATCAAGCGGCAGGCGGGTCAAATGATCGAACAGGCTGGTGTTCCATTCCAGACCAACCCGGGTGCTGAACAGGGTCACAGCCCATGTACGGACGGAGCCGATGAACATCTGCAACAGAAGCAGAAGCGCCAGTCCGAACGTAATGGTTTTCAGCAGGTCATGATCAGCAGTGACAATCACCTCGTCGATCACCACCTGAGACACCATCGGCGAGATCAGCGCGATAACTTCCAGCCCGAGGGACAGGAAGAACAGGCCCATGAGTGCGCCGCGCAGTCCGGCAACGTGACGGAACAGATCACCCAGACGGATGGTTTCGCGCTCATCCTTCTTCTCGAAGGACTCGTTGGGAGTCGCTTCCAGCGCGACACCCGTGAACTCGCGGGAAACCTCCTCCATGCTGATGGTGCGGTTTCCAACGGCGGGATCATTGATGGTGATCCTGTCGCCCTTGACCTCCGTCAGCACCACAAAGTGGTTCATGCCCCAGTGCAGAATGCAGGGTTTCTTGAGGTTGACGAGATCGTCGAGATCGAGCCTGACCGCGCGGGTCGAGAAACCCATATGGTCGGCAATCTGGACGAGACTACGAAGCGTCACGCCCTGAATGGAAACCGAGTAGCGCCGGCGCAGGGTCGCCAGATCGATCTGGTGGCCGTAATGGGCCATGATCATGGCGAGACAGGCGATACCGCATTCCGCAGCCTCAACCTGAAGAATAACCGGTGTTTTCTTGCCAAAACCGAACTGAAGGGCGTTGAAAGCCTCGCTCATTTGTCGACAAGCCCCCCGCTGATGGCGGCAATGCTGTGGCGCATGCTGATCACAGGGTCGAATATCCACTGATAGAGACGACGTGAATCGATGGCGATATCCGCTTCGACTTCCATTCCGGCTTCCAGCGGTTTTTTATCACCATAAGCCACGATGTAGGGCAGATCCGGCTTGACGCGGATACGATAGAGATCTCCTCCACTGGAGCTGCTACTGCCGTCTTTCTTGTCCTGACTGCCGGACGCGGACTGCTGCTGTCCCTTTCCCGGTTGGGATTCCGTGATAGGTGCTCTGGTTATTTCCACAACCCGTCCTCGTGCGAGGCCAAAGCGCTGATAGGGGAAGGCCGCGTAATGCATGAGCACAGGTTCGCCTTCTCGCAAAAAGCCTATGGAAGCGCTGCTGACATACAGTTCCGCATCCAGAGAACGCCCCGTCGGCAGAAGTGTGACAAGGGGCGTTCCGGCAGAGACCTGCTGGCCAAGATTGCCGCGCACGGCTGAAAGAATGCCATCATCCGGCGCTTCGATGATGATGGTGCGATGACTTTCACTTTCATCGATCTGTTTGTCGATATCGGCAATCTGACGATCCAGATCATTGATATCGTGAGCCGTCTGTCGATCGTAGCGCATCAGCTTTGACGTATTGTCTGAAATCTTGCCCTCAGTATCCGTATAGGTCTGCATGAACTGGGCATGACTGCTGAGCAGCTGGGCATAGGTATAGAGCTGGCTCTGGAACTGTGTTTCCGTGACCAGATGAGCGCTCTGTGCATTTTTCATGCGGTTCACGGCGGCTTCCACCACCGGCAACACCTTGGCGTCATTGGAGAGCTGGAGGCCGGTCAGGTTGTGCTGCTGCTGCAGATTGCGGATCTGGTTGATCAGCGCCTGTTTTTCAACAGGAGCGTCCTCAATACGGATTTCCTTCTGTCGTTCAAACAGTTCGCGCTGTCTGCGCAACTGCACAAGCACCTGCTCCTGCGTGGGGCCGGTCGAGGAACGGGCTTCCAGATCAATGGTAAAAAGCTTCTGTCCCTTGCGGACATGCTGGCCTTCTTCCGCCAGTCGACCGCTGATGATGCCTGCCGCGCTGGCGTCAATGGTAATCAGTCCGGTAGGAGGGAGCATGTAGCCTGTTGCATGCACGCGGCGCGTATAGATGCCGAAACACACATACAGAACAGCCAGAACAACCAGCGCCAGTGTGATCCATGAAATAACACGTATCGAGAGCGACTGCGTCGCCTGCACCTGCCCCAGCCACGCCTGTCGGCGAGCGTCAAGCGCTTCCTGACGGTAGAGAGAAGACATACAGAGTGAAGACCTTAAGGTGCAGACGGGACGGTCTTACAGCCTGACATCAAAACAATAAAGAAAAACAAAAAAAGAAATCATGTACAAAAAATATGGGGAAGTCGGAAACTTCCCCATGCAGCATTCCGATTATCAGCCCAGACCGCTGGCACCACCGCTTGAAGGCGGGAATGTAATTGTGGTCATCGCCGTAATGCATCCCCAGCAGTTCGTGGTCACTGCGCCACGAATCGCGGACTGCACGTTACTCAGCAGACTTGTAGCCTGTGAGACTGTCATGCTTTTACCTGCATTATAGCCCATCTGCGTATCAGTGTAGACATTGTTGATTGCTGACTGAATGGTCGAGCAGCTGGCTCCGTTGAAGATATCGGCCTGAACGTTGTACTCTCCAGCCAGATAACCGGCATAGGCCGCGATAACTGAAGCGCTCGGACCGCAGACAACCGGCTGATAACCACACGGATTATAATTCCAGCAGCAGCCGCCGGAAACTTCCGTCATTTCTGTCGTTGTAAGTTCACGCATGTCTATTCGATCTCCGTAATGATGAAACCGTCCGTGACCGGGCTTCGCCCGACCTTTTCGGTCGGTTCTTGAGCGATGCAAGGCCACGTCGCCCATCACGCTGGCTATCTGTTAATGTTTTTTCAACACTTCTTCCAGCGAATAAATCATTAACAAAACCATTGATACACCTTGTTGCATGACCACAACAAACAGGATAACCCATTAAAATGTAAGTATATTAACGAAATTTTTCCTACACTCTCCGCCCCATAAAAAGCACCAGCAATAAATTGTCAGACAAATGTTTGTATTTTACAAACATTTACGTTTTATTTTGTTGACAGATTTTATGCCGTGTCGTTAATCAAAAACAAACACCCGGACTTGCCGGACAAACGATCAGGAGTGATCAGACATTATGGTTACACAGGCAACCTCAACACAATATGCTGCCTACACCGCTGGTAATGGTACAGAGAGCGATCCTTATGTGCTCGCCTCCAATTCCGGAACCATCACGCTTGAATCCGGCAAATATTACGTTCTTGAAAATGGCGCGACGATCGGTACCGCCATCATCAATGAATATAATGCTTCCGGGTCCACAGGCGGCATCAATGTCAACGGCGGCCATCTGACCATCGACTCCGATGGCAAGGGCACCAGTGTCGCCGGCAAGATCGACATGAGCGGCCAGGGTTCGTCTCTTGTCCTGAACAACGACACGGGCAAGTGGTCCTACGAAGCCAACCTCGTAGGAGAAGACATCTCCGCTGGTGGCGATCAGTATTATACCTATCCCGCCCTTCAGAATGCGACGATCACCAATTTCGGTTCCGGCGCATCAATGTGCACGAATGACATTCCTGGCGGATTTGGAACATCCATCGGTATCGCAGGAAGTTACACTGACAGCTCCACCTTCATTCTGAAGAAGAGCGACTCGATCATCGTCAATCCCAGCGACTCCAACCCCCATGCCAACAACGCCGCCGGCTATTATGGCGTGTCTGTTACGGGAGTCGGCGGCACTTACTCCCATCCGACATCGACCACATATTTCTACCCGCAGAACGGTGGCAACTGCATTGATGGCTGCTTCCTGCCGGGAACGCACATCCTGACCCGTGATGGCGAGAAGCAGGTCGAAACGCTGGTCGAGGGTGACGAGATTGCCGTCATCGAGAACGGCCAGACCGTTTTCCGTCCGCTCGCATGGCTTGGCCGTTCGCACGCTGATGTCGCCGCGCTCGGTTTCGACGTCGATGCGTATCCGGTTCGCATCCGCAAGGACGCATTCGGTGAAGGTGCTCCGCACCGTGACCTTCTCGTCACCTCCGAGCATTGCATCCACATCGACGGGAAGTTTGTGCCGGTTCGCATGCTGGTCAACGGCGCTTCGATCCTGATCGACCGTTCCATCGCCGCTTTTGACTTCTATCATGTCGAGCTTGAACAGCATGGTGTGATCGTTTCCGAAGGTCTGGAAACGGAGAGCTATCTCGACACAGGCAACCGCGGCACGTTCGAAAACTCCCCGATCCGTGCCCTGCGTCCCCACTTCGCCGGCGGTTTTGTCATCAATGGCGGCAAGAGCTGGCAGCGTGACGCAGGCGCTCCGCTGGTGACGGATCAGGCAACAGTCGAGCCAATCTGGAAAGCTGTTGCAGCCCGCGCCGAGACGCTTGGCCTGTCCGTTGCAGACAATGCAGCCGAAACGACCAACGATCCGGATATCCGTCTCGTGGCCGAGGATGGTCGTGAAATTCGCGCCGTTCGTCACACCGGAAACACGTACAGCTTCATGGTGCCTTCAACGGTCTCCGATGTCCGTATCGTCTCCCGCACGGCGCGTCCGTCCGAGATGATCGGTCCTTTCTGCGATGACCGTCGTGACCTCGGCGTGGTTGTGGGTGAAGTCGTTGTCACGAACGGACGTGATCGCTCCGTTCTGACCGATCACCTCAGCGACGCCGACATCAGCGGCTGGCAGGCTTACGAAGGTGGCGTTGGTCGCTGGACCTCCGGCAATGCTCTGCTGTCGCTCGGCAACGCCGGAGAGGGCCTCTTTGCCCGCATGGTAGAGGTCGAGGTTCTGGTAGCCGGCCCTTACCACGTCGGAGATTCAGCACAGGCCGCCGTTCAGGTTGCCTGATCTGAAATTTCTGACCGACTTACCTCTGGTTGAAAGACCAGAGGTGCAAAAGGGAGGCATTGCCTCCCTTTTTTTATTGGTTGATACTCTCAGGAAAGAGACGCTCCGTGACTCACCTGACGCTCTCTGCAACATGAATTTTGTTTCCGGGACGGATCCGTAAGGAATTTTCATCATCGGAAACAAATGGCAACCACACACCATCTGTTACCGACAACGACACTGTTTTGTCCACAGAAAGGATCGCAACCAAAATAAAGCCTCTTTTGCAGTCCAGTAATCGGTTCCCGAGCAACATTCAGAACATAGCCCTCCGTGCCCCGTTCATTTCCGCGAAACTGTTTCGCTGCACACTTATCCCATTATCGGAGGCGCGTGCCCGAGCCGGAAAAGAGGGTCGGCGACACAGGAGGAAACAGGGACACATGGGTCTGTTCGGCACCATCAAACCCGGACTGAGGAAATCTCAGGCGGCCATTCTGCATCTTGATCTGCTGGGGTCCATGGCCGTTCAGATGCTTGACGGAACAGCCCTGACACCTACAGGCGCCAAGACACGTGGCCTGCTTGCCATCCTCGCCCTTTCGGATCGCCGCCCCGTCACACGAAAAACCCTCGCGCATCTACTCTGGAGTCGGCGCTCTGATGAACAGGCACGCGCATCGCTCCGGCAGGAAATTCACAGGCTGTCAGAAGCGCTCAGCCCTCTCGGCACCGATATTCTGGACATCCAGCGCCACGCCCTGACGCTGAAACCAGTTCTCACCACGGTTGATGCGGAGCGCTATCTGAATGCCTCCCCATCCGGCATCCTGAAGCTTCCTGAAACCGATTCCACTCTTCTGACCGACCTCGAAGCTGTCGACCCGGCGCTCGATGAATGGCTGACACAACAGCGCAATCGCCTGAACCATCATCTGACAACAGTTCTGGAACAGGCCCAGTCATCGCTTCCCGATCCGGAGCAGCGGATAGCCGCTGCAAACAGACTGCTCCGTCTTGATCGCCTGAATGAAAACGCCTGGAAAACCCTGATGCGCGAGCTGGTCAGGACAGCTGACACCAGCGCAGCCCTTCTGGCAGCGGAACAATGTCTTTCAACATTCCGCGACTCTCTGGCGAATGAGCCGTCCACCGCGACAAAATTACTGATTGACGAACTGCGTGCGTGTCAGGGCGCTGGCCGACCGACCACCCTTTCCGACTCCCCGTCAGGAAGGATTGATTCCTGCGAAACCAGTTTTCCGTCAGAGAGGGCCTATCTCTCTGTCACAAATGGAACCACACATACCGCAAAAGGTTGGGGTATCAGCAACCAGACGATCGCCAGCGTCGGCTTTTCCCCTCTCCAGCCCGAGCTTCTGACTGCTGTCACGCCGGAGCTTGAGAATATCCTGGATCAGACGGCTGTCGGTCTTGCCAATCAGGGCTTCCTGTCGGTCTTCCCTCCTTTCCACACGCCTTCGCAGCATGAGTCTTCAAAGATCGAGACAAGAACGTCTGGCGACTATCTGGTCCAGACCAAAATACAGACCAGTCTTACACCCGACCCCATAGAAGGAACACTTCATCAGCAGGTCAGACTGATTGTCCGTGTAACGGACCAGCGACGGGAAGGCATGATTGTATGGGCCGAACGCTTTCCGATCACACCGGAAAACAGTGATACCGTTGCCGCTCTGCTGACGTCCGAAATCAGCTGGCGAATCGCGCTGGCGGAAGCGCGGAATTCAGCCAACCGTCAGGCTGACGAGCTGACGCCTCTGGAAGCCGGACTGAGAGCCTTCGCCTTCATCAACCGCAAGGAACCCACCAGCTTTCTTCCTGCGGAGAAACTGCTGCACAGCGCGCTCAGGCGTGACCCTCAGCATCCCTTTTTGCTGCTGACCGCAGCCCTCTTCGGGCTTGTGCGCTCCTATGAGCAGTGGGCGCCAGAAAAGATTGATCGTGAACGCACGGCAGCGATCGAGGCGGCACGTGGACTGATCCGCATCATCCCTGAAACGCTTACCGGTCGGCTGATACTGGCCCGACTTCTGCTGGACAGACCATCGGAACGCGAAGCAGGGCTGCGTCTGATCGAAGAAGCGAAACCCTTTGCTCCGTCTTTGGGCATCACCATCGCCATTGAGGCCTATGCCCTGCTCATGAAAGACAGTCCGCAGGAAGCCGCCGCCAACCTGAAGACTTTCCGCAGAAGTCATCCCACACATCCGTTCGTCGATCTGTTCGACATGGACGTGGTGCTCATTTTCCTGCTGGGCGGCAATGCGCGGGAAGCCGTGGAACGGTCCCGCATCGCAGTCAGCCTGTCGCCGACCCGCATCTCCATGCTGATGCTCCATCTGGCCGGTCTTGCAGCCCTTGGGAAAGCAGACAATGTGTCTGTTGTGAATGAACAGGCTGAGGCCCGTTCCCAGCTTCTCCGGCTGATGCCGGATTTCTCCCTTGAAACCGTGCGCGCTCATTACGCCCGTCTCCCTCCGCCACAGCTTTCGGCGTTTCTCACACTGCTGGAACGTGCCGGAATTCCAGCCACGCCGTCGGCCCTTGCACACCAGACGCAGCCAGCGCTTGGCGGAACCTCCTCAACGGGATATGAAAGCTCCTCAGTCGTACCCAGTTCCTCCGTGCCCTGAATACCAGAAGGTCTTGCACCGGGTGGGGGCGGCTGGCGGGTCTTGCTTCAGGAGTTGCAACACCAAATGGCCACCACGCACGTTCGTCAGTCCTTGTCGTTCTCCACCCGCTTTGCTCTTCTGACGCCTGCCATGGCCTTGCTGCTCGGGCTGACCTCCTGCTCAGGCGGTGACAAGGCCAGTGACCTGACCGCTCCCCGGAACCAGCTTATCAAGGAAGATCGCAGCGCCACGGGTGGTGATGATCAGCTCAGCGGCGGCGTGAACGCCTATCTGTGGCGTGGCGCGCTGGATACGCTGTCCTTCATGCCAATTTCCACGGCGGATGCAGTCGGGGGATTCATCCTGACCGATTGGTATACTCCTCCGGCGACACATGGCGAACGCTTCAAGATCACAGCCTACATACTGGACAAACGTCTCCGCTCGGACGCCCTGCGGGTGAGCGTGTTCCGGCAGGTCTATGACGCCGGACAGTGGACTGACGTGCCACCGGCTGCGAACACCTCCTCCGACATCACTTCCAAGATTCTGGCCCGTGCACGCCAGCTTCGCGCCGATAACGGCAATAACGACAACTGACCCCGCACAGTTGTCAGCTCCGGCCGGGCTCATCTTGAGCCCGGCTGTGTTTCCCGGTGGAACGTCCTCTTCAGGACCGACCGTCTCCTGTTCTTTTCGCCATTCTGGACCGATGCCATCATGACTGCCGACGATACCCCCGCAAGCTACGATTTCCGCTCGGTGGAGACCCGTTGGCAACAGGAATGGGACAAGGAAGGGGTGTTCACCGTCCCTGACGTGCCGCCTGCCGACAAGCCGAAATACTATGTACTGGAGATGTTCCCCTACCCGTCGGGACAGCTTCACATGGGCCATGTCCGCAACTACGCGCTGGGTGATGTCGTTGCCCGCTACAAGCGCGCGCGCGGCTTTTCCGTACTGCACCCGATGGGCTGGGATGCCTTCGGTCTGCCCGCCGAGAACGCAGCCCGCGAACGTGGCGTGCACCCGAAGGAATGGACGCTCGCCAACATCGCCGCGATGCGCGAGACGCTGAAGCGCCTTGGTTTCTCCCTGAACTGGGACCGCGAGATCGCCACCTGTCTGCCAGATTACTACGGCAAGCAGCAGAAGATCTTCCTCGACTTCCTGAAAGCCGGTCTGGTCGACCGTCGTGAGTCCTGGGTCAACTGGGACCCGATCGACAATACGGTTCTGGCCAACGAGCAGGTCGTCGACGGCAAGGGCTGGCGCTCGGGTGCCCCCATCGAGAAGAAGAAGCTCTCGCAGTGGTTCCTGAAGATCACGCAGTTCGCGCCGGACCTGCTGGACAGCCTCAAGACGCTGGATCGCTGGCCGGAGCGTGTCCGCACCATGCAGGAGCGCTGGATCGGCCGCTCCGATGGTGCACGCCTGCGATTCCCGCTGGCGCATCCGCCTGCCGGTTTCAATGAAGATCTGAACGCGGTCGAGGTGTTCACCACCCGCCCGGACACGCTGTTCGGCATGTCGTTCCTCGCCATCGCGGCGGATCATCCGCTGGCAGCCAAAGTCGCCGAGACCAACCCGGAAGCCGCCGAATTTATCGCCGAATGTCGCCGCATGGGCACGTCGGTGGAAGCCGTCGAAACGGCTGAGAAACGCGGCTTCGATACTGGCCTGAAAGTCAGCCACCCGTTCCTGCCGGATGCCACTTTCCCGGTCTGGATCGCGAATTTCGTGCTGATGGATTACGGCACCGGCGCCCTGTTTGGCTGCCCCTCCGGCGACCAGCGTGATCTCGACTTCGCGCACAAATACAACCTGCCTGTCGTCCCCGTCGTCCTGCCCGCTGGCGAGACTCAGGACAGCTTCACCATCACCGACAAGGCGTGGACCGGCGACGGCACCATGATCAACTCGGGTTTCCTCGATGGCCGGACCACCGACGAAGCCCGCAAGGAAGCCATCCAGCGTCTGGAAGCCCTCGGCGTCGGCACCGGCGTGGTGAACTGGCGTCTGCGCGACTGGGGCGTATCCCGTCAGCGTTACTGGGGCTGTCCGATTCCCATCATCCACTGTGAGACCTGTGGCGCGGTTCCCGTGCCCGACGCGCAGCTTCCGGTCGAACTGCCTGAGGACGTGACGTTCGACCGTCCGGGCAATCCGCTCGACCATCATCCCACATGGAAGCATGTGGACTGCCCGAAATGCGGCAAGCCCGCGACGCGCGAGACCGACACGTTCGACACATTCGTGGATAGCTCGTGGTATTTCGCCCGCTTCACCGCACCACATGCGGCTACGCCGACCAACAAGGCGGCGGCTGACGGCTGGCTGGCCGTGGACCAGTATATCGGCGGCATCGAGCACGCGATCCTGCATCTGCTCTACGCCCGGTTCTTCACCAAGGCGATGAAGGCCACCGGCTATCTCGACGTCTCCGAGCCGTTCTCCGGCCTGTTCACACAGGGCATGGTGAACCACGAGAGCTACAAGGACGTGAACGGTGCGTGGCTCTATCCGGAAGAGGTCGTGCGCACTGGCACGGGGGCGACGCACCATGAAACGGGCGAGCCGGTCACCATCGGTCGCGTCGAGAAAATGTCGAAATCCAAGCGCAATACAGTCGCGCCGGTCGCCATCATCGACCGTTTCGGCGCAGACACAGCCCGCTGGTTCGTGCTGTCCGACAGCCCGCCGGAACGCGACATGGAGTGGACGGAAGCCGGTGTCGCCGGTTCGGGTCGTTTCGTGCAGCGTCTGTTCCGCATCGTGAAGCAGGTGGCCGCAAGCTGCCCGGTCGATGCTGCGCCGTCCGCAGGCGACATGCCCGAAGCGGTCGATACGCTCCGTCGTATGACGCACCGCACCATCGTCGCCGTGACGGAGGCGCTGGAAGCCTTCACTGTGAACGTCGCCGTTGCGCGTCTGCATGAGCTGACGTCCGCCCTCGCCGATGCAGAGAAGAAGGCCGGTGAAGACGGCATGGCCTTCGCCCGTCGTGAGGCAGCCCGCACGCTCTGCCTGCTGACCGCGCCGATGATGCCGCATCTGGCTGAAGAGCTGTTCGCCACACTGGAGCCCGGCAAGGGGCTGGTGGCCCAGCAGGCATGGCCGGAAGCGAACCCCGAATTGCTGGCCGTCACGCGCGTCAAGCTGGCCGTGCAGATCATGGGCAAGCTGCGCGGCACGATCGAGGCCGAGCCGGATGAGGCCGCGGACGCAGTGATCGCCCGCGCCGAAGCCGAGCCGAATGTGGCGCGGCTTCTGGAAGGCCAGAGGATCGTCAAGCGCATCCATGTGCCGAACCGCATCGTCAATTTCGTGGTGGCGAAGGCAGGATGATGACCGACCGCAGCTCTCTCTCCCGCTGGTTGCGCAGGCAGGCCGCTCCAGCCCTGCTTGTCCTTCCGCTCCTTCTGGGTGGCTGCGGTTTTCACGCGCTTTACGAAGACACGAAGCTGAGTCCCGGCATCAGCGAAAAGATGAAGCGGGTCTATATCGCCAGCATTCCCGAGCGGTTCGGGCAGATGACCCGTCTGGCATTGCAGCAGGAATTCGCCGGAGCCGGACCGGAAGATCCGGACGGTTACACCCTGCAGGTCAATCCCGGTCTCGAACTGGAAGCCATCGACGTGCATGAGGACAACACGACCGGACGGATGCGGGCGGTAGGCCGGGCACACTGGTCGCTCTATACGGTGGAACAGACGCCCCGCCTGCTGGCGCAGGGAGAGACCACCACCATGGACGGTATGAGTAACACGTTCGAACAGTATTTCACGCAGAACCTGAACATGGAGGCTCTGGAAGCCCGTATCGCGAAGACACTGGCGGAAGGCGTCACGCAGCAGGTCGCGATCTGGTTCAAGACGCAGACTGCTGGTGGGGCCAACAACAAACCGGCCCCCGTTTTCTATCCCAACACCGACCTGATGCCGCGCTCGGACACGGAACAGCCTGTTGACCGGGCGGGCCCGGATGGTGTGCCCGCCATGGCGACCGGACGTCTTGATCCCAATAATGACGACCCGACCAATTGATCCCGGCTTCACTGCACGGATGAGAGGGAAGGCTTTTTCTCCCCCTCCCTTCTTTCCGTGGTGAAGATCGATTCCCGTTCGGTCGGGAAAGTGCTGGGCGCGCCTGATAACTGGCGCTTCGTACTCCTCCACGGTGATGATAGTGGCCTGATCCGGGAACATGCAGCCGCACTGACCCGTCAGTCCGCAGGCTCGCTGGATGATCCGTTCCGGGTCTCCCTTCTTGCCCGTGATGACCACTCCCGTTTTGAGGAAGAAGCGACTGCGCTGTCCCTTGATGGCGGCCGACGGGTTGTCTGGGTGCGTGAAGCGACCGACGGAATGGCCGCCGCCGTCACATCCGTTCTCGACAGTCCCGCAAACAGCCTGATCATTCTGGAAGCCGGTGCCCTCCCGGCACGCGGCAAGCTCCGCAAACTGGCGGAGACCCGACCGGATTCCGCATCCATCGGCTGCTACCCGGAAGAAGGGCGGGCGCTTGAAGCTTCCGTGCGCCGGATGCTGGAAGAGCGGCATGTCCGGATCAGCAGTGAAGCCCTGGCGTGGCTGGCTGGTCGGTTAGGCGCGGACCGGGCCGGAGTCCGCAATGAAGTGGAAAAACTGGCTCTCTACGCGGGAGAAAATGGTGAACTGCATCTCGATGACCTGATGCTTTGCATTGGCGATTCCGGATCGGCCTCGGTCGATGATGCCGTTTTTCTCGCCATGGAAGGAGACAAGGCCGGGGCCGATCTTGCGCTGGAGCGAGCCCTGTCCGAAGGCGCGAACCCGGTGGCCGTAGCCCGTGTTCTGCTCAGCCACATTGGACGTCTGCGCCGGGTGAAGGCGGAGCTTGAACGCGGACAGAGCCGGATGGACGCCATGAAGACACTGCGTCCTCCCGTCTTTTTCAAGAAGCAGCAGTCATTTGAACGGGCGCTGGATGCCTGGTCTCTTCCGGCTCTGCTGGATCTGGCCAAACGGACACAGGCGTTCGAGTTCGCCTGCAAACAGACCGGCTCCATGGATGTTCTGCTGTGCCGTCGTCATCTCGCCGCAATCGCCGGCAGGGCCGCGCTCAGCCGCCGACGCTGACAGAGCATATACAACTGGTTGCCTCTTGCAGGGAGCGCTGATTTTCCCACCGGTTTCCTGATCGCAAACGGTTTCCAAAGGCAGGCCTTTGGCGGGGTTTGGGGCAGCGCCCCGTAAATCTCTCCCGGCAAAAAGCTACAGCAGAAGAACCATTGGTGTCAGTCGTCTGCGAGACCGCCAGCAGACCCGGCAGGTGACGCTTCTTCCTCGACAATGACGCCCTCCGCCTCTTCAATCGGTGCGGGACGAGGGGCCAGCAGGTCGGCGGTGTTTTCTGCCGGTCGTCTTGGCGAGGTCGGCATATCGCCCATCAGCTCCTCCCGACGCGGCAGGTCGTTGAGGCTCTTCAGACCGAAATGGCGCAGAAAATCGGGCGTTGTACCCCACAGGACCGGGCGTCCCGGCACTTCCTTACGGCCACGTGGCGCGATCAGCGATTCCTCGATCAGCGTATCAAGTATGTTCTGATTGACGCTGACTCCGCGGATTTCCTCGATCTCGGCGCGGGTACAAGGCTGGTGATACGCAATGATCGCCAGCGTCTCCATGGTCGCCCGCTGAAGCCTGCGTGGCTTGGGCATGATCCGCGTCAGTCGCGGAGCAAGATCAGCGGCGGTGCGAAACTGCCAGCCTCCTGCGACCTCTACAGGCACAACGCCGCGCCCCTCATACCGGGATACAAGCGCGGTGAGCACGGCGCGCACATAGGCCCCGATATCGTCCACCGTATCAGGGATCAGTCCCTGTCCCTCAAGCAGTCCGAGAATGGCACGGGCGCTAACGGGATCGGTGCTGGCGAAAATCATCGCCTCCACAATCCGGACCGCTTCCTCAGACGGTACTGTCTGGACCGGCGGTTTACTTTCGCTCTGCATGAGCGCCGCAATCACGGCTGCCTCTTCGTCCCTAGACTCGACGGTTTCAGAAAGGGGAGCTTTTCCTTCAAGCAGCACATCGATCTGCACAGCAGCCGTCGGCTCTGTCAGGGTATGACTCTCGGACAACGCCTCAGACGGAGCGGCACCGTTTTCATCCGGTGGCTGCACAGTGTCATTCATGCTTCTTCCCCTTGCGGCCTGAGCATGATGCGCCCGAACGCCTCGTCCTGTTTCAATTCCAGCATGCCGCTCTTGGCCAGTTCCAGCCCGGCGATCAGCGTTCCAGCCATGGCCGCACGGCGGATACGCACGCCCTCGACCTCATCGGTGCCATCGGGCAGGTCCGGCATGAAATCGTCCAGCGCGTTCCAGCCGGGCGGCGTGCTACCCAGCAGCTTACGCAGTCGAGCCAGCGCATCCTGCACGGACCAGAACCGGATGGTGCGCGGCGTATAGACACGGTGACGCGCTGAACGGCGGATAACGGCCATATAGGCTCGCATCAACTGAGGCACGTCCAGCGCCAGACCGGACCGGTCGATTTCCACAAGCGTTTCGCTGGCACCACGCGAAAAGACATCGCGTCCAAGCTGCGGACGGGACGCCATCCACTCAGCCGCCGCGCCGATTCGGGCCAGTTCTTCCAGTCGGGCCGCGAGAAGTTCCGCCGCGTCCTCGGCTTCCTCATCGGGACCGTCTTCCGCAGGCAGAAGCAGGCGTGATTTCAGCCAGGCCAGCCACGCCGCCATGACCAGCCAGTCGGCGGCCAGTTCCAGCCGGATCGACCGGGCAGACTCCACAACGGCAAGATACTGTTCGACAAGCTGGAGGATCGAGATTTTGGCCAGATCAACCTTCTGCGCCCTGGCAAGATCGAGCAGCAGATCAAGCGGTCCCTCGAATCCCTCCAGATGCAGCAGGGGAGACCGAAGCTCTTCCCCTTCTTCCTGCGGCGCTCCCGTCCCGTCTCCCTTTTCCGGGCTGCACATGCCCCGAAAGCCGCAGTCAGACAGCATGAACTCAGGGGCGCAGGACGTTACAGGCATGCCCATGTTCACGCAGGCTGTCACAGAACGCCCGGGCGGATGCGATGCTGTCGAATCCTCTCGTGCGCAGACGGTAGAAAATCGCGTTGGTGTGGGTCACCTTCTCGATCACAGGAGAACGTCCGGCCAACAGATCGGGAGAAACGCTCTTGATCCTGTCCCACTCCTTGAGAGCGGCGTCCTGAGAGTTTAGGGCGGCAAGCTGGACGCCATAAGGCCCGGACGTCGCGGCAGGAACGGCGCGGGTGGCCTTCGATGCTTCGGGTTTCGCCGCAACCGGTTTCGCTTCAGGGCGGCCTGTTGGGACAACCGGCTTTTTGGCTTCGGGCGGCGCTTCTTCAATCGCACCATTCCCGGCATCCGCAGCAGGCGCTTCATTGCCAGCGGCGGAAGGCGCGCTCGTGCTGTCCTCGCTCGGCAGTCCCTTGCCGGGAGGCGCTTTTTCAGGATCAACAGGGGCCGCGGTGTCTTCCGCCGCAGGAGCCTGATCACTCCCGACAGCGGCCGTCTTTTCATCCGCTGGAGCCGCATCCTTCGCGGGCGCGTCCTGCGGCGCGTCTTCTTTCGCAGCGGCCCCATAACGGGCCGCCAGCGCCGCCGGATCAGGCTGCTCAGGAGACGGCGCAAGATGCGTCGCTCCCTGCTGCTCTGTCTCCATGGGCGGCGGCATCATGTCGTTCAGTTCCATCCCGCCCGGATCGAGAGGCTTCTCACGAATGGGTTCAGGAGGCGGCCCGAACACCGGAATACCGCTCTGGTGATGCCCTATCAGCGACCAGCCGCCCACACCGACCAGCAGCAGCGCACCGAGCCCCACTGCGCCATAGGTCAGTGCACGAGTTGTCTTGTCCGCAGGCAGGAGCGAGCCGAGCGCAAACGCCCTGGTGCCCCGGTTACGGCGCGGAGGGGCAGGATCGTCATCATAATCCGTCGCCATGCGCTCGCGTGCACGGCTGAGACGGTCTTCGTGTGGGTTGGGTGGCGGAGAATCGGCCTCGGTCATCGCATTTCCTCGACGGGTTCAACACCCATGACAGCCAGACCGGAGCGGATGGCCATAGCCGTCGCCGCTACCAGCGCCACACGGGCCAGTGTTCCTTCACGGTCATTCTCCTGCAGGAAGCGCAGGGTGGTTTCATCGCGGCCCCGGTTCCACAGAGCGTGGAAGTCAGCAGCCAGATCGCCCAGATAGAAGGCGATACGATGCGGCTCGCGAGCAGCAGCGGCTCCTTCGATCGTGCGGGGCCAGCTTGCAATCCGGCGCAGCAGCGCGATCTCGGCGTCGGCGGTGAGCGCCTTGAGAGAGACCGTTTCCAGCGCAGCCGATGTAACAGCCTCTGCGCCCAGCATCTCTTCGGCGGCACGCAGGACCGAGCGGCAGCGGGCATGGGCATACTGCACATAGAACACCGGATTGTCGCGGGTCTGCGCCACCACGGCGTCCAGATCGAACTCCATCTGCGCATCGCTCTTGCGGGTCAGCATGGTGAAGCGCACGGCGTCCTTGCCCACTTCATCCAGCAGGTCGCTCAGCGTCACAAAGGTGCCAGCGCGCTTTGACATGCGGACCGGCTGGCCGTCGCGCACGATATGCACGATCTGGCACAGCGGCACTTCCAGCGGCACCTTGCCGTCAGTCAGCGCCTTTACGGCCGCCTTCATGCGGCTGACATAGCCGCCGTGGTCCGCACCCAGCACGTCAACCAGCACCTGCTCACCGCGCTCGATCTTGTCGAGGTGGTAACCGATGTCATTGGCGAAATAGGTGTTGGTACCGTCCGACTTGCGCAACGGACGGTCCACGTCGTCGCCGAATTCGGTCGAGCGGAACAGGGTCTGCGGTCGGGCTTCCCAATCGTCGGGCAGCTTGCCCTTGGGTGGCTCCAGCACGCCCTCGTAAAGCAGACCTTTGGCCTCGAGCATCTTGATGGCGCGGTCAGTCACACCATCAGCCAGCACCTTCGCTTCGGAGGTGAACACGTCGTGCTTCACGCCGAGTGTCAGCAGATCCTCACGGATACCGTCCATCATGCGGGCGACGGCGAAATCCTTCACAAGCGTGAACCATTTTTCGGCGGGGGCAGGCTTTGCGCCGTCCTCGGCAAGCGAAGTGCCGTGCGCTTCAGCCAGAGCCTGTCCGATGGGGATCAGATACTCGCCCTGATATTGCAGACCATTCGGGGTGATGGCGTTGAATGCCTCGGCATCCATCGTCGAGCCGATGGCCTGAAGGTAACGCCAGTAGGTGGCCCATGCCAGCGCCGCGACCTGATTGCCCGCGTCGTTGATGTAGAATTCCTTGGTGACGTTGTAGCCGGCCTTGTCCAGCAGATTGGCCAGCGCGTCACCGACGACTGCACCGCGACAGTGACCGACATGGATCGGGCCGGTCGGGTTGCAGGAGACGTATTCGACGTTGACCTTCGTGCCCTTGCCGATCTGCGAGTCACCGAAAGACTCGCCAGCTTTCAGAACGGCGGGAATAACGTCCTGCAGGACGGAATGATTGAGGGTGATGTTGACGAAGCCCGGGCCAGCAGCCTCGGCGGAGGCGATTCCCTCAACGCCGAGAAGCGATGTCGCAATATCCGCGGCAATGTCGGCGGGCTTGCGACGAGCCGGTTTGGCGGCGATCAGCGCCGCGTTCGTGGCCATGTCACCATGCGCGGGGTCGCGTGTCGGAGTCAGTTCCACGCGGGCGAGGAGATCCTCGCTGATATCCGGCACGATGCGACGCAGGACATCCAGTACATGTGCGCGGTAACGTTGGAACAGACAGTCAGACATGCGTGCGGGCTCCCCCCTTTTGTTTGGCGCGTTGTAAGTCAGCGCCCCTTGATCCAGCGGATGTCGTCATACAGCGCAATGACGGGAAACGCGACTGCGGCAGAATCGAAAGAACGATAAACCCGATCAGCGCCGCAAGTCGGTCGCCAGTTCATCACCGAACCCGCCCGCGTCACGGAAAAACTCCCGCAACAGTTCCAGAAAGGCCCGCACATTGGCGTTGGACTGCTGACGCGGCAGCATGACTGCGTAGAGATCGACTTTTTCACCATAAAAATCAGGCAGGATTCGGACCAGTCGCCCGCTGGCGATGTCCTTGTACACATCGCTGAGCAGCTTGTAGGCGATTCCGCGTCCAGAGACCGCCCAGTCATGGATGATTTCGCAGTTGGTGCTGGAAAGCTTCGGGTTTACCGTGACCACATGCTTTTCGGTCTCGTTGCCGACGGCCCATTTATTGAGAACGGTCATTGTCTTCTGTCGCCGGATACACAGACATTCATGATTGACGAGATCATCCGGCGTTTCCGGCACAGGCCGATTCTCGAAATAGGTGGGAGAGGCACAGAGCACCCGTCGCGTGGTGGCGAGGAGCGTGACGATCGATCCTGGCGTGTCGGGCAGGCCAAGGCGGATATTGATATCCAGAAGGCCGTCGCCGGGGTCGTGTATGCCTTCGCTGGCCAGCACGAGACTGATCTGAAGCTGGGGATAGCGTTCGCTGAACGCTTCGATGAACGGGGCGATCTGTCGGCGCCCCAGTTCCATCGGCGCGCCAACAATCAGGCTCCCCTGCGGCTCGCTACTGGCTGAGGCGATCTCGTTTTCAAGCGTATCGATTTCCGCAACGATCACCAGCGCCCGCTCGTAATAGACCTGCCCGGCCTCACTGAGACGAAAAACCCGGGTGGTTCTGATGATGAGCGTGACACCAAGCCGGGCTTCAAGGGTCGCCAGTCTTCGGGAAATGACAGCCGGTGACGTGCCGACAGCGCGGGCGGCGGCGGTGATACTGCCCGCATCGACAAGGTTGATAAAAAATCTCAGATCGCTGGCTTCGCCCTGCATGTCACTGGTCCATTGTTGCGTCAGCTGAAAAAGCGTTTTGTTTTTAAGGCCGCTACCGGATCACCATTTCTTGAGCGCATACTCCACTCAAATCAGAGGAGTTATAGACGTGAATATCGTTCAGGAGAAAAGTCCCAAGTCGGCAGAAATGAAGTCTGTTGCGACAGGTGCCGCTGCTTCCGATGAAAAAAACAAACATTTGTCTGAGCTGGTTGGCGAAGATCTCAAGAAGGCCCTGATCGGCACATGGCAGCTTGTTTCCTATCAGGTTGAGTTGCAGGAAACCGGCGAGTTCATTGATGCGATGGGCGAAACCCCACGTGGCCGTGTCATTTTCACCCCCGACAACTGGGTGGCTTTCAATCTGGAAGGCAGCAACCGCACGCCTGCGGAAACCGTGGACGATCATCTGGCGCTGCTGAACACGCTGGTCGCCTATATCGGTCGCTATCGCATCGAGGGAAACCAGTGGGTCACCACTGTTGAGACTGCCTGGGCACCACAATGGGTCGGCACCGAGCAACGTCGCACGGTGAAAGTGGATGGCGAGTTTGCCAGTGTTATTACGCCCTGGAGGAAAATGCCGAACTGGGGTGGTGGCAAGATGTCCCGGAGCATCATCCGCTTCCGCCGAGCTCATTAAGTCGCCTGGTCATGGTTCCGAGGATCTGACGGCACACGGACTGCAAACAGGGCTTTTTAATGCCAAAGCCGCATAAGATACGGCGCTGACAGCTTTCATTCTTTTAAGTTTTTTACAATCAAGAGTATCGGCCCAACGCCAGATATATTCTGTAATAGATGATGCTGTTCAGGAAATCGATTTTCGTCTGAAATGATCCAGCGAACTCGCGTTTCCATATCTTAGGGCGTGTCATCAGTTAATTCCGATGAGGACGAAGACGAGTTGAACGGCAGCGAGGAATGTTGACAACAGCTTGTCGTATCGTGTTGCGATGCCTCTGAACTGCTTCAGTCTGGCAAAGAACCGTCCGGTTTCGTTTCTCTTTTTGCAGAGCGGGAAGCTGATTTGCCGTGGATAGCACCGGTTTCTCCTTGACGGGATAACCGGTGTGCTGCGCCGTTCCTTGGGTTTTTCGATGAGCGGCACATCACAAGCCTAACCGGCGATTATGGTCTTGGGATCGACTTCATCCAGAAGCGGCTCTGCTTCATTGATACCGGCTCTCTGCCCGGAAGTCAGGGAATAGAGCCACAGCCTTTCCCGTGGCATCGACGATGACGTTGATCGTCGTGGTCAGTCCGTCACGGGACCGCCCGATGGCCTGATGTCGGAAAACCTGCCGCTATGGCTTCATGAGCTGCAAGACACATTCCTTCAAACAACGATGGCTGAATATAAACGTGTAGATGCTCAAGAAAGGCCGTCGCATCTTTTTTTATAAAACCCCAACCAGAGACACTTCATTCTGCATATCATAACGGCTGATCATGTGCTGAAACTCAGCCCTCCGATGTCCTTCTCCGACGAGCGTCAGACACACACGGTCTGCCTAAGCGAGTTTTTTTCTGAAAAAATGTAATCCTTCCTGCAAGAAAACAGTTTTTCTGTTCTACAAATCTGGCGATACTGACCAATCGCAGCACTCCATCACCAGTCCAGTAATCAGAAACCATGATTGAAGAGCCACAGCAATAAAGTGGTCAGGACATGACTTGGCTTGTTGACACTCCCACATCAATCTCCAGAAACCGTGCCACTGCAGGTGAATCTGCAATCCACAATTCCAAAAAATTCTGAATTGCTTTGATATAGGATCGAACAGTCGCACCTGTCAGTTTGCCAGAAACCTGCCCAACAAAAGCAGAAGAACTTTACACAAAGAACGAAAACATTTCTAACAATTCAAAGTTTCGAAGTTCCCGAGCCGCCCAAGTCTGAGCGGACGTCAGAAATGAAATTTCCGACAGACTCTCGATTGAGTGCCAGCCTGAACAGAGCTTCTGGTGGAATATCTGACCGCACCGGCACCACCTGATCCGAGGGGAAATCCACCACCACATATGGTGTATCCCGTCCTGCTTCTGGAGAAGTGGCTCCGGGAATGGATGGTCGATGATCACCCAGAACGATCAGACGTGCCGGACGCTGGCACTGATCCAGTCCCTCAATCAACTGTCCTATCATCGCGTCACTGTTTTCCAGATGAGACAGATAGCACGCGACTGGATCGCCTTTTCCGTTCCATGGCCCATGATTCTCTATGCTAACAGCATAAAGAAACAGAGGATCGGAATTCTTACTGATTTTATATAGTATTTTATCCGCCAATTCCCGGTCATTCACATAGACAGAAGTCCCGCTACCGCCTGATCCAAAGGATTCACATCCCATCGTTTCAGAAAACCCCATACCCGGCATGACGGTTATACGATCCCCAAAATGCAGATCGTAAGGATGCATGTATATCGTGCGAAACCCGGCTCGTCCCAACAGGGAGGGCAGAGACTGATCGGCATTTTGCAATGCCGTCAGAAAAGGGTCGAACCGGCGGAACCCCAGTTCTTCCTCTGTCTTTCCCGACAGGACCGCATATTCCGTTCGCAACGTATAAGCGCCGAAACCGCTGACATTTAATGAGCCGTATTGCGAAGCCCGTGCACGCGCTTGTTCCAGTCCCGACATTGGAGGAATTACAGCATTCCGGTGCAGAGCGAGCGTTTGCGGATCAGCAAAAGACTCGCATTGAACGATGACAATCACCTCACCCGGTTGCGCCGGAAGTGGCTCCATGTGTGCGGGCGGTAGAAGCTCACGAGACTGCCTGCGCCAGCGCCGCCAATAGATGAAGAGGCAGCCGCCCAGCCCGAACCGTACGATATCCCGCTCCACATCGGGAACAGGGGCCATACGCTCTACAGGGAAAAGCAGCAGAATTACGAAAAACAGCGCCGCAAGCATCAGGCCGGCAACATGTCCCGCAAGAGAAGCATAAGCCATAGCCATGACCAGCAGCGTCAGCATAATGATCAGGCCCGCAGCAATCCCGACACGCAGCACTGGCGAGATGGCGAAAATGTAAAAACATGGGTGTCTGATAAAATATTTCAGAAGAAACAGATCACTGAAGACGAGCGGTTCATAAAGAACCGCATATTTCGCATTGGATGCGACAGCCAAGGCGCTCACGGCAATACCCGTTAAGACAGCCGCGCAGACAGGTGAGCCGCACAGCATCAGGATACTGCCGAAAACAAAACCGGACAGACAGAATCCGACAGAAGCGGAGAAAACGGTTTTACCCGCACCGGTACCCTGTGGTCGCAAGCGCCCTTTCACAAACACGTTGGCAGCCATGCCTGCCACGGCAGACGCAAGCAATCCATAGAAAAGTTGAAGAACGCTCATAATCCCAGACAGGCCCGGAAGAGATTATAATGCGTTCAACGAGCCGGAGCCCTTCCGGTATAGGCATGGAAGACACCAAAATACGTCCGTTTCCGGACATCCTCGAAACCGACCTCCCGCAAGGCGCACAGGATATCTTCCGGAGGAACGCATTCCGCGATGGTGTCCCAATAATATTCCATCAGTGTACGGCTGTCGCGTGTGGCAGCTACGCCTGAAAGCAGTGGCACAATACGTCCGAGATAAATCCGCAGAACCGTCTGCACCAACGCACTTCTGGCTCGACCAATCTCAAGGATGAGAACACTCCCCCCCGGCCGCAGCGCCCGTAGCCACGCTGCGAAAGTTTCCCGCAGATCGGCCACATGCCGCAGGGCATATCCCATGCTGAGCAGATCAAACTGGCCGTTCGCAAAAGGTAATCGCTGGGCATCAGCCTGCACCAGTGAAATCCCCGGCACATTCCGTCGACATTCAGCGAGCATTCCGGCGCTCATATCTAGCCCGGTGACGTTCCCAACTCCGGCAATGCCCGCTGCTTCCCGCGCCACAAGTCCTGTACCTGTAGCGATGTCCAAGACCTGATCACCAGCCTTCAGTCCAGCCTCACGGAGCATGGAACGCCGGAACCACCGTCCGCTTCCCAGAGAGAAAATTGTATTGATCCGGTCGTAATAGGGTGCTGTGCGATCAAACAGGGACTGCACGAACCCCTGCCGCCCGGCTGCCTCCTGATACCATGTAGCGAGAACCGGGTGAGGAGGCACTTTTTCATGAGAAACGTCGGTCATCTGGGGCTCGCGTCAATATCGTCATGAGGCATGACTGGCGCAGCCTCGGCAGGATTTCTCTCACCAAAGTCCTACTCGATGCAAGTCCCCGCATTCCCTCACGTCCTGTCGGACGAACGGGCCTTCCAGACATGAATCATGGCCCATGGAGGCACATGATCGAAGTTTCGAATTACCAAGCGCCGCACCCCGTATTCCACAACAAGTAAAATAGCCAGCATACCCAACGCTCCGCCCTTCAAGGGCCAAAGCCATGCGCCGGGAGGGCCGGCAAGAAGAAAAACTGGCAACAACAGCATCAGAACAAGAAAAACCACCCAGAACCATGTCTGGAGGCGTGTGTAGAGGGCGATATCCTCACGCAGCGCTCCGCCGCCATGAGCCTGTCGGGCCAACGCGGATACGAGCGGCTCCCGTCCGGGCGCCAGCGATGAGATGAAGAGCCGCAGAGGTACAATCAGTCCCACACCGTAGATCACCAGCGCATCGGCATTACGCATCGGTGCTGGAAATATGAGGGCAAGAAAGACCAACAGGGCCGTAACTATCGACCAGAGCAGCCAGCGACCGGTCAGAATCGCAAGACCCACGCCCTGACAGAGAACAAGTGCGGCAGCAATCGTTTTTTCTCCGCCACCTGAAACCTGAACAAAATAAGGGCACAGAAAACCAAGCAGAAAGATCAAACCTCCGGCAGAACGAACATATTTTAACCGGGTGGCAATCATGGTTTCTGATATACTTTTCCTTGGATGGGGCCTGTGATAGCAAATCTCTCCGCATTGTCATTTCTTCGGTATTGAGAGCTTCATGACGACCCAGCCGGGTGAGACCCTCCAGACACCTTTCGAGCGTGAAATCGCAGAGCACCTTGTCGATGTGCTTCAACTGGAAGTCGCTCCCGAAGAAATCGTTCCGGATGATCCCCTCTTCGTGGAAGGGTTGGGGCTGGATTCCATCGACGCTCTGGAAGTCGCACTGATGATCAGCCGTGTCTATAATGTCACGCTCAGTTCGGATGACCCGAACAGCCGCCGGGTTTTCAGTTCTCTTCGTGCATTGGCCTCCCATGTCACCCAAGTACGCGAAAAAGCCGGACAGGCCGAATGACGCCTGCTTCAGCCAGCGACTTTTGGCCCGAAACGGCTGATCTGTCCCTGGTTTTTTCTCCGGATCGTACCGTTTTCCGACATCCGGACGGCACCGCCAGCACGGGCTATGACCTTCTGCGGGCGGCACACCGCACAGCAGCGCTTCTGCCCGATGCGCCGATTGTCTCTCTCTGTCAGGATGTCTGGCATTTCACAGTTCTGTTTCTTGCAACCATCCTGCGAGGCCAGTCTGTTCTGTTGTCGAGCGACCGAACACCGGAACGTCTCTTGCAGCTTGTCGCTTCCCACAGTGCTGTCTGCGTTATGCTGGAAGGTGAGACCGCCATAGAAGAACTACCGGTCGGCACGCTGGTCTTGCCTGCGCCCGACGGGTCCGGAACAGATCAGCCCGACAATCCGGTCATACCCTTCGACAGGGAAGTCGCGACCGTCTTTACTTCCGGCAGCACCGGACAACCGGTGGCCTATGCGAAGAAATGGGGCGCGCTGGTCATCCGCAGTATTGTCGCACGTGAACTTCTCGACCCTGAAGAAACAGCTTCATCCCTGATCGGGACGGTCCCGCCCTATCACATGTATGGCTTTGAAACACTGGTCTGTCAGGCCGTGCATACACGCAGCCTCGTCGCGACCGGCCCGACGGCCTATCCGGCGGACTGGCAGAAAATGCTGGGGCTCACCACCACACCACGCATCCTGATTACAACCCCACTGCAGATGCGCGCGCTGCTTCAGGCCGATCTCGACACCCCTCCGATCACGCGGATCGTATCGGCTGCCGCTCCATTGAGCGAGGATCTGGCCCGACGCTCTGAAGAGACCCTGCATACGGTCGTGACCGAAATTTACGGTGCGACTGAAATCGGCTCGATTGAATTGCCCCGGGTTTTGTGGAGACAGAACGACCCGTGAGGTAAGAAGAATTCATGAGCAACAAATCGAAGCGTTTTCCGCCTGAATTTCGCGAGCGTGCAGCCCGCATGGTTCTGGAGGAAGAGAAGAACCATCCATCACGTTGGTCCGCAGTGATGATGATAGCGCCAAAGCTGGATATTCATCCTGACACGCTGTCAAAATGGACCCGTCTGCATGAGCGGGCCAATGCGCCTGCGGTGAGTGACCTGCCTGATCGAGAGAAGATCAGGCAACTGGAGCGAGAGAACCGCGAATTGCGGCAGGCCAATGAAATCCTGCGCAAGGCATCAGCATATTTTGCCCAGGCGGAGCTCGACCGCATCTTCAGACCATGACACGCTTCATTGAGGAGCATCGGCAGACATATGGTGTCGGGTCAATCTGCAGGGTTCTGTCGATTGCACCATCTGCCTATTACGCTTATCGGGCGAGACAGAAAAATCCCTGTGTGCGCAGCCAGAAAGATAAAGAGCTCTGTCATGAAATCCGCAGGATCTGGAACGATAATTTCTGCGTCTACGGAGTGCGCAAGGTCTGGCATCAGCTCAGACGTGAAGGTCTGGATGTCGCCCGCTGCACGGTAGAGCGGCTGATGCACCGGATGGGACTGAAAGGTGTCATGCGTGGCAAGGGGGTCAGAACCACACGGCCCGATCCGGCACGGCCCTGTCCACAGGATCTGGTACAGCGACAGTTTCATGCACCAGCCCCCAATAGACTCTGGGTTTCGGATTTTACTTACGTTTCCACCTGGCAGGGCTTTGTGTATGTGGCCTTCATCATTGATGTCTTTGCCCGGGTTATTGTGGGCTGGCGCGTCTCGTCCACTGCCCATACCGACTTCGTGCTGGATGCCCTTGAGCAGGCTCTGTGCCAGAGGCGGCCTGAGGGAAAAGTGACCCACCATTCCGACCGCGGATGTCAATATGTGTCCATTCGCTACACGCAAAGACTGGCTGAAGCGGGCCTTGTTGCTTCTGTCGGAAGCGTTGGGGATTCCTATGATAACGCTTTGGCGGAGACCATTAACGGACTTTATAAAACCGAACTCATCTATCGACAGGGGCCATGGAAAAACAGGGACGCTGTTGAGCTAGCAACACTGAAATGGGTCGACTGGTTCAATAATCGGCGGCTCCTGTCCTCCATTGGAAACATCCCGCCAGCAGAAGCCGAAGCACGTTTTTATGCGCAACAGAAATCACATGCATTAGCCGCTTAAATCAGATAAAAAACGTCTCCACAAAACCCGGGGCAATTCAGATCGCGATCAGGCGCACAACCCATGAGCCTGTCTGGCAGCTTTATGATACTATCAATCTGCACATGCATGATGACAGCGTGACTGTCTCCGCTCCCGGTGCGCCGGACATTGAACTGGCCGATCTTGTCGAGCGGATCGATGCGCGACGCTTCCGGCTGATCGGACGACGCAATGATATGGTGAAGATTGCTGGCCGCCGCGCCTCCCTGTCCGCGCTCAACACGATCCTGACAAACCTTCCCGGTGTGGAAGATGGCGCGTTCGTGCCACCGAATACCGACGACGGACACACAATGCGGATGCAGGTTCTGGCCGTCGCTCCGGGAGTAAGCGCTGCCGATATTCTTGCCGGTCTGCGGAAACAGATTGACCCGGTTTTCCTGCCCCGTACCATTACATTCGTCGAAGCCATGCCACGGAATTCCGTGGGCAAGCTGACGGCAGGCGCATTGCGGGAATTCGCCACGACCGTGATGGAAGGGCAAATTATCGGGGAGATCGCATTCCCCGCCAATCACCCGGCCCTTCCGGGACATTTCCCCGGCCTGCCCGTGGTGCCTGGCGCGCTGCTGCTGGATTGTGGTCTCGATCTGGCCGGCCTCAGTCCCGCAAAGATCGATCAGGTGAAATTTCTCCGGCCAGTCCGCCCAGAGGAGACACTCTGCTTCCGTCTACGTCGGGAAAGTGGACGCCTGACACTCTCGGCACGAGTGGCGAACACTGCGAATGCCCCGCTGGTGTTGCGCGCCATCATGCGCACGCAATCGGACTGATGGCAGAAAAGGCAGGTGGCAAAGGAAAAAGAGACCTGGCTCGTTCCTGAACGTGGCAATCATCTCGCCATGAGCCTGATGCTGCGTCTGGCCCGTCTGGTCGGCCGACGTGCACTCACATCCCTGCTTTACCCGATCTCGCTCTGGTATCTTGTCAGGGACACGACAGCGCGCCGGAATTCCCGAACCTATCTGCATCGGGTTCTGAACCGGGAACCCTCGTTACTGATGATCTGGAAACATATCCGCTCTTATGCGCTGATTACGCTGGACCGGCTGTTCATTCTCGATCCCCGAGCCACGCCTCCAAAGATCTCCGTCTCCGGAAAGGAAATCCTGTTTGACGCGCTTCAGGCCGGGCGAGGCTGTATCCTTCTTGGGGCTCACATCGGTTCCTTCGATTCCCTGCGGACCGTGCTGCGCGTCATGCCCGCGCCGCTTACCCTGAGAGTCCTGATGTACCGTCGCTATACAGGAGAAGCGACGCGTCTGATCGAAACTCTGGACCCGGCCTACACTGATATCCTCATCTCCCTCGGGGAGCCCGATACAATGCTGCGCGTCGCCGAGAGTCTGCGGCGTGGTGAAGTTGTCGCGATTCTGGGAGACCGGGCGCATGACATGGGTCGCAGCCTGTCCGTGCCGGTTCTGGGGAAAGAGGCACCGCTGCCTGTGGGGCCGATGCGGATCGCAGCCCTGACGGAAGCGCCTGTTGTGCTGTTCAGCGGCCTACGTTGCCCGGATGGCAGCTATGACATCCGCTTCGAAAAACTCGCCGATCAGATAGTCCTGACAGGAACATCCACAGAAAAGACCGCAATATTACGAAAATGGATGACACACTATGCGGACTGGATGAGTGCGCTGTGCCGTAAAGATCCATTCTCTTGGTATAATTACTATGATTTCTGGGGAGAGCGGTCATGAAAGCATCCGCACGGCTCGCATGCGCTCTGCTTGTTCTGTCTTTCGGCTCCACAGTCCCGATCATGATGGACAGAGCTGTTGCACAGGAAAATCTCCTGACGTCCTCTGCACTGGCGGACACGATCCTGTCCCGGATCGGCGCGGTGCACGCACGGGAAAACCGTTTTCACGAAGTCCGTGTTCTTGCAGCCCTGACCAAACCTCTCGAAAGCAACGGCACGTTGAAATGGCGAGCCCCAGACTATCTTGAAAAACTGACCGAAGCGCCCCGCCGCGAAGATCTGATTATCAACGGAGAAAGCGTGACAGTGGCCCGTGGCGCGGCGCAACCACAGATTCTCGACACCGCCCGCAATCCAGAACTTCAGCTTCTGGCGGATACGTTACGCGCGCCTCTCTCCGGCAATATCGTTCTGTTGCGGCGCTATTATCATGTTTCCGCCTCGGGCAATGAGGGAAGCAGCTGGACTCTCACTTTGGTTCCCGCCACGGCAGACGTTGCAAAGCTGTTGAAAAAGGTGGTCATCACCGGGACCAACAATGCTATTACGCAGCTTGAAATCCTGCAGGCTAATGGGGACAGCCAAACCATCACGATCTCCCTGTGATGCGCCGTTCTCCCAAACAGCTCGCTCTGGTCCTCCTCGCCGCGATTCTTTTCGCCACAACCGTTCTGTTTCTGATTCCCCTGCGCACCGATATGGCTGGTTTCCTGCCACCCGGACAAAACGCAGGTACCCGCTTCCTGCTGCGTGAGGTGCGCGGCGGCGTGGCCTCCTCCTTCATCACCGCTGGAATCGAGGGAGCACCCGTTACCGAGCTGGCCCGCATCAGCCGGGACATGCAGGCGACGCTTAGTCGTGATCCACGCTTTTCAGCCGTGCTCAACGGGTCGTTTTCCTCCGCCGGAAGCGAGAGGCTGCGCGATCTGCTTTTCACCTATCGCTACCTTCTTGCTCCCGAAGCAAAGACGCGCGATTTCTCTCCTCAGGCGCTCACTACTGCTTTCAGCAATGTGCTGGACGGTCTGGAATCTGCCGCCGAACCGCTGGTCATCGCCTTCGCCTTGCGCGATCCGACAGGCGCGTTCCCCGACACACTGAAAAAGCTTCGGCCCGATGTCCAGGCGCGTCTGGCAGAGGGTGTCTGGTTCGCTTCCGACCATGCGGCCGGGCAGGAACGGGCTTTGCTCCTGTTCCGCACAAAGGCAGGCGGCATGGATTTTGCCGCCCAGAAAGACGCGCCCGCTGTCATTCAGGCGGCTTTCGTCGCTGCGCATCCCGGGACAGCCAGATTGTTGCTGAACGGCCCCGCCGTGCTGGCAGTGCAGAGTGCGCAGACCATGCGCAGCGATATTGATCTGATCACCATCGCCTCCATCCTGATCGTGACCGGCGTGCTGTACTGGCAGTTCCGGTCACTGTGGGTGCTGGCAGCTATCGGTGCGCCGTTCCTGATTTCGCTCAGTGTGGCGATGATTGTCGTGCGGCTGTGCTTCGGGTCTGTTCACGGCATCGCCTTCGGTTTCGGCATGACCATGCTGGGTGTTTCGCTGGATTATCCTGTGCTGCTGATCGGGCATCGTGATGTCGGCGAAGGCCCGGAAGCAACCCTGCGGCGTATCGCGCCGAGCCTGCGCCTTGCGGTTCTCATGGCAGCGCTTGGACTGAGTGGCATGATCCTGTGCGGCCTGCCCGGTCTTGCCCAGCTCGGCGTCTTTGCCGCAACGGGCCTGCTGACAGCGGCTGGCGTTACGCTGCTGCTGATGCCACGCCTGATTGTGGCGGCCGATCTTGCTCCATGCATCAGCGGTCCCTCCGCTCCTCTGGAACGCGCGGAACGACTGCGACGACTGCGGCTGCTGTGCGCATTGCCCGTTCTTGGTGCACTTGCCGTGCTGATTATCCATCCACCCGCCCTTGTGACGGATCTCTCCGCTCTCAGTCCCGTTCCGCCCGCCGCCCGCGCGCAGGAAGCGGAATTGCGCCACGAACTCGGCACACCGCAATCCTCCCGCCTGATCGCAGTCCACGGTGAGACACCGGAACAGGTGCTGGAACGTGAGGAAGCCATGCTCCCTGTGCTGACGCAGCTGACACGGATGGGCGTGGTGTCCGGTGTGCAGGGTGCTGCCGATCTTGTGCCGTCCGTTGCCCTGCAACATCAGCGACAGAGTCTGCTGCCTGACGATGCGGTTCTTGGATCTGCCATACATACAGCACAGGCTGGACTGCCTTTTCAGCCGGACAGCTTCAATGTCTTCCGCAAGGATGTCGCAGCGGCACGGACCATGCCCCCGCTCACAGTCCAGATGCTGGCCGACACGCCGCTCGCACAGGGTATCTCACCGCTGCTGTTTCAGCGTGACGACGGCTGGTGGGGATTGATCCTTCCGGCGGACGTCCAAAACATCGCTACCCTCCAGAGTGCGCTTCGACCATTTCCCAGCGTGCTGGTCATGGACCTCAATGCCGAACTCCGGAGCCTCACTGCCTATCACACTCACCGGACACTGCTCTGGAGTCTGGCCGGGGGCATAATGGCGCTGCTCATTCTGTTCGCTGTGTTGCGTGATATCCGGCGTTTGCTGAAGGTGTTCTTCGCGGTGGGTGCCGTGATGGTGATTCTGCCTGCCATTCTGGCTCTGCGCGGCGAGCCCCTGTCACTGATTCACCTCGTTTCCATTCAGTTCGTCACTGGAGTGGCGCTGGACTACGCGCTCTTCTTCGCCCGCCCACAACTGGATAACGCCGAACGAGCCCGCACGATCCGGACGTTGCTGACCTGCAATATCATGACTGTTTTGAGCTTCGGCTGCCTCTGTTTTTGTCATACTCCGTTACTTCGGGAGATCGGCGTGACCGTTTCCTGCGGCGCGTTTCTTTCTCTGATTTCAGGCTTCATGCTGGCTGGACAGAAGCCGTCCGTTGCGGCAACAGACGCCGTATGATTCCGCTTGTCGTCACTGCCGGAACAGCACTCAGCGCTATCGGGGCCGGCCTTGCCGAAACCCGTACGTCGCTGCTTGCCCGTCGATCCGGGCTCGCCCCATGTGGCTTCGCGGGAGTAACGCTTGGTTACACCGGCCGTATTTCCGGCATCGAACAGCACAGTATTCCTGATCCACTGTCCATCTACGACTGCCGGAACAACCGTCTGGCCGATATGGCGCTACGGCAGGATGGTTTCACGGAGGCCGTGGCGGAGGCCCGGGCATTTTATGGACCGTCACGCATCGCGGTTGTGACCGGCACCTCCACGTCCGGCATCCTTACTTCGGAGAAGGCTTATGCGAGACGTGACATTTCAACGGGAATGATGCCGTCCGATTTCAACGAGGAACACACGCAGGATCTGTTTTCCCTGCCGCGCTACGTCTCTGGCATTCTCGGACTTTCCGGCCCGCTGCTCACGGTCTCCAATGCCTGCGCCTCCTCGTCACGTGCCTTTATCGACGCCTGGCACTGGATCGCCTCGGGTGTGTGCGATGCCGCAGTCGTGGGAGGTTCTGACAGTCTGTGCGGCATGACCCTGAGGGGGTTCTCCGCACTCTCTCTCGTGTCTCCCGGTCCGACACGTCCGTGCGATGCTGAACGCGATGGAATTTCCGTGGGTGAAGGCGCGGGATTTGTTCTGCTGGAACGCGCGGGCGTGCGGGCAATACCACCGATGGCGCGCATCCTGGGGCTCGGCGCAGCCAGCGACGGCTATCACATGTCTTCTCCCGATCCTTCCGGACGCGGTGCCATTGCCGCCATGCGTCAAGCTCTGGACCGTGCTGGTCTTCATCCTGACGATATCGGCTATATCAATCTCCACGGCACTGGCAGCATCGCCAACGACGCGATGGAGGACGCCGCCGTGTTCTCCGTCTTTGGCGACCGGACGCCCTGTTCCTCGACCAAAGGGTGGACCGGCCATACGCTCGGTGCCTCCGGGATCATCGAAGTCATCATCTCGATCCAGACTCTGGAGACCGGCGTCATTCCCGGTTGCCTCGGGATAACCGCTGTCGATCCGACATTCCGTTCTCACATCGTAACCACGAATGAAAAGACGGAACCCCGCGCCATCCTGAGCAATGCGTTCGGTTTCGGCGGCACGAATTGCAGTCTCGTGATTGGAGCCGCCTGATGCGCCTGGCTCTTCGTGCGGTTTCGCTTCGGGGGCCGGGCCTGCCCGGATGGACAGGTTCCGTCCCGGTACTATGCGATCCATCACTCTGGACCGACGGACCTGTACGGCCACCACCCCTGATGACGCTCCCTCCTAACGAACGCCGCCGGGCCGGGCCGATCAGTCGGCTCGCTCTCTCTGTCGCGGAAGAGGCCTGTGCCCAGACGTCTCTCAACACGGTGACGGTGTCTTCTGTTTTTGCCTCAGCCAATGGCGATGGAGGCGTGATCGATTCCATCCTGCGCGCGATCACTACATCCGGCGAGGATGTCTCTCCCACCCAATTCCACAACTCCGTGCATAACGCCGCCGCTGGATACTGGACGATCAGTCACGGCTCCATCAGTCCGGCCACAGCCATCGGCTGCTTCGACTGGACCTTCGGAACCGGCCTGCTCAAGGCAGCAGCTGAGGCCGTCACGGAAAACCATCCGATCCTGTTCGTGGCCTATGACATGCCTATTCCAGGACCTATCGGAACCGTGCGGATTACGCCTGTCTCCTTTGCCTGTGCTTTCGTGCTCGACCCGGATGTGGATGCGCCTGCTATGGCTCAGCTGACTCTGACCTACGATGCCTCGGCTCCCGACGCGACGGATCTTCCGGAGGATCCGTCCCTTCGCGCCCTCGCACTAGGAAACCCTGCCGCACGCAGCCTGCCTCTGCTGAGACTGCTGGCCCTGCGTCAGGCAGGCACGATCAGCGCCGGATGCCTGAACGGTGCGCTCCGTATTGAGGTAACGCCTTGCTGAACCGTGACGCCATTCTTGGTCTGATTCCGCATCAGGGGGCGAGTTGTCTACTCGACGAATGTCGCTCCTGGACTGCGACCACTCTGGAAGCGACCACGCGGCGACATCTCGATCCAGATTGTCCTTTACGGCACAGCGGACGTCTTGGTTCTGTCACGACGTCCGAGATTGCCATGCAGGCTGCGGCGCTGCACGGCGCGCTTACTGGCGGCAAGGGGCATGCGCCCGGCTACCTCGCTGCCCTACGCTCCCTCAACCTGCACTGCGACCGGCTGGATGATCCGCGTCATGGCTCCCTGCTGATCCGCGTCACGCAGGACTGTGCGATGGCGGATGGCTTTATTTATGGCTTTACAATCACCGCCGCATCTGGAGAAACGCTCGCTACCGGCAGCGGTACGGTCATGTTCCACGCCACAATAGAGACACCCTGAATGCGCGCACTTGTTACCGGTGGCACCAGCCCTATCGGAGCAGCGATCTGCCGACGTCTCGCGCAGGATGGTCTGCACGTCATCATACATGCCTGTGCCTCCGCCGATAAAGCAGACAGTCTGACGCAAGAGCTTTGCGCAAATGGCCAAAGTGCCGAAACACTGGTCTGCGACCTTTCGGACATCACTGCGACGCGGGCTGCGTTGGCGCCTGTTCTTGAAGCCGGGGTGCCGCAGATCATTGTGCATAACGCCGGCACGCACGACGACGTCACCATGGCCGGAATGAGTGCTGAACAGTGGTCCGGCGTACTGAGTGTCTCGCTGGACGGTTTCTTTGCTGTCGTGCAGCCGCTCCTGCTGCCCCTCACCCGCACGCGTTACGGTCGTATCATTGCTCTATCCTCCATTACGGCCCGTCTCGGCAATCGTGGACAGGTTGCCTATGGCGCAGCAAAGGCGGGGCTGGAAGGCGCAGTCCGCTCACTTGCCCGCGAAGTGGCTGGCCGGGGCATCACGGTCAATGCGGTCGCGCCCGGCGTGATCGACTCTCCGGCCACGGCGGCAGCGATGGATACCGCACAGATCAACGCGCTCGTTCCGGCGAAACGCGCAGGACAACCGGAAGAAGTGGCTGCTCTGGTGTCCTTTCTCGCCTCGGATCAGGCTGGTTACATCACCGGCCAGACAATCGGCATCAATGGAGGTATGGCATGACGGTTTCCGCAACCGGCGCGCAGGACTGTGACGTTCTCATCATCGGTGGTGGACCGGCGGGCAGCACGGCGGCCACTCTGCTTGCCCGCGACGGGTATGATGTCGTGCTTCTGGAAAAGGATGCCCATCCCCGCTTCCATATCGGAGAGTCGCTCCTGCCGTGCAATCTGCCGCTTCTGCGTGACTTGGGCGTGCTTGAGCAGGTGCAGGCGATGGGTGTCTATAAACCCGGTGCCGAGTTCGTTTCGGACCGGGATGACCGTCGCGTACCTTTCCCTTTCCGCTATGCCATCGCAGCGAAAGAAGATCACGCCTATCAGGTTGTGCGTTCGCAGTTTGATGAGCTTCTGTTCCGTAACGCGGCAAAACACGGAGCACGGACTTTCGAAAACACACATGCGCTTTCGGTTGATTTTCATGAAGGACAACGCGCTGTCGTCACAGTGCGGGATGCGGAGGGTAAAGAACAGATCTGGACCCCACGTTTCGTGCTTGATGCATCCGGACGCGAGGGCTTTCTGGGTCGCAAACTCCGCCGCAGAAACGCTGACAGAAACAACTCGACTGCTGCAATCTTCAGTCATTTCCGCAATGTTCCACGCCGTGATGGCGATATGGGCGGATATATTTCCATCCACCTTGTCGACCAGGGCTGGTTCTGGATGATCCCGCTGCCCGACGGTGTGATGAGCGTGGGGTTCGTAGGCGACAAACCAGCCTTTCAGAATCACAACGGCTCCGTGACAGATCTGTTCTGGAAAAAAGTAAAAGAGAGTCCTGCCGTCGCTTCACGCATGGCCAACGCTGAGGCGCTCTCGGAACTGTCCACCACAGGCAACTATTCTTACCGTGCAGATAAAGCCTGGGGTGATGGGTATTATCTGATCGGTGATGCCTATGCATTTCTCGACCCTGTCTTTTCATCGGGCGTATTACTGGCAATGCGGAGCGCCTATCGCGGCGCGAAAGTTACCCGTGCGTGGCTACAGTCGCCTGAACTGGGCGCAAAAACAGCAGCTGCTGCCGAACGGGAAACCTGTGCCGAGATGCGTCGCGTAAGCTGGCTTATCTACAGGATCAATAATCCCGTTTTGCGCAAACTCTTTCTAAATCCACGTAATATTCTACGCATGCGCGATGCGATCATTTCGCTGCTTGCCGGAGATTTCTCGGGAAAACTGCGTGTCATGGCGCCTTTTGCAATCTTCAAGGCAATTTACGCCCTGCTTTCGCTGAAAAAAGAACCCTTGCAATAAAGCAAAAGGACTTCACACAGGCTGATGCTATCTCAGGCATATCTGTGTCGTCATTTTTCTTCTTACAGGAGATTATTTTATGGCATTCCGCTGCAGACTTCCGATTTTCGCAGCAGCCCTCGCGCTTCCTCTTACAGCTTGCAGTCATGCTCCCTGTCTCGAGACATATTATGACTGGGATTACGATCGTATGCCGCTTAGTGAAGCTGTCCAGAAAGTTTCTGAACGGTCGAGTTGTCCGGTCCAGATTGATCCTGCCCTCATACGGAACAGAACCTCTCATGAGATCCACCTGAACAGACAACCGTATCAGGCCATGCGCCACATGCTATGGGGTACCGGACTGAAAGTTTCCAGGACCGAAACCGGCATGATAATTGTTTCCCGTCATCCGGGCGCGGACGCAGCTGCTGAAACGACGAGTTCCTCTCCCAGCAATTAAACTCATGTCGATCTTTGATCTGCTTGCAGCTCTTCTCCACGTTTCCCAGGCTTTGGACACAAAAAAAGCCGCACGGGCTGAGACCCAGGCGGCTGTTGTATCGGAGCGTTCGTTAAAGATGGTTGCGGGGAACCGCACACTACGATCCCGGCGAAATGTGGCGAATGGTCATTCGCAAGCGTCGTTGGTTGCGGGGGCAGGCAACCAACGATACTTGCGGTTGATCGACCGCGAAATACCGCATCTCGCTGCATAACTGAGCAACCGTGCCAGCCCCTATGGTGGCATCCAATCGCAATCTTTATCCTCAGCAGACAAAGGTGACGCTATTCCATCGAACCGATTTACATTTGGAATGCAGGTATCTGTTCACAGAAATGCAGAAATGATTCTCAACATTTCCTCCGGTGCTTCTTCCTGTGGACTGTGACCACAGTCAATCGCGTGCCCCTGCACATTCGTGGCTTTTTCACGCCATGTCTCTACAACGTCATAGAGTGCGCCGACGGTCCCTCGTGCGCCCCACAACGCAAGAAGCGGCGCTTCGATGCGCCTGTCGTCATCCTCGGCGTCATGGACAAGATCGATGCCCGCTGCGGCACGATAATCCTCACATGCGGCATGTCGCATCGCAGGGTCAGCGTAGCAGCGACGGTATACGGCCATCACCCGAGGGTCGACAGAGCCCTGTATCTTGACCTGCCCTGCGATGTGATTCTCCAGAAAGAAATCCGGATCAGCGCCAATCAGCTTTTCCGGCAGTGGATAAGGCTGGATCAGGAAAAACCACCAGAAATAACGCCGGGCAAACTCCATATCGGTTCGGGCATACATCGTGGCTGTGGGCGCAATGTCGATCACGACCAGTTTTTCGACTGACTGTGGTGCATCAAGTGCAAGGCGGTGTGCTACGCGGCCACCCCTGTCGTGCCCAATAACCCGAAAACGGTCAAAACCAAGTGCTTTCATGACACCAACCTGGTCGGCAGCCATGGCCCGTTTGGAATAGTTGATGTGCTCAGAGCCTCCATCTGGCTTCGCACTGTCACCGTAACCTCGAAGATCAGTAGCCACGACAGTAAAATGCTTTGCCAATATGGGCGCAATCTTGTGCCAGGTCAGATGCATCTGCGGATGGCCGTGTAACAGAAGCAGAGGAGATCCTGTTCCGCCAACAGCAGTCCGAATACGGATATCGTCTACTTCAATATCGTACCACCTGAACCCCGGCAGCAATTCTGGGAAGCCAACAGCAGAGTTCATCACCACACCTGATACTCCCGATGAATAATAGCAGAACCAGTATAGTTTAATTCAGAAGATACCTGTTCTGAGATGAGATCAACATCTCTTGACCTGTCACTCATTGCACAGATCGGCACTCTGCTGGTTTTCAGGAATAGGCTCCGATCTTCATGGAGGCGTAAAAATAACCTAATGCCGGGTCACCGCTTGCCATCGGCCGAATACGCAACATCACGCTGTGTTTCGATCGAAGTGAGGCGGCTGGCTAGTTCGCGTGTGATATTGTCATAGGCCTTACTGCCCAATGGCAAACGGAATGGCGGCTTCTCACTGTCGGCGGCGGCAATCATAGCCGCAACCGTGCGTCTTGCGTCTCCATTGATTGGAAACGTCCCGGCATCAATCGCCTTTCTCACAGCCCCTGCGGGCGTGTCATCATAAACTGCCATCGGTGCCGCATGTACCATACCAGCCGCGAAATTCGTCCCCGTCGGCCCGGGTTCGACAATGATGCAGTCGATACGGAAGGGAGCTACCTCCTGTGCAACGCTCTCAATGAATCCCTCAATGCCCCATTTGGTAGTATGATACAGGCTGAAATTCGGATAGGCGATCTGCCCTCCTTCCGAGGACACCTGCATGATGCGCCCCCCGCCCTGCTGGCGTAGGTATGGCAGAACCGCACGGATCAACTGAATGGAGCCTGTCAGATTGGTAGCGATCTGACGGTCGATGTCGGCATCTGCCACTTCTTCTGCTGCGCCAAACAGACCGTAACCCGCATTGCTCACCACCACGTCGATCCGTCCGACATGCCCGAACGCTCCCGCGACCGCGCTGCGGATGGCCACCGTATCCGTCATCTCGAGCATCATCACTATGAGCCGGTCGCCATATTCGCGTTTCAGATCGGTGAGAGCGTCCTTGCGCCGAATTGTCGCGACCACCTTGTCGCCACGTTCCAGCAGATCTTCTGTCATGATCCGGCCAAGGCCAGAGGACGCGCCCGTGATCAACCAGATTTTGCTCATAAAACACTCCTGCACTGATGATCCAGAAGTGTATAAGTCATTCATTGGTGTTACTATCGCGCCATTATGGCATGACCTGTTGAGTTTCTTTCACCAATGTCTCGTCCAACCCTGAATGAACTGACCCTTTTTGCTGCCGTCGCCACCCATTGCAGTTTTCGCAAGGCGGCAGACGAACTCGGCGTGTCGCGGTCTTCCCTCAGCCACGCGATACGTAGTCTGGAACAGACTCTGGGTGTCTGTCTGCTCAACCGGACCACCCGCAGCGTCGCGCTCACCGAAGCCGGGAGACGACTGCGGACCGGACTTGAACCCGTCCTGAGCGGGTTGGACGATGCGCTCGATGCTGTGGCTGATGCTCGTGGTGCGCCTGCAGGCACATTGCGTATCAATGCGAATAAGGGGGCGGCGGAGCTTTTCCTCCGCATGATCGTACCCCGTTTCATGACCCTGTACCCTCAGGTTGAACTTGATCTCGTTGTGGAGGGGCAGTTGGTGGATATAGTCGAGGACGGGTTCGATGCTGGCATCCGTCTTGCTGAAGCCGTACCACAGGACATGATCGGGGTGCCGCTGGGTGGCGAAGTCCGGTTCGTGACTGTCGCGTCGCCAGCTTATCTCGCACACCATGCCTCGCTTCAGACACCGCACGACCTCCGCCTGCATCACTGCATCCGTCAACGCCTCCCCGGCGGAAAACGCTATCGCTGGGAGTTCACCCGTCATGGAGAGAATATGACTTTCGACGTTCCAGGTGTTCTCACCCTGAATGACAGCGACCTGATGGTGGAGGCGGCCGGCAAGGATCTCGGCGTCGCCTATGTGCCCGAAAGCTTCGCGCGCCGCCTTCTGGCTGACGGCCGGTTGGTGACGGTTCTCGACGCATGGTGTCCGCCCTGCCCTGGCCTCATGCTCTATTATCCACGCAACCGGCATGTCCCTTCCGCATTGCGCGCATTGATCAACCTGATGAAGGAAACGAACCGGAAGTTATCTGGGTAATCTGGGTACCGGTGCAATATTGCCGGAGATTTGCGGCAAGATGCCGAAACACAGCATCGATGCGGTGGCTGTGACGTAGGTCCGCATGCGCGACGACCCAAGCTTCAAGTTCCGCGACAATTAGGCCAGGCAACACACGCACGAGATCCCGCTCACCAATTGGCAATTGCGTGACACCGATCCCCAATCCCGTGCGCATCATGGCAAGCTGCGCCGGATGACTGTCCGTGCGCAGCGCAAAATACAGCGTCTGCCCCAGCTTCTTTTGCAATTCCCTTGTAAAATCACGATCCATCCGGGACCGATCGGAGCCGATCAGCGTGTGGGCCGCCAGATCCGCAGCGCACTTTGGCACGCCATGCCGCTCCAGATAAGAACCTGCGGCAAAAAAACCGAGGGGGATACATCCCACCCGCTTCGTCACCAACGCCCCCTGACACGGCCGATGCATCCGGATCGCGATATCCACTTCCTGTCCCAGCAGATCAGCATTCTCGTTACTCAGGACCAGTTCGAGTTCAAGTTCCGGATGGCTATCCCGCAGCGAGGCAAGCAGGAGCGGCATTATCTCGATACCAACAAACTCCGCGACGCTGATCCTTACAGTACCCGCGATTTCACTGCCCACTCCGGACGCGGCACGATAGAAAGCTTCTGACGCGAACGCCATGCGCCGGACATGCACCGCTAACTCCCGCGCCTCATCTGTTGGCACGAGCCCGTTCACGTTGCGTGAAAAAAGCGGCTGACCGATCGCATGTTCCAACGCCTCAATCCGGTGACGCACAGTAGGCTGAGTCAGGCCGAGCATCCTCGCTGCCGCCGAAAGGCTGCCTGTATCGAGAACGGCGAGGAACGTCCGCTGCCCATCCCAGTCTGGAGAAAGAGTGCTCACCGTTTTTCAATGAGCGGCATAACAATCTTTGTCAATTTTTATCGAGATCGCTTTCGTTCATTCTCCTGACCGTGACCATAGGAGACCGAAAAATAGTGAAAACAATTCTCGTTCTGGGAGCGACTGGTGGCATAGGCGGTGCAGTCACTCGGGTCATGCTCAATCGCGGCTGGCAAGTACGGGCAATGGTGCGGGATCCGACCCGGGCAGCTTCGGGATGGGGTCACAGCGTCATGCCGCACTGGGTGCAGGGCGACGCCATGCAGCGTGACGATGTTGTGAACGCCGCGAGTGAGGCCGTAGCAATTCTTCACGGTGTCAATCCGCCTGGTTATCGCGCTTGGGAAACCACCGTCCTGCCGATGATGGACAATACCATTGCGGCAGCAAGATCGGTAGGTGGCGCACGGATTGTGTTGCCCGGCACCATCTACAATTATGATGCCACCACAACCCCGGTGATCGACGAAACGACACCGCAAAATCCAACAAGCCGGAAAGGCAAAATTCGCAAAGCACTTGAACGCCGTCTGGCCGACGGAGCATCTGACTGCCCAAGCCTGATCGTGCGGGCGGGAGACTATTTCGGAGCAGGTGCGCGGCAGAGCTGGTTTGCCCAGGCGCTGGCAAAGGCGCCGCTGAAGCAGATCACCTATCCCGGCCGCACTGGTATCGGTCATGCTTGGGCTTACCTGCCGGATCTGGCCGAAACAATTGCGCAACTGCTCGAACTGCCGCCCGGCGCCATGGCAACCGCCGAACGTGTGCAGTTCTGCGGGTTCTGGGACGCAGACGGCACGCACATGATAACTGCGCTCCGCCGCATGATGGGCAGGCCGAACCTCCCAGTCCGGCACTTCCCATGGTGGTTGATGCGCCTCCTTTCCCCATTCGGTGGTTTTCCGCGCGAAGTGATCGAGGTGAAGCCCTACTGGCATTATCCGGTCCGGCTCGACAACAGCCGTCTGATCAGATTGCTCGGTACGGAGCCCCATACAGCCCTTGATCAGGCCGTCAGGGACGCTGTGGGCTGGCCCAGAACTTCAACGTCGTAATGTTTGGCATATTCATTTTCAATCGCGGGAATGATCTTCTCGATCGTGAAATAATGGCTCCAGAACTTCGTTTCTCGCAGATCGTTTACTACACCATTATAATCCCTGAGGCTCGTGACGGTCCACACCATGACATCTGTGCAATCTGCTGTGAACGCCTCGGAATCGTAAAAGGTCATCGTGGCACCCGGATAGCGGGCCAGGAGTGGATCAAGGACATTTTTGCCAAAAGCAAAACGTCCGTTATCGCCATGTGGAGGAAGCACCAGCCAATCGGACGTCGTTTTGATAAGCCAGAAGATCGTCATGGGGTTTGTTGTAAGGTCGTATTGTGAACCTGCATCGGTCATGAGAGGTCTCTTTTTATCTGGAGTTCGACGGAGTAGCGGCCCAAATCCGTCCCGCTTTATGGAAGTCAGGCGTAGTAGGCAGGCTGTTCAAGATCGACGAGCAGTGAGGGACCAGTCGGGGTCCAGCCAAGAATCTCGCGCGTCCGTGCGTTGGAGGCGGCCATAGTCGCCTCCGCCATGTTGGCAAACCAGCCGAAGTGCTGCCGTTCTTTCGGCTCGACCGGCAAGCTGAGCCGACGGCCGACGACATCAGCAATGTCCCTGAAAGTTACGGCCTCATCCGCAATGGCATGGTAGACAAGCTCCGTCACGCCACGCTCGAGCGCAAGACGATAGACTTTCGCAGCATCCTGCCGGTAAACACCCGACCACTGGTTCAGGCCCTCGCCGATGTAGGCCGACACTCCCTTTTCGCGTGCCAGACGAATGACGACCGGGATAAACCCGTAATCTCCCACGCCATGAACGGACGGGGCAAGGCGCACAGTCGCGGTCCTTACCCCGCGTTGTCTCAGTATCCCAGCTGCCATTTCCGATTTCCGTAGTGAAGCATGGTTCGGCTCGTCCGCCTCCGTCGCACCGGCAGGCAGACCCGACAGACCAGACGTCACCAGAAGCGGGCGTTCCGATCCCTCCAATGCGTCGCCCAGCGCCTCGATCGCACGCTGATCCTGCGCCGCACTTTCGGCAAATTTCGAGAAATCGTGGTTGAAGGCGGTGTGGATCACGGCATCCGCGTCCGAGGCCGCCTTCTTCAGCACATCCAGATCGTCGAGCGTGGCTCTTATGACCGTCGCACCCGACGACGCCAGTCGCGCCGCCTTTTCATCATTCCTGGCCAGACCAGTGACCTGATGGCCGGCATCGATCAGATCCCGAACCACCGCGGAGCCAACCCAGCCAGTCGCGCCTGTTACGAAGACATGCATGGCCCTGTCCTTTTCAGATATTGGAGCCGAAATCAGCCAAGCCTCACGGACAATTCGACGTCCCCGGCGAATGGCACGGAGAGATACCCGGCGGCAGGAGAGCGGACGCGCGCCAGATACTCAGGGCTGTGATCGGCATTATCCGCGACGATCAGCGCGCCAGTCTGCAGCCTGTCCTCCAGAAGATCGAGAATATCGGGGTAGAGAGGCTTGGCGCCGTCAAGCAGTACGAGATCGATGCTCTCGGGGAGACCGGCTTTCAACGTCTGCAGGGCGTCGCCCTCGCGGAACTCAACAATATCAGCCAGACCCGCTTCTTCAAGATGCTGCCGGGCCTGGGCGATCTTAGCGGTTTCGAATTCGGTGGTGATCAGCCTTCCACCACCGTTGTCGCGTAGCGCGGCAGCAAGGTGGATGGTAGAAAGACCGAACGACGTTCCAAATTCAACAATGCTTTTCGCCCGCGTGGCGCGTGAAAGCATGTAAAGCAACGTGCCAGTTTCACGTGAGACCGGGAGCCAGAGATCTTTCGCAAGGCCATAGAATTTCAGATATTCGGTCCGGCTCCCGGCAAGACGCTGCAATTCCTCACGAGGCAATTCCGATATAGCCGGGCTTGTTGCGGCATCTGCCTCCGCAAACAAGCGGTCCAGCAAGGGAGCGACTGGCAGGGTGGTGAGACTCGAAGGCTTTTCGAAGGTAGTGGAGGCGGTCATGGGGCGATCTCCGCATTGTGTTTCGCGCTTTTCGTGCGCCCCATAAAAATACGATTAATTCGTCGCATTCACTATTCGCATTGCTCCGCCTAAACGGTGGCTTAGAAAGTCCACACATTATCTCGGCAAAGTCAGATCTCACACCTGCGACTCACCGAGCCGGTTCGCATTTTCCCTTACAGGCAAAAAGCGGTTATCAACTCTGATCAGACAGAAATATGGCTGTTCCCATGTCGGAGCCGGTGACCGGACGGAAATCCATGCAATCGTGCCTTCCAGGCGATCAGGAAGCCAACGGCAACAAGCCCCAGCACAGCCCAGGAGAACGACGCCGCGCCCCATATGTCCAGTAACGCACCACCCAGAAGACCACCTCCGGCTATGGCACTGTTCCACGCCACGACATTCATCGACAGCGCGACGTCCGCACCATCGCCAGCCGCATCGGCCAGCGCCGTCTGAAGCAACGTTGCGGCCCCGCCGAATGTTAGCCCCCATATCGCAACACCGATCATGACCACCGCAGGGAAGCTTGGACCAATGGCGAAAACCCCCGCCACGACCGCGAATATTGCCAGACTGAGCAGGACGGACAGGCGCAAGGCGTGATCGACCGTGCGGCTGGTCAGCCAGATGCCAACCAGGGCTGCGACCCCAAACAGCAGCAGAATTCGATCTGCCTGTCCCGCCAGCCCAGCTGGTGTCACAAACGGCACGATGTAGGTGTAGAGCAGGTTATGCGCGAGCATCCAGGCCATTACCACGCCCAGAACAGACCGCACGCCCGGCATGCCCAGAACATGCCGGAATGGTAGACGCTCGTGATGCGCGGCCCCCGGAAAGTCAGGAACCTTCGCCAGCACCCACACGATCAGCAGCACGGTCAGGCCCGACATGATCCAGAAGGCCAGACGCCAGCCGACGGCAGCGCCCAGCCATGTCCCGGCGGGCACGCCCAGCGACAGTGCAATCGGCGTGCCGACCATGGCAATCGCCAGGGCACGGCCCTGCTGGGCGCGCGTCACCATCCGGCGTGCATAGCCAGCCAGCAACGCCCAGGCGAGACCCGCCGCTGCACCCGCTCCGTACCGGGCCACGAGGGTCGCGCCGTAATGCGTTGAAAACGCGGTAATGGAATTGAACACCATGAAGCCGATGATCGCCAGCAGCAGAACCTTCCTGCGCCGCCATCGCTGCGTGACGAGTGTCAGCGGGATCGCCGCACTCAGTGAGCCTATGGCATAAGCCGTCACCATCTGCCCAGCCAGCGCAGGGGAAATATGCAGACTCGCACCAATCTCAGGCAACAGACCGGCCGGCAGGGTTTCGGTCATGATGCAGATGAAGCCGGTCATGGCCAGTGCGAGCAGACCGGCAACAGGCAGGCTCTCATTGGAATTTTGCGAGGGTAATGTTGTCTTCGGAGTCATGCGCCACTCATATATGGATCGATCGATACATATATATAGGGCAGCAAAATCTTGGCAATTATTTCTGGATCACTTAATATGGAAGCCTTTCGGAAGGAGCGACAGCATGGCGCGGACTGGGCGTCCTCGTGAATTTGACCGCGACAAGGCGATTGACGCCGCCACAGCGCTCTTCTGGGCGCAGGGCTATGAACCGACCTCCCTGGCCCAGCTCAAGTCCTGCATGGGTAATATCTCGCCCGCGAGCTTCTATGCCGCGTTCGGCTCGAAGGAAGCCCTGTTCCGCGAAGTCGTGCAGCATTATCTGGCAACATATGGTCAGGTCATGGCCCCCTTATGGGATGAAAGCCTGCCGCCACGCGAGGCCATCGAACAGACATTGCGCGGCTCGGCGCGCATGCAGGCGGCCCGTACGCATCCGACCGGCTGTCTGGTCGTGTCCGGCGCCAGCAATTGCTCACCCGAGAATGAACCTGTCCAAGCCCTTCTCGCAGCAGAACGACAGCGCACGCGGGCTGGCATTAAGGCCTGTGTGGAGCGCGCCATAGCCAGGAATGAATTGAAGGCCTCCCCGTCAACAGATGTCCTGCCCGATATTCTCGCTACTTTTTTTCATGGCATGACATGCGAAGCGCGGGATGGAATGACTGTTGACACTCTGAATGTGGCCATCACATCCCTCCTTACGTTGTGGGATATCAACACGGTCAAACCTCCAAAAAATCGACAAAAAAACACCGAACACACAAGGGCCAAGCTATAGCCTTCTACAAAAACCCCCAACTTTCATATCGTCCGGTCCATAATTCCTTGACGCCGTTTCATGTCTATATTATGGACCACTTGGTACGGAAGTTGGGTTTCCGAATAGGACGCCATCTTTCAGCAAGGAGTCCGTTTATGAACACACCCAAGATCGCACTTATCACGGGCGCCAATCGTGGCATTGGCTACAGTATCGCGAAGCATCTGACCGCCTCCGGAATCAACGTGATCGGCACTTATCACGCCAACGAAGATGAGGCGAAGGCTGCCGAAACCACCCTCAGCAATGAGAAGGCGAAACTGCGCATGCTACAACTGGACATCGCGAACCATGCGTCGTTCACGGATTTTGCAGAGCAGATCAAAGCTCTTCTCGCAAATGAATTCGGGCAACAGACATTGCATTACGTTGTCCAGAACGCCGGCAATATCATTCATACACGCTTCGATGCCGCGACGTCCGAGCAGCTCGACAATCAGTACAATATCCATTTCAAGGGCCCCTACCTGCTGACAGTAGCGCTCCTGCCACTGATCCGAGATGGCGGCCGCATTCTCAACATCACTTCTGCCGCGACCCGTTTTTACCTGACGGATCATGGTCCCTATTCGGCCATGAAAGCCGCAACCGAAGTCATTTCGCTCTACATGGCGAAGGAACTGGGTGAGCGGGGGATTACCGTCAATGCCGTGGCCCCGGGCGCGGTCGCATCGGATTTCGGCGGGGGGCTGGTCCGCGATGATGCCACAGTCAACAAAAGCCTCGCAGACATCACTCCGCTGGGACGTGTCGGGCAACCCGATGATATCGGAGCCGCGGTCCGTGCCCTTCTGTCCGACGACATGCGCTGGGTGAACGGTCAACGTATCGAAGTGACGGGAGGGCAGTCGCTATGATGGCCGGACAGACACGATTGGGAGCCGCATCATGATCCACGTCATGGCCAGCAGCGTTCTTCCTGCCTCCGTTTCGTCCGTCTGGGATCTGGTCCGTGATTTCGGCGCCCTAGGCAAGTGGTTGCCGGGGGTGAAAACCTGCGTGATCGAGGGCGATGAAGCCGGGGACCAGGTGGGTGCGATCCGCCGTCTTGAAATGGGCGATGTCGGTGTGATCCGGGAGCGGCTTCTCGCATTGTCCGATGTAGATCATGCGGTGACGTTCTCGATTATTGAGTCTGCCCTGCCGATTGGGAACTATCGGTCGACGATCAGCCTTCTTCCCATAACGGATGGTGACCGCACGTTCATTCAGTGGCGGGGGCAGTTCGAGGCGCCCGTCGAACATGCGGCCAGTATGGAGGCCCGGATGCCGGCAGAGATCTATCAGCCAGCCTTCGACAGACTGGCAGAAATTCTGGTCTCTCTGGAGACGCAGTCATGAGCGGTTTTGAGGGTAAATCCGTTCTCGTGCTTGGCGGCAGCCGCGGGATTGGAGCCGCCATCGTGCGCCGTTTTGCTTCGGAGGGAGCGAAAGTCCTGTTCACGTATTTGTCTTCCCCGGACGATGCCGAAGTTCTGGCGGCCGAGACCGGAGGCGAGGTCCTTTGCGCCGACAGTGGCGACCGTGACGCTCTCATCGCGCTGATCGCCTCGCTCGGCCCTCTCGACGTGCTGGTCGTCAACTCTGGAATTCTTGGTGCGGGTGATCCCCTGGACATGCCGCCGGATGACATCGACCGGCTGTTCCGTATCAATATCCACGCGCCTTATCATGCGGCAGTTGCTGCCGCACGAAATATGCCCGACAGCGGCCGCATCATCTTCATCGGCTCCGCCAATGCCGACCGTACGCCGATGACGGGGCTTGCAGCCTACAGTGCCAGCAAGGCGGCATTGAAAGGCATGGTCAAAGGACTGGCGCGTGATTTCGGTGCGCGCGGGATCACCGTCAATGTCGTCCAGCCCGGGCCGACCGATACCGATATGAACCCTGCCGATGGTCCGCTGAAGGACGTGATGCATGGTTTTATGGCAATCAAACGCCATGCCACGGGCTCAGAGATCGCTGGACTGGTGGCGTATCTTGCCGGACCAGAGGCCGGAATCATCACGGGTGCTGCATACAATATCGATGGCGGTTTCGCCGCATGACGGAATGACTGCTCCCACCCGCTGGAAACAAGGACCGAGGACCATGACCGATACAGCTTTCAACGCCTCCCGATCCGGCACCTTCAGAATCGGAGGCGATCTCAAGATCAACCGGCTGGGCTTCGGCGCCATGCGCATTACGGGGCCGGGGATATGGGGACCACCCGCCGACCATGATGAAGCCGTCCGCACACTGAAACGTCTTCCCGAACTCGGCGTCAACTTCATCGACACCGCTGATTCCTATGGGCCGGATGTCTCGGAATGGCTGATCCGTGAGGCGCTGCATCCGTATCCCAAGGAGCTTGTGATCGCCACGAAGGGCGGTCTGACCCGTTCGAGCCCGGACATCTGGAAGCCGGTCGGGCGGCCGGAATACCTGCTCCAGCAGGTACACAAAAGCCTGCGCAATCTCGGCGTCGAACAGATCGACCTGTGGCAGCTGCACCGGATTGACCCCAAAGTGCCGGCGGACGAGCAGTTCGATGCGGTCCGATCCTTCATCGACCAGAAACTGATCCGGCATGCAGGCCTGAGCGAAGTCTCCGTCGAAGACATCAAGGCTGCCTCGAAGTTCTTTGACGTAGCAACCGTCCAGAACCGCTACAATCTCGTCGATCGCACCAGCGAGGACATACTCGACTACTGCACCGGGCAGAATATCGGGTTCATCCCCTGGTTTCCGCTCGCGGCTGGCGACCTCGCGAAGCCAGGCTCAATCCTGGACACCATGACGAAGAAATACGGCGCGCATCCGAGCCAGATCGCACTGGCCTGGGTCCTGAAGCGTAGCCCGGTGATGCTGCCAATTCCTGGAACCTCGAAAGTCGCGCATCTGGAACAGAACATTGCCGCCGTCGGCATTGCTCTGTCCGACGAGGATTTCGCGGCATTGGACGTCGAGGGTCGCAAGGCATTTCACGCGGCATCTTGACTTCGATGTCAAATATCACACGACGTATCAATTTATAAGGGAAGCCTTAGAACCATGGCACGACGATATCTGCTCAAGCCACGCAGAAAACATGTCAGCCATGGCGTCTGCGTAAGCACCGATTTCCGCGTCAGTACGGGCGGTTCCGGAAAACTCTTTACCAACCGTGCTGAAAGTTGTTGCGATCAGCTCGGCTACCAGTTCGCATGTATTATCTGCGATTCTTGGCAAGACTTCTTGTACGAATTTCAACATGACCTGATCTCCGGCAGCCCGTGCTTCAGATGCCTCGGGGGCGTCCCGATAAAGAGGAGCCGCATCACCCAGCGCCACTCGAATAGGAGCCTCTTCGCATTCAGAGCGGATGAACGCGTGAACAAGCACGCGCAACCGCTCCAGCGCAGGGCGCTTGGTATCCTCAAGGATATTTCTGAGCATGGCCGTCGTTCGGCGCCATTCATCGGCCTGGAGACGGAACAGGATCGCAGCCTTGTTGGGAAAGTACTGATAAAGCGACCCCACGCTCACACCAGCCTTCTCGGCGACACGCGCCGTCGTAAAGCGCGAAGCCCCTTCTTCCATCAGAACCTGAACCGCAGCCTCGAGAATCGCTGCGACGAGATCTGTGGAGCGGCTCTGCTTTGGCTTTTTTCGAACAGAAATCTGTCGGATAGCACGTTCAGCCATGTCCAACCTCAAGCACGAATAGTCAATCTGACGAATTAGTCATATTTTTATCCCACCTCAAGAAGAAAGTATCCCGGCTCCCTATGGTATTGAAAATACTACATATAATTGTACTTATTTATATTACTTAAATAATTAAATCTTTCAATTACATGCTCGCGCATGGAACCAATAGGAATTGAAACAGAAAAGGAGTGTAACGTCATGCGCACTGCGGAACTCCGCTATTTTCTGGCTTCTGTTGAAGCTGGAAGTTTCGGGAAGGCCGCATCATCCCTTCAACTGCGAGTATCAACCGTCAGCCGAGCAATTGCTCGGCTTGAGGATCAACTGGGTGTTGCGCTCTTTGAACGGACCTCCTCTGGCATTGAACTTACAACTGCGGGACGCGTAGCGTTACGCTGTGTCCGTCGCGTCCTGAGCGAGACAAATGCACTCACAGAAACGCTCAAGCGAAATTCTTTTGGAGCAATCGGAGAGGTCCATCTCGGTTTTCATCTTCCTCCTGTGAACGCGTTCCTGACAAATTTGCTCGTCGAATGGCGGACAACCTATCCTGGTGTTAGTGTCACACCGCACGAGCCGAGTGAAAGAACGCTTCATACCGCATTGATCGAACGCCACATCGACGTTGCCTTGATTCCTGAGTTCGTCCTTCCTCATCGCCACCCGCACACTCCAATTTACTTCGAGCCGTTGATGGCAGTCTTGCCAACGGCTCATCTTCTTGCCGGGAAAGCAACACTTCAATGGACTGACCTCAAGGGCGAAAATCTGCTTCTATGGTCGTGGGGAAAAGATGGTATCGGTCGTGATTTCTTTGCCACACGGCTACCCGGTATCAGTATGCGCATATTTGAAACGGGAAACATGACCCTGCTCGCCTTCGTGCGGGCAGGATACGGTATCACCGTCGCTGCACAGACTTATTCGACTCTGAACCTCCCCGGCCTGAAGTTCATCCCGATCGGCGAGGGAAATGCCGGCTTCAAGATCAATCTGGTCTGGCGTGCTGAAAGCGAAGATCCTGTCGTAGGAAAATTTGTCGCCTTCATGCGTGACCGGGCAAAGCCCTATTGGCGAGTTACCTCTCCCCGCGCAGCTTCCGAAAGCCCCTATCCGCCCCCATGAAACGAGCGAGCATTGGTGAGATCAGCTTCGCTACTGCGATCTCGGCCTGACCGCTCTCACGCGCCAGCAACCGCCCGTATTCAACCAGATCGCGATGTACGGCGGCCGGTAGCTCAATGGTCAGCCGCACCGGTTTGTCATTCTCAATCGGCCCAAGCCTGAGCTTTGTCATCGGGGAGCCTCCTGTCTGTAGGGGGAAAGAACCAGATCGCGATGCACCATGACCCGCACCGGAAAGCCCGGCCGGATGATGTTGGTGGGCTGAATATTCAGCGACCGTCCGACGATCTGCTCACCGATCTGGTTGAAGCCCTGCGAGCCGCCGGTGCGCAACGCCTGGGCGATGCCGTTGCCGCCGCTGATATCGGCCTCGGAGCCGACGCTGAGAACGGTTGACACCAGAGCCGCCTTGAACACCTCGCCCCAATGGTTGTCGGTCTGATCCTGCAACCCGGCAAAGCCCGCCGCATCGGCGGCAGGTTCGTTTTCCAACACGATCGAATCAGTCGCCCCGCGCATCAGCCGGGTCCAGACCAGCAGCACACGGGTCTGGCCATAGGCGATCTGGGAATCATAACGACCAATCAGCTTCGCCCCCTGCGGGATCAGCAGGATATGTCCGGTCGGGGAGTCATAGACATTCTCCGTCACCTGCGCCGTGACCTCGCCGGGCAGGTCCGAGCGAATGCCGGTGATCAGCGCACCGGGGATGATCGTACCTGCCTGAAGCACATAAGGGCTGGGAACGGGTGCCAACCGCTCAGCGCTGACGGTGCGGTGATCGACCGGGCCGTCGAGGAATGCCTGCTTGCGATCGGTGGCAATGCTGCCGGGTTGGGTTGTCGTTGCGCCCGGCGTCATCGGTGTTGCGATATCCCGCCTGACCTGCGTCTGGGTAAACAGGCGGCTGACCCGCGCCGCTTCCTGCTCCTGGGCGATGCGCTGCTTCTCCGGATCGGCAGGCGCCGCCGGTGTCGCCATGCCGGGAGCGCCCGCGCCCGCCCTAAGCAACGGCCTACCAAGATCGCCGGGCAGTGACGGTCCGAGGCGCGGCGGGTGGGTATAGTCGCCCGGCAGGTTCGCCAGCCCGTCCGGCGTGGTGCGGCTGCCAGTATTATAGAGTTCGGTATTGCTCTTCGGAGGCGTCGGCTTCAACGCCAGATAGAGCGCACCGCCGATGCCGGCTACGGCGACGACCGACAGGCCAAGGATCACCTTGCGCGACAGGCGCGTGACCGGCGGGCGCGTGATGCGCAGCCGCATCTCGCCTGGCGGCCTGACGGGAGGCATCGGTTTGTCCGCCTCCCCCGTTCCGGTGTTCCCGCTCACGAGCGGCGCGCCCTGTCGGTGCGGACGATGCGCACCACCTGCTGGTGCTTCGCACCCAGCCGCAACTCGGCGGCCGCGAACAGGCGATCGACGATCATCCGGTTGCCGCGCACCCGGTAGTTCACCAACTGGCCGTCGCCCTGCGGGCCAATCACCCACAGCGGCGGCATCTCGCCCTGGGCGATCCCGGTCGGAAACTCGATAAACACCTGCCGCCCGTCATCGAAGGCGCGCAACGGCCGCCACGGCGCCTCATCGCCCTCGATCCGATAGCGGAAATTCAGCGCATCGAGATCGACGCCGGTCGCAACCGGAGTGCCAAGGTCGGCATCACGATCCTGGCCGCGTAGGGCGACGATCTGATCCTGCGGATACTCCCACGACACCGAGGCCATATAGGTCCGTTCGTCGGAGCGTAGTTCCAGATGGTAGGTGCGCCGATCGGTGTTGATGACCAGGTTGCTGGTGAGGTCCGGCCGGGTCGGCTTGAGCAGGATATGAATCCGTTTCGACGCCCCTGCCCCACTTTCCGTGTCGCCGATGATCCAGCGTACGGTGTCGCCCGCGGCAACCGGGCCCGCACCCACCAGCTTCTCGCCGGGTTGCAGCGCGATATCGGTGATCTCGCCGGGGGCGGCGTAGAGCTGATAGAGCGCACCCTCGGAGAACGGATAGACCTGGATCGCATTGAGATACCCGGTCCGCGTCGGCTGGATCCGCGCAGCACTGTTGGCACGCTCGACCCGCTGATGGGGATCCATCGGTTCCGGCGCCGCATGCCGATACGGGATCGGCTTGAGCTGCCCCGGCAACGGCAAGGGCTCGGGGAGTGCCACTACCTGCACAGGCTTAGGCGGTTCCGGGGTGAAGACCGCCTGCCGGGGCGTGTCGTCGTACCGGATGGCCGGCGGCTTCCACGACGAGCAGGCCGCGAGCGGCGCCAACAGGATCATGAACGGCGCGATTGTGTTGAGGGTGCGCATCAGCCGAGTTCCCTGGACCAGTTGAGGGCGTGGATGTAGATGCCGAGCGGGTTCTTGCGCAGGCGCTCGGCATCGGTCGGGGTGGTGACGACGATGGTGAGGATCGCGCTCCAGCGCTCGGTGGACGCCAGCGCGCCGTCGACATAGCGGCGCTCGACCCACTCCACCCGGAAGCTGTCGTCGGAGGCGCGGATGACGCTGGCGATCTCGATCGCAACCTGCATCCTGCCGATCCGGCTGAACGGATCGTTGGTGCGGGCATAATCGTTCAGGGCCAGCGCGCCTCGGTCGGTGACGTAGTTGTAGGCGTCGAGCCAGTTCTGGCGCAGCACCACCGGATCGGCCGGGATACCGCGCACCTCGGAGATGAATCGCGCCAGATACCAGGCGATCTGCGGATCGGTCGGCCGATAGGCGACCGTCGCCGGACCCACGGCCTGCGCCTGGCCGAGATGATCGATCTGCACCACCCAGGGGGTGATGGTGCCCCGCGCCGACTGCCAGACCAGCCCGGCCGCCAGACCGCCGCTCAAAGCCAGGCAGCCGAAGAAGGCCAGCCGCCAGTTGCGGGCCTGGACACGGGCCGAGCCGATGCGGTCGTCCCAGACCTGTGCGGCCTTGTGATAGGGCGTTTCCGGTTCCGGCGTTCTGCCGAACCGTATGGTGGGGCGGCGGAACATGGCTATTCTCCTTCCGAGAGATTGACGTCATGGCCGCCACTGGGCCGGTCGCCGCCCTTGATCGCCTGCGCGGCGGCGTCAGCCCCGCCTTTGATCCGGTTGTTGCGCTGCATCCGGCTGGCCCAGGCCGGCGGCTTGCTGGCGGAGCCCGCTCCGCCAGCACCAGAAGCGGTCGCCCCACCCGCCCCGCCGGTCGCCGCAGCCCCGCCGGCCTGATAGCCGGTGCGGACACTGGCCGCCGCCCTGCGCAACGGACTGGCGGCGGCAGACAATCCAGTCTTGGCGACACCGGCCGCGCCGCCGGCCCGATAGGCGGCGGAGGTGGCACCCGCGACAAAGGCACCACCCCGCACGGCGGCCGCCGCCGCTCCCACAGCCAGTCCGGCACCGGACGCGGCCGCCACGCCGGCGCCAACGGCCCCGGCAGCCGTCGCGACGGCGGACCCTGCGCCCAATTGTGGGCCACCGGCGATCAGCCCGTTGGCCAGTGCCGGGCCGAATACGGTCAGTCCCAGCAATGTCAGGGAGGCTAGGATCAGGGTTAGCGCATCATTGATGGTCGGCGGGTTATTGAAGCCGGAGGTGAACTGGCCGAATACCGTCGAGCCGATACCGACGATGACGGCCAGCATCAGCACCTTGATCCCGGACGACACGACGTTGCCCAGCACCTTCTCCGCAAGGAAGGCGGTGCGACCGAACAGCCCGAAGGGCACCAGCACAAAGCCTGCGAGCGTGGTCAGTTTGAATTCGATCAGCGCCACGAAGAGCTGGATCGCCATCACGAAGAAGCTGATGACCACGATCAGCCAAGCGATCAGCAGCACCGCGATCTGGATCGCGTTGTTGAAGATGGCGACGAAGCCGACCAGCGAGGAGATCGAGGTCAGGATCGGCTTGCCGGCATCAATGCCGATCTGTGCCAGCCGCCCCGGCTGAAGCAATTGCGCCTGGGTGAGATGCCCGCCCCCAGCCTCAATCCCGAGCCCGGCGAAGGATTCATAGATGATGCGGGCGAGACTGTTAAAATTGCCGATGATGAAGGCGAACAGGCCGATGAACAGGGTCTTGCGGATCAGCCGCGCCAGCACGTCCTCGTCCGGCGCCAGTGCCCAGAACAGCCCGGCCAGGGTGATGTCGATCGCAATAAGCACACCGGCGAGCCAGTGAACGTCGCCCTGCACCAGACCGAAGCCGGAATCGATATACTGGGTGAAGATGGCAAGGAAATTGTCGATGACGCCGGTGCCCTGCTGCATGGCGTCACCGTGCCGCGTCGGGGGAGAAGAAGCGCTTGCGGTTCTCGGCCCAGATCGCAGTACAAGCCGGATCGCCATCGGCCTTCATGCCGAGCGCCTGACAACGCGCCAGACCGGTGGCCAACCGATCACGCGATCCCGGCGGCCCGAGATCGGGCACGCCGACGTCACGGGGGAGGTGCCGGAGATGCAGGCTAGCGGCAACCAGGATCAGCACGACCAGCCCGACGGCAACGAGCCGGAAGACGAGCGGCGGGGAGAGGCGCGGCGCGCGCATCAGTGGAACATCTGCGCGGTTCCGGGGGTATAGCCGGCACCATAATTGAGGAAATTCGCCAGTTGCGCCCTGCCCTGCTCCTCGCTCTCGACCTGACGCGCGCCGTCCAGCGCCTGGGCGCGGCCCAGCGCGGTGATGACAGCGGTGAGGTCGGCAAGCTGGCGCGTCTGGAGGGCTGAGAGCTGGTTGCCTGATTGCGCGGCCTGCAGGGCGCCGCTCGCGGACTGGCTCGACGTGACCAGACTGTCGATCTGGCTTCTGGTGGCATCGAGATTCTGCACCGCGCCGGTCTGCACACGCAGCCCGTCCTGATATCCGTCCCGCGCGTTCTGCCATCGCGTCTGGGCGTCGACGGTCATCTGCGCCGCTGAAGTCGGACTACCCAGCGCCTGCGGATAGGTCTGCGAAAACGCCTGATCAATGTTGCTCAGATTATAGGAAAGCCCCTGTGCCTGACCGACGATCTGTTGCGTCTGGGCGAGCGACTGTTCCAGCGGCGCCAACACTGAGAATGGCAGAGTGGCGAGATTGCGGGCCTGGTTCTCCAGCATGGTCGCCTCATTGAGCAGGCTCTGCGCCTGCTGGTTGACCTGCTGCAATTCCCGGGCGGCGGTGAGAACATTCTGCACATGATTGGCCGCGTCATAGACTGCCCATTGCGCATGGGCCGGTGCGCTTAGGGCAAGCGACAGCACCAAAACAGCGCCGAACAGGGAAGCCGATTTCGCAGTCAGCCTATTTTTCATGAACCTTCTCCCGAACTGAGCATCTCCACCGCCCATTCGACACCCTTGTGTGCCAGCCAGGCAGCCGCAAACCCGTCGCGCCCATGCCGGGCGAAGATCCGGTCGATGGCGGCCTGGTCGTCGGGCGAGGATGCGGCGGTGAAGGCCAGCGCCACCTCGGAGAGGCCGAGATCGAACAGTCGGTTGCCGCGACGGGACTGGCAGTAATAGTCGCGCTTGGGCGTCGCCCGGCTGAGGATCTCTATCTGGCGGTCGTTCAGACCGAAACGGCGATAGATCGCGGTGATCTGCGGCTCCAGCGCCCGGTCATTGGGCAGGAACACTCGTGTCGGGCAGCTTTCGATCAGCGCCGGCGCGATGGGGCTGGCGTCGATATCGGCCAGCGACTGGGTAGCGAAGATGACGGAGGCGTTCTTCTTGCGCAGCGTCTTCAGCCATTCCCGGAGCTGCCCGGCAAAAGCGCGATCATCCAGCGCCAGCCAGCCCTCGTCGATGATCAGCAGCGCCGGGCTGCCATCGAACCGATCCTCTATGCGATGAAACAGATAGGACAACACGGCGGACGCGGCACCCGAGCCGATCAGCCCCTCGATCTCGAAGGCCTGGATATCGGCGACGCCAAGCCGCTCATGTTCGGCGTCAAGCAGGCTGCCCCACGGGCCGCCCACACAATAGGGTTGCAATGCCTGCTTCAGCGCCAGCGACTGGAGCAGCGCCGACAGACCGGTGAGTGTCCGTTCCGCGACCGGCGCCGAAGCCAGCGAGGTCAACGCCGACCACAGATACTCCTTGAGGTCGGGCGCAACCGTGACGCCCTCGCGCTCTAGCAGCGTCGCCACCCATTCCGCCGCCCAGGCCCGCTCGCCCGGCTCGTCGATCCGCGCCAGCGGCTGCAAGGCTACGGGGTCGCTCATGTCCTGCGCCAGCGCACCGCCGAGATCGTGCCAGTCGCCACCCATCGCCAGCGTTGCTGCGCGGATCGAGCCACCGAAATCGAAGGCGAAGATCCGGGCACCGGCATAGCGGCGGAACTGCATCGCCATGAAAGCCAGCAGCACGGACTTGCCGGCGCCGGTCGGCCCGGCGATCAGCGTGTGCCCGACATCGCCGACGTGGAGTGCGAAGCAGAACGGGGTCGAGCCCTCGGTGCGGGCATAGAATAGCGGTGGTGCCGCGAAATGCCCGTCCCGCTCCGGCCCCGCCCACACTGCGGAGAGCGGGATCATATGGGCGAGGTTCAGGGTCGAGACACAGGGCTGGCGGACATTGGCGTAGACGTGCCCCGGCAGGCTGCCAAACCAGGCTTCGAGCGCATTGACGCTCTCGCGCATGCAGGTGAAGTCGCGGCCCTGGATGGTCTTTTCCACCAGCCGCAGCCGATCGGCGGCGACGGTCGGATCCTCGTCCCACACCGTGACGGTAGCGGTGACATAGGCCTGTCCGACCTGGTCGGTTCCGAGTTCCTGCAAGGCCGCATCGGCGTCGGCGGCCTTGTTGGCGGCGTCGGAATCCAGCAGCACCGAGGCCTCGTTGGTCATCACCTCCTTGAGGATGGCCATGATCGACTTGCGCTTGGCGAACCATTGCCGTCGGATCCGGCCTACCACTTTCGTCGCGTCGGTGCGGTCGAGACAGATCGCCCGCGTCGACCAGCGATAGGGAAAGGCCAGCCGGTTCAGCTCGTCCAGCAGCCCCGGCCAGGTCTGGGTGGGAAAGCCGGTGACGGTGAGCGTGCGCAGATGGGCGTCGCCCAATCGGGGCTCCAGGCCGCCGGTCAGTTCCTCGTCGACCAGGATGGCATCGAGGTGCATCGGGATCTCGGGCACCCGAACCCGCTGCATCCGCGTCGAGACGCAGGAATGGAGATAGGTCAGGGTTTCGCCGTCATCGAGCCAGTCTGCCTCGGGCATGAAGCCATCGAGCAGGGCCAGCACCCGATCGGTCTGGTCGATGAAACCCGCGACCACGGCCTGCCAGTCGGAGCCGCCACGGGCGCGGTTCTCGTAGAGCCAGGCCTCCGCGCGGGCGGCGTCGTCCGCCGGCGGTAGCCAGACCAGGGTGAGGAAATAACGGCTTTCATAATGCGCCCCCTCTTCCTCGAACTGCGCCCGGCGTTCGGCGTCGACCAGTTCGGAGGCTGGATCTGGGAACGGGCTGGAAGGATAGCCCCGCGCCTGGCGGCGCTGCGCTTCAACGAAAATGGCCCAGCCGGAGCCGAGACGGCGCAGGGCGTTGTTCAGCCGCGACGTGATCGCGACCAGTTCGGACGCGGTCGAGGAGTCCAGGTCCGGGCCGCGAAAGCGCGCGGTGCGCTGGAAGGCGCCATCCTTGTTCAGCACCACACCTTTGGCGACCAGAGCTGCCCAGGGCAGGAAATCGGCCAGCCGGTCACGGCGATGGCGGTATTCGGCGAGGTTCAGCATGGCGCCCTCACCCGACCAGATGGGTGGGATAGCGCAGGTGACGGCGTACCACGTCGACGAAGGCGGGATCGCGCTTGGCGGCCCAGACGGCGGCGAGATGGCCGACCAGCCAGAAGAGCCCACCCGCAATCCATAGCCGCAGCCCGAGCCCGATTGCCGCCGCCAGCGTGCCGTTGACGATCGCCACCGTGCGCGGCGCCCCGCCGAGCAGGATCGGCTCGATCAGCGCGCGATGCACCGGGGCGGTGAAGCCGGGAATGGCGTCCGGCTCCATCAGATCAGCGCCCCGCCCGAGAAGGAGAAGAAGGACAGAAAAAAACTGGAGGCGGCAAAGGCGATCGACAGGCCGAAGACGATCTGGATCAGGCGGCGGAAGCCGCCCGAGGTCTCGCCAAAAGCCAGGGTCAGACCGGTCACGGTGATGATGATCACCGAGATGATCTTGGCGACCGGCCCCTGCACACTTTCCAGGATCTGGTTGAGCGGCTCCTCCCACGGCATGCTCGAACCGGCGGCATAGGCCGGGGCCGACAGCAGGGCGAGCGAGAGGGTCGCGCCGGCTACAGCAAAGCGGCGACGCAGGGCGATCATGTGGGTCATGACGGATCTCCGGCGAGTGTGAGGATGTAATCGCCCTCTGGGCTCAGGCCCTGGACGGTGGCGAGTTCGGCCAGCCGCCGTGCGCTGCCGCGCCCGGACAGTACCGCGAGCACGTCGATGGTCTCGGCGATCAGGGCGCGCGGCACGGTGACGACGGCTTCCTGGATCAACTGCTCCAGCCGGCGCAGGGCACCGATCGCCGAACCGGCATGCAGGGTGCCGACGCCGCCGGGATGGCCGGTGCCCCAGGCCTTGAGCAGGTCGAGCGCCTCGGCGCCACGTACCTCGCCGATCGGAATACGGTCGGGGCGCAGGCGCAGCGAGGAGCGCACCAGGTCGGAGAGCGAGGCGGCACCATCTTTTGTGCGCAGGGCCACCAGATTGGGGGCCGCGCATTGCAGTTCGCGGGTGTCCTCGATCAGCACCACCCGGTCGCCAGTTTGCGAGATCTCGGCCAGCAGGGCATTGACCAGCGTGGTCTTGCCGGTGGAGGTGCCACCAGCGACCAGGATGTTCTGCCGCTCCGCAACTGCGCGGCGCAGAAATTCGGCCTGTGCGGCGGTCATGATGCCGGCGGTCACGTAATCGTCGAGCAAAAATACCGCGACGGCTGGGCGCCGGATGGCAAAGCAGGGTGCTGCCACCACCGGGGGCACCAGCCCCTCGAACCGCTCCCCGCTACCCGGCAATTCGGCGGAGACGCGCGGGCTGGCGGGATGCACCTCGACCCCGACATGATGGGCAACCAGGCGGATGATGCGCTCGGCGTCGGCCGGCCCGATCCGCGCGCCGGTGTCCTCCATGCCGCCGGCCAGCCGGTCGATCCACAGACGGCCATCGGGATTGAGCATCACCTCGACGATCGACGGATCGTCGAGATGCCCGGCGATGGCCGAACCTAGGGCGGTGCGCAGCATGCGCGTGCCTCGGGCGACAGCTTCGGAACGGAAGGGAGCGATAGACACCGGGAACCCCGCGATTAGCCTCCAGAGGGAGGCGATGGATCAGCGGAATCGATTAGAAAGAGGCATGAACACGCCAGCGCAACAAGTCTCTGGGACCATGGGGCGCTGGGATAGAAGAACTTGCATAGGGGTATGTTGCCGTTTCGGCGGTGACGGGGCGACAGGGCGCTGCTACCATTTTCTGGAATCGACCACGACACGGACCTGCGCCCGCATGAGCAAAGCCTTCATTGCCGCTGTTCTTCAGGATTCCCTCGACTGCACCGGCGTTGCAGCCACCAAGGCCGCTGATGACCTGGTCGGAGCTATTGTCGCCTAGCTGAAGCAGGAGGGCGGGTTCACGCTGCCGTCTTTCGGGACGTTTTCCGTCCACAAGACCAAGGCGCGTAAGGCGCTCAATCCCCGCACCGGGGAGCCGGTGAAGGTCAAGGCAGGCAAGACCGGGCGCTTCAAGGCTAGTCCGGTTCTGAAGAAGACGATCTGATCAATTGGATGCCCCATTCAGTGGCTGCCCGATGATAATTTGGGGCTCACAGCAGGAGACTGACGGCTTCAACCTTATGTTGAACATAGAGCACGACGACTTCCATTGCAGATAATGGCCACAGCTGTTTCAAAACCCATCCGCCGCGTCAAACAGCAAGTCGACTGTCCATCCTGAGGTCAAGGAGGCAGTAAGAGGACGGTGTGAAGCGTGCAGTCTGGCAGGCATGTCCGTGTGGATGGACCATTATCCTAAAAGCCGTTTATAAATTGCATGTGCAGTCGAACGGAGCAGTGGCGAAAAGAGATGATAACTCAGCAGCATATACAGGAGAGCCTGAGTCGATCTTTTATTCATGCCATAGCGGGTTCTGCTGGTGTAAATCTGCACGTTGGTCGAGAATTCGACTATGGATTTGATGGAACCTTTCGTCCCGTAATAATTCGCGGAAAACGGAGGGTAGAATCCGGATTCCCAGTTGATTTTCAGCTCAAATGCACAAAAAACTGGAGCCATGAAGCGAAACAAGTGGCCTACAGCATCGAGACCAAGACCTATAACGATTTAGTTACCCGGGATCCTGAAGGAATTGGCGCTGTTCTGATTTTACTCTGTGTTCCAGACGATCCGGCCAAATGGGTCGAGGTATGTGAAGAATATATTAGGATGCAACGTTGTTGCTATTACACTGTCCTATCTGGAGATCCTGTCGCCCACGAGGGCTCAAATAAAAAAATTTTGATCGACCGTACAAATGTCCTTACACCAGATGCTCTGATTGGACTGTTGGCCAACGAACGTGAGCGAAAAGCGAGGGCAGCGTCATGACTGACATTGACGATCCTCAGTTCGACATCGAACCTCGGTTGATTATGCGCTATCTTCAACATGTGGGGTGGAGCGCGGGTGATTTCGGCCATAAGTTCAATAGAGTGTTCTTTAAGGACGATGCGCCTGACACCGTAGAAATATTTTTTGAAAAGCTGGCAAGTAAAGAAATAAAAAGGAAAGAGGTCTTCTTTGCCCTAAAAACTATTTCTGAATTTTACGACCGCGAGATTTCTGATGTTAGCAATGATATAAAATCGCTGTCATATGATCAGATTACAAGCAAGATCCCGAACGAGTACGTTCTAAATGATACGATTCAATTAAGAACCGCATCACAGTATATCAATCAAATGCGGGGATTCCTTGCGTCGTCTGCCACCACAGAACTGACGGGGGAACGGCATTCCAAACGGACTCGAAAGGAAGCAATGGAGTATGCTGAACAATGCCGGTTCGGACATACGTTCAGGGGAAGCTTTGGATTTTTGATTGAATCCTTCGTTGGCCTAAATGAAATGCCAACGCTAGATATTATAAGTGACAATTTGCCTCTAGGTCGACGTATCGTTGAACGCATTACACTGGGTCTTGCCGCCTATGAAGAAGCAGTTGAGACGCAGAACCCAAGCGTTATTGCAGAATGTCAGGACGGTTTTAGCGCCAACATGTGCGATGCGATGGCAGATATGATCGAGGAAACAGACGTTTCAAAAATGGTCATTGGAATAAATCTCTCGCCGGAGTGGCGGTCGAAGCGCATTACATCTAAGTCGATATTCTTCATCGAATATAAGAATATTGAACTTTTAAGGGTAGCGGCCAAGTCCATGCGCGTCGATGAAAAACCCCGCCCCGTGCAGGTTTTTGGGCGTGTTCGAAGAGTGGAAACGGACGGTAATCCTGCCGACCTATCGGAAGATACTGCGCCCAAAGAAATAGAGATCAATTGGGCAAGTGATGACAATACACTGCTGCACGTAAAGGTCATGCTCCCAAACGCTGACTACGCTGAGGCAGTCGAGGCTCACAGGTCCGGAAAGCCTGTGTCCGCATCTGGGATGCTAGTTCGTGTTGGCCGTTCATGGCGCCTTGATCAGGTTGAGAATTTCAAAGTTATGACATTTTAATAGCAGCATAATCTCATACCAATTTCGCTTCACTCGAACTCACGCCAGTTTTCATCCAGAATGCACGGATCTCGGTCTGGTTCCGAAGAAGAGAGCGCACTCGGTGAGTTCGAGCGAGGTTGAATTGGTATCAACAACGCGATGGCTCTTGAAATTAGTTTTCCACCAATTTTTCACTTCCCAAACTGCATCCGACCATTCCGCACAAATGTACTCCCAGCCCACAAGATAATGCCATTTGGATTATCTATGGCCGAATGGTCTGGCCCACCTTATTCAAACCCCATGGATTTGAATTTGAGTTGTATAGTATTGTCACGAACGACGCTGATATCTTCAGGGTCAAAGCCATGATCGCTTTCGGCTTCAACGTCCAGCGTCAACGTAACACGCACTCCCGGCGTGCGCTGTAATTCAGCAACGACTGACGTCAGTATCGTTTCGACGTTCCTCACCGTCCGAAGTGTATCCAGCGTGACACTTCCATAAAACCGCGTAGGTCGCGTTTGCTTAGAAGCCGACGTGGTATGCCCAGTCCCAGAAATTGTTGGTGGCTTGCCGTCTGAATTCGGCGCAGGCAAAGAACTCGGCGGGGGAAGTTCGGCGTCGTTCTGCTGCCGTGCTTCCTCGGCACGAACAAGCACGCCATCCCGAGCCGGGACGGTCAAGGTTCTTTCAAACACAAGATTTATGAACCGTTTCTTCTCCTCATCCCACCGATCTGCGAAACCGAATGCCGCTCCCATTCGAGATACTGAATCCGCAATGGCCTGTTCCAGCACGACACCATCACGCAATTTCGGCAGATAGACGAAGGTCGCGAACCAGTCGATGATTTCGGCGACGGAAAGCCAAGATCGGTCGTCAGGCCAGATGCCCTGCAGCACGACACGGAAATTTTCAGCGCCAAGTTTTTCCTTGATGATCCCTTCACCACCGGGCTTCAGCCGGTCATAGACCGCGAGGGCCACTGGCTTGTCGCCCCGATTGGCAAGAACCTGCTGTTCGAGTTTGAACGCCTGTCCTGCAACGTCACCGCTGATCGGATAGAAAACATGACACCACGCTGTACGGATCGCGCGCTCGGCCGCATCCTTATGCTGTTTCGATTTTAATGTTGCATCGTCTATCTGGGCTTTCGTAAGTTGTGCAGTCACAACATCGTCTTTAACGATGGACTGCCAGGCAATCGCCCTGGCAGCCACGTCCCGTGTCTTAGCGAGTTCGCTTTCGTCAGGAGCAACAAAAATCAGCGTGTTTCGAAAATGCCGCTGTGTCGTTCTGCATCGCAAAAGCACGTCCTGCACAGCCATGACCGCAGCCGATTCAGTAATACCTCGCCCCAGATGACCATAGGCGGTTCCTAATACGACAAGAGACAGATTCCGCGTCTCGTCCATTGCACTTGGCTCGTCAAGCGCTGTGTACACGCGTGCAAAATGCTCTTTGTGCTTCGTATCCTCCCGCAGTCGGCTTACGATCCAGTCATCCACCTCATGCGTAGGGAGCGCCTGTGCCCGGTCATCGGCCAGGCGGTTTAATGTTGGCTGCGTCGCAAACCAGTAGCGACCGGCCTCGTCGTATAGATACGTTGCCCGTTCAGAAAGTTCTCGCAGCGCCTCACCGAAGACAGCAAGCTGATCTCCCGGTTCGGCACAGGCAAGGCGGATTGAAGGGCCGGAGACGCCCGCGTTCGGCAACCCGACCGTAGGTGCTGAACACAGAAAGATCGAGCGGGCGACGCGTGTCGCCGCACGCGCCTGGGTAATCCTTCGCTGTGGGTTGGCTTCCATGCGGGACGAGAGGGAGCCCTCTCCATCCACTTCCGCGTCCACAACAGCACCAAAGGCAGGATCAAGAGGATAGAGCACGCTGACACGAACCCGTTCATGTCCGACCGGGACACGGGCCGGGGTAATCAGTGGATCGGGCGTGCGCTCCTTCCACAAAATGCCGATCACGCCCGCCATGAACTGGAGAACACCGCGCGTTCTCTGGAATTTCTCTAGCGTCGCCCAGTTGCGGGACAGTCTGCCGAACAATTCCGGATGAATCGGATAAGCGAGCTTCAGCAGCTCAGCGTAACGGGCCTCATGAACCTCTGGCGGAAATTCAGCTTTATTCTCCCGATACATCCGCGCGAAGGCTGCAACTGTGGCGTCCCGGACCTTTTCTCCTTCAGAGTCCAAGGGCTGAAACAGACGTCGCCGCACGATCTCGTACGTCTCGTCGCCCGATGCCGGCAGCCAGGCACTCTGAACGCGTCCGAACACCTTCTCCAGCCGCAGCAGGGCGGCAGCTCCTTTTTCTCCGCCAGCTTCGGCTCGGCTCTCCGGCAACGACCCCACGACCACGATATCGCGGGTGCGGGCAGCCGCTTCAGTCAGAGACTGAATGAAGGACAGCAGAGCCTCGAAACGCCCGTCAGGTAACTGCCGGGCAAACATAGTGAGTTCATCAATCAGAATGACAGATGGCCCGCTCAGACGGAACAGATCGACAAGCAGATCGGCTCCGGGATTGGTCCAGGCTGCTTCGGCTTCCCGCATGAGAGCCAGACCGGCTTCTCCGGCAAGACGCCAGGCGAGGTATCCCCAGAGCGTGCGGATGACAGGTTCCTTGCCGCGTGTCAGCGGGACATCCGGTCCCTTCGACGAGCCGACAAATACCGCCCGAGCCGGTTTCGGCCACACAACACCACGCAGGGATTCGGCAATTTCCCCGATCCCAGCCAGATCTTCCGGCTTATGTCCTTCAGCCAGTGCCCTTGCGAGATGGTAGATCGCCAGCATTGTGTGCGTCTTGCCGCCACCGAAGCTTGTCTGAAGCCCGATGACCGGATCGCCGCCCTGTCCCACGAGACGCTGCATTACGGAGAACAACACACGGCGCAGCCCCTCCGTCATGAAGGTAATGCGGAAAAACCCAAGCGGCGTCGCGTAATCCTCGCTGATCTCCGCAGCATCTCCCGCATCGACAGCGCCAAGGTCGGCAGCGAATTCAGACTGGCGAAAGCGGTTGGCCAGCACATCCGGATGAGGGAGTGCTACATCGACCCACGGCGTAAGGCGCTTGCCCTCAGCCGGAGCGGGAAAGGCTATTTCCTCGTTAGCCGGGACCGGAGCCGACGCGGAAGCCTGCACAGGAGTGGTTTCCGGCACAATTCCGGAACGGCGCTGCTCATCATAGAGCTTCTGCACAGCTTCAACATCCCCGGACGGGGCCTGCGTCACTTTCAGAAGACGTAGAATCTGATCAAGGTAACTGAGCGCATCGCTATCCGGGAGAGAGCCGACATTATGCGAGACGGCATTCCGCGCCATCAGGGCGGCGGACGCATAGCGGCGTGCGTTGTGCTTCTCACGGAACGGGAAAGCCTCGTCAAACACCTCGCGCCAGTTATCCAGCATGGTCTTAACCAGCCCATACGCATCCAACCCGTCATTCGGGCCGGAACCGGCGGCACGGCTGGCATAATGCAACCATTTCGCACCATGCCTGTTCGTCATGTGCTGCTCGACGAAGGGGTAAAGGCCACGTTGCAGGTGATAAAGCCCGTTCTGAACGCGAAGCAGGGTTTCTTTCTGTTCGTCAGACATGATGTCCTCCTTCACAAGGCTCAGAGCAGACGCGGCGTTTCTTCCGCCACGGGTGATGCAACAGGATCGGGGATTTCCGATGCCAGCCTCTCAAGGGTCGGCCATTCCTCGGCCAGCGCATTATAAACCAGCGCCTCAGCGGGCCACCCCTTGTCCGTGGCGATCTGGAAGAGGCGGTAGGCCAGCGCTCGTGCCGCTTCTGTCTTTCCGCCCATACCTGCGACGAGACGGGCTGCCGCCTCCTGACCACCTTCTGTGGCCTCCAGCGTGCGGGCAACGTGCTGAACACACTCCCAGACAGTCAGCGTTCCGTCTGTCTGTGGTGACCAGCCTGCTGGAAGGTTTTCACGCGGTGTTAGTTGCGCCTTGCCGCGCCGATCAAGAAACACCTCGGACTGGAAGAGCGAAGACAATGAGATATTCTTGGCATTGGCCAATGTGATGAGTTCGCCGGAAGGTCGCGTGTCGAAACCGTGCGAAGCGTACCAGGCCAGCGCTACCTGTGTCTCGGGATCGAATTCGGCATCCAGTGCATTCTCGATTTCCTCCCAGACGCGGTTGATGAGCGTCAGGGCCGTACGCACGCTCATGACGCTGTCATCGTCTTCAAGCACACTGGCGTAACGGGTGAAGACCCCCATTCCCGGACCGATGATGGACTGTGGCATATCGACCGGTGAGACACCATCGACACGCAGACGCTCGCGCGCAGCAGGAAGTTCGCGCCGAAGTGTTCGGAGGAAGTCGGACCGGGTGACCGTCTCGGATGTTTCCGGACGCGAGCGACAAACGAGGACGATGGAAGACGCAAGAGCGTTTGAACCCTTACCAATCAATCTTCCGGAACTTTCGGTTCGTACAGGCCACGTACCATCAATCATTAAACCAGAATCGCAAATACCTTGAAGAAATGACGCCCAACCGGCTGACGTCGTCCCTTCTTTTGCTACTTCAGATTGCTTGAAGGCATAATAGATGACAAGGGGTTCAGTCTGAAGTGCAGCGTCTCTCATAGAAACAAGTGCAGACTTCATCCCCTGCATAAAGAATTTTTCAGCTTTTTCTTTGCTACCGCTGTGACGGTAGGGCGTAGCTATCAACTCACTGCCTTTCGGCGTCGAAAGACGACGAAAGAGTTCCGGCCAGACATCTTGAAGAGACTTCTTCATCCACACATAGAAAAAATCTGAAAGATCTGCATATCCGATGTTGTCGTAATAAGGAGGGTCCGTATTTATTATGTAGGATTTCTTATACCCTTCTTTTGATGAAATATCTCTCTGAAAAACAAAAGAATCCGAATTTGCCGGTAAGCCAAAAACAACCTCAGAAATAACCTTTGATATCGTATTCAAATCCGCGCTGGACTTTCCAAAATAGTTTGCCTCACAAAAATCCCACGTCATCGGGATGGCTTGTCGACCGAACGTGCCGCGTATTGCGTTATCGTCTGTTAACCACGTGGAGATTTCACTTCCGTAATCAGAAGCACGATCGACCATGAACCCTAGATAAGTCGCCACAGCATCAGCATAGGCAGTCGCTCCGATGCCCCCTTCATGAAGCGGGGTTGAATCAGTTGAACGACCGGCGGCAACGGCGTCCTGTAGCACTTTCTCGCGTGCTTCGGCGACGAGATCGGAAAATGTGGTTAGTGCAACAAGCTGGCGCGGAGTGAAGAGGGATGCGAAAGTCTTTAGGCCGTAATTAGGTGTCTTAAAATCTCTTGGATTATTGGGTAATTCTCCGTCAGGCACCCATTGCGGTTGGGCACGATCAGCGATGGCCACCTGGTCCGCTGTTGGGGAGAGATAAATGCGTCCTTTTTTCCCTTCAGCCACTATGGCCATTAGACGGTTACTCAGTCCAGCGCCTTTACCTTGTTGGCGAATGTAGGAAAACGGCATAGCGCTCCCCGTTAGAGCGCATACTCCGCCGCCGCTGCGCCCAATCGTTCCCTTCTTGAGGCGGGCTTCATCTTTTGCCGACAGATCCCCAGTCCTGACTTCGAAACGCCAACCGTCAGGCGCGGTCGCATCATGGACGATCTCTGCCCATGCCTTCTTTCCTGCTTTGGTGGACAGCATGAAGGAAGAGACCATCGGCACCATCGCGCCTTTCGCCGCCGGGTCAGGACTACGGACCGTGCGCGCCCAGAGCCAGGCGATAATAGTCGCCTCCGATCCATCAGGTAGGGTCGCTTTCGGGTAGAGATGGCCAATGCGCTTTTCCGCCTCGTCGCGCATCCATTTGCCGTAATAGCGCACATCTTCGGCCAGTCCCTGTGCGCCGCGTCCCTGCCACGCCCCACCACGAGCAGCCTCTGCTCTCGCGTCAGGATTGACGGGGGCCTGCCCCACGAATTTGGGGGGTATCTCGACCAGCGCCTTGCCGATCAGAACAGCGACAGGGTTGAGATCCGAGCCATAGGCACGCAGGCCGAGGCGTTGTGCTTCCAGCGGGATGGAGCCGCCGCCGGAGAACGGGTCATAGACGGGCGGGGCCTTCTCCTGAAGGTAGCGTAGGATGGCCTCACCGTCTTCGCGAGGTGGTGCTTCCTCCCCGATGTTCCATGCAACAGAACGGGCGATTTCCCAGCGTGCGGCATTCAGGATCGTCTCGTTGCCACTTGCTTCCCACGGAACCATCGCGCGGATGACGTCATGGAGCCGGTTGCGTTCGGCTTCCTGCGCCTCCTCTGTCGGAAAGCGGTCGGGCCATGCGGAAGGATCGTCCACCAGTTGCGCGAACAGCACGGCGCGACAGGCGGCAAGAGGACGCTGTGCCCAATATTTATGAAGCGATGTTGGGTAGCCTTTCGGAGCTTTCTGTTTTTTGGAAGCCGCACCGATGTCATCCAGAGGAAGTGACACCTCGATCAGTTTGCGTCGAATAGTGGGGTTAGGTCGGGTCGAGGTGGACATGGAAAACTTTCTTCACGTACGCAGGAAACAGGGAATGATAGACGGAAAGGCGGGCAACGTCAGGAGGGCGGTGCGCCCTGTCCCAGAAGATCGTCTATATCGAACACGACAGCGGTCTCCCCGAAGCCGGGCTCACGGTGGCAAAAGCGGCGGACATACACCGGTGCGTGGGCAAAACCGTCCTCCACGCGCACCACGGCAAGGATGTAGGCGTCCGGGCTGTTGAGCGAGGCGAGCAGCTCGTTCTTGGTCACGATGATATGGGTTCCGTCAGCATGACGGCCCTTGACCTCAATGAACCGGAGGTGGCCGGTTGCTCCATCCCGACTTTCAATGTCCCAGCCTTTCTTCTCGGCTGACACGTCACGCGGATCGTTGCCAAGTGCGCGCTCCGCTGCGATCACGGCCTGCATCGCATGACGTTCGATCTCGGCACGGGCGATCGGGTCTTCCGAGAACGCCATCGGCGTGACCGGAAGCGCATTTCGCTGCTCCAGCAGGCCACGGGGGATAATCAAGGCAGCCCCCCGGAGGACCGGAGAAAGCGGGCTGATCTGACGTTCCCGATCCAGTTCCGTCTGTCGTTTATAGAGACGGTCTGTCAGGCGCTGGGCTGTCGCTTCCGCATTGGAGGCGTTGATGCGCTGATCCTTACCTGCCCGTTCCTCTTCGCGCAGGCGGGCTGCACGGGCGTCCCAGTAGTTGATTTCGCGGGTCAGGCGGGCGCGCACCTCATGCTCGATCTTGTTGATTTCCGGCAGGCGGCGCGTCCGCACTTCCTGTAAATGGGCTGGCACGAGATGGGCTATGGCATAGGTGATGGCGCGTTCTTCGACCTGGCCCGAAAGCCAGGAAGCCTGTGCGATATCGCTGAGAGCCGCACGTTCGGCCTCGGTCGCTGGGCGCGTGTCCAGATAGGGCGCCGGGCCACCATCCTGCGCCGAGCCGTCCTCGCCCAGATAGACGAATTGCAGGCGCTGGGAAATTACACGGGGTTCGCCGGACGAAGTGGAGCGCCCATCGCGGATAGCATGTTCGAGATAGGCTAGAAGGCGCGGTTCTGCGCTTTCATCGGCCTCATCAATGAGGATTGCGCCCTGTTGAAGAAGTGGACGGAAGCGTTCCAACGTAAGGTCGAGGGTGGCCTCGAAGAGCGGATGACCGGGAGCGAGCAGTTCGGCCTGTGGACGACCTGCGATCAGGCTTTTATCGAACACAACCCGTGCATAGCGATCCAGAACCGGGTCACCCCGTCCAATAAGGCGGTCGCGGTGCTTGAGCGCGGAAGGGACACGCATGACTTCAAAACGACCGGTCTCGCGTTCAGACATCCGGCCACCGAGAAGGGAAAAAGCCTCACGAAAAAAAGCGCCGACAAAATGGGGCTGCAGGCGCATGGCCTCGGCACGTTCCATCTGGTCGCGGATAGCGGCGACTGAGGTTGCGGCCATACCCTCGGATGTGAGTTTTCGTTCTTCGACCAGCCTGTTGATGGCGTCTACATCGACAGCATTTTCCACCGATTGGAACAGACGTGCACGGATTTCAGGCCGGTCCCCGTAACGGACTGCCTCAACCAAAAGATCGCGCAAGGCGTTGCCCTCGAAGAGGTCACCCAGCACGTCGTACACCTTGCCACCAAGCGCGGCCCGGGCTTCTTCCAGCTTGTCGAGAAGACGCTGATAGACTTCGCCCTCGCGTGTATTGGCAGCACAGAGGTTCCATAAGTGGCAGATTTCTGTCTGACCGATACGATGGATGCGTCCAAACCGTTGCTCAATCCGGTTGGGATTCCAGGGCAGGTCATAATTGACCATCAGATGAGCGCCACGCTGGAGATTGACGCCTTCACCGGCAGCATCGTTGGCGATCATGACCCGCACCGCCGGATCAGAATTGAAGGCAGCCACGGCTGCACGTCTTGCCTCGCGTGTGATCCCGCCATGAATTACGACAACGGAGTCAGGTTCTCCAGTACGGGCGGCTATCCTGTCACGGAGATATTCCAGCGTGTCCTTGGGTTCGGTAAAGATCAGAAGCTTGCGTCGGGCGCCAGTATACGGATCAACCATGATCGGATCGTCAAGAATGGCCTCAAGCTGGCGCCATTTTGTGTCCTCACCGGACAGCTTGAGACGCAGAGCCTGCTCTTCAATGTCACGCAGAATCAGAATTTCGGCTTCAAGTTCCGCAACTGTAGCCGCAGCGGTGGCCCTATCGGCGATCGTATTCTCCATATCTTCCGTTTCGGTTGCCGTCGCCTCATCCAGATCGTCGAGATCATCTGACGGTATGTGGTGGCGCAGGATGCTGTCCCGATGGAGCCGTTCCTCACGGAGCCGGGCTTCCAACCGTTTACGGCGTCGCTCCAGCGAGCGGTGTATTGCAGCGGCGGATGAGGCCAGGCGTCTCTGAAGAATCTGGAGAGCAAAACCGACATTGCCCTGCCTTTGACCGTCTCCGATTCTGTCGGCACGGTTCATTTCCTCGCGAACGTAAGAGGTAACGGCCTGATAAAGATCAGCTTCAGCCGCAGAGAGTGCGTAGGCGACGGTGTAGGCGTAACGCGCCGGAAAAAGTGGTGTTTCATCAAAGCGAAACAGCTCTTCCTTCGTCAAGCGGCGCATCATGTCTGAGACGTCCGCTTTCCGTACGCCCTCACGGAACCGTCCTTCGAAACGGTCGGAATCCAGAAGACCCATGAAAAGCTGGAAATCGGCTTCCTTGCCATTGTGGGGCGTTGCCGACATCAGAAGCAGATTACGTGTACGCGCGCCGAGAAGCTTCCCAAGTTTGTAGCGTCTTGTCTCTTTTACCTCCCCGCCAAAATAGGAAGCGGACATGCGGTGCGCCTCGTCACAAATCACGAGATCCCACTCAGGCGCAGCTTCCAGACGTGCCTGCAGGGCATCAGAACGAGCTGCCATGTCGAGGCGAAGAATAAAGCGGTTACGCTCCGCAAAAGGATTTCCCGTGACAGAGTTTTCAACCTGATCACGCGTCAGAAGATCAAACGAGAGGGCAAACTTTTCCGCGAGTTCTTCCTGCCATTGCTCGACCAGACTGCCCGGCGCAACAATCAGACAGCGTTCCAGATCCCCCCGGATCAGCAGTTCCTTGATCAGCAGGCCCGCCATGACGGTCTTGCCAGCGCCCGGATCGTCCGCAAGCAGGAAACGCAGCGGCTGGCGCGGCAGCATCGCGCCATAAACGGCGGTAATCTGGTGCGGGAGCGCCTCAATACGTGACAAAGTAATCGCCAGATAGGGGTCAAACAGATGTGCAAGACGCAGACGCCACGCTTCCGACACAAGTCGCAGGAGTGTACCGTCCGCATCGAACGCATAGGCTCGACCGGGCTGGACAAGCTCGAACGGAATCTCATCGCCTCGATACAGCAACCGTTCGCCGATTTTTCCATTGACCCGAAAAACAAGATTGAGCGCATCAGGTCCGAAACTTCGCACCTGAATGATTTCAGCTATTCCGCCAGTATCAAGGCCACGAACATGGGCGCTAGGCTGGAGTTGTCCGAACTCCATCAGCGCGTTCCGGCCATTGCTGCGGCTTCGCGAAGTTTGCGGTCAAAAGTGACAATCTCTGCATCCAGAACGCGGGCTAGCCAGAGATAACTTGCGTCGTAGGCGGTCAGTCCGGTCTTTTCGGCAACCAGAACGACCTCACCCTGATTCACTGCGATTTCTCGGATCCCGAGTTGCTTTCGTAAATTGAACGCTGAAAGCAGTTTATCACGCTGTTCAGGATGGCGGCGACACTTGATCAGGCAGACATTCGCCAGTTCAAACTGTAGCAACGGAGGCGCTGCGAGTTTGCAGTCATTCATAAGCGCCGCAGCCTCTTCACCTTCCGGCTCCCCGAAAAGGAGCGCTGCGACAACCGATGTATCAATCACTTTTATAATGCTCATTTTTACGCGCGAGCATCACGATCATGACGCACCATCTCTGTCGATTCTGAGGGGGTGGCGACTCCCATCATCCGGATTTCAGCAAGGACGCCGAACACCGATTGTTCTGGTTCATGGGCCACGGCGGCTTCGATGATGGCCATAAGCTCACCCTGAAGAGACCGATGATGGCGTTCAGCACGCACCCGGAGCTTCTGGACAAGGTCTTCCGGGGTGTTCTTGATCGAAAGATTCATCTTTTCGCCTCCATAACGGAACCATTTTGGAAGCTAGTCCCTCTTGACTTAAAATGCAAAGGGATCAATCGAGATTGGATAGCCTAGTCGATCGGCGCACTCGGAGACCGTTCACACGTCCCTATCGATTTCTTCGTATGTTAAACCGGCGATGATCTACCGAGTCAGGTATCCAGCCCTTCCGCAAGGGCCCCAATGTCCAGCCGAACCTCATCCTCCAATGTTTTCCCTCTGGCAAGCTTACGCCCGACTGCCTCGATAAACCCGTCATACCGCTCGCGCCCCTTGCTCTGCGCTGCAACAAGGGCTGCGTCCGGCAAAGGTGGCGTGCTGGTCAGCCAGAACCGCACGAACACAGCCAGTGACTCATTTGAGATCGTGATCCGCCGCTCCATGCGTTCCAGCTGCCGCGTCATTCGGTCCAGCCGTCGGGCCAACGCCGCTTCCAGCCGTTCCGGCCCATCCGGTGACAGGAACGATGCCAGCGCCGTCTCAACGATGAGCGCCTGCGGCACCTTCTTGCGGGCAGCGTAATCGGCTAATTTTGCGCTGAGATCCGGCGGTAGCCGGATCGTGTGCTTGATCCGCATCGCTGTCACAGCCCCATCCTGTCGCCAGGATCGAGCGAGACCTGACGCGCGAGAACCTGCTCACCGCGGCGTAGGGTCTGCGCTCGTGTGGCATCGTCCTCGGGCTCATCCTCCGGCGGATCAAATTCATGCACCGGCTTCCTCGGTGCCTGCACCACCTCTTCCTGTTCCGGTAGTTCCGGCTCACGGCGGATGCCGGCATTGGCGGGATCATCATCCGCATTGCCGGCAGGCGGCGGCTGGACCACATCAGCCCAGTCCCCTTGCGGCTGCGGTCCGATGGGCGGCGTGCCTTCGGGGGCCGAAGGTGGCTCGAACCGGGGTGGCGGCAGGATGCGCGCGGCGAGTTCAGCATCCTCAAAATACCGTGCCTTGCGCGCCCGGATCGGCGGGCAGCCGGACACCAGCACCAGTTCCTCGTCCGGAGGAAGCTGCATGATCTCGCCCGGCGTCAGCAAAGGCCGCGCCGTTTCGTGCCGTGTCACCATCAGATGCCCGAGCCACGGCGAGAGCCGGTGGCCGGCATAGTTCTTCGCGTCACGGATCTCCGTCGCGGTGCCGAGCGCATCGGAAACCCGCTTGGCTGTCCGCTCGTCGTTGGTCGCGAAACTGACCCGGACATGGCAGTTGTCCAGAATGCTGTTGCTCTGCCCGTAGGCTTTCTCGATCTGGTTCAGGCTCTGGCCGATCAGGAAGCTCTTGATCCCGTAGCCCGCCATAAAGGCCAGCGCGCTCTCGAAGAAATCCAGCCGTCCCAGCGCCGGGAATTCATCGAGCATCAGCAGCAGGCGATGACGCCGCTTCGCCTCCAGTTCCTCGGTCAGCCGGCGGCCGATCTGATTCAGCACCAGACGGACCAGAGGTTTGGTGCGGCTGATATCCGAGGGCGGCACCACCAGATACAGCGTCGCCGGATGGGTGCCGGCGACAAGGTCGCGGATCCGCCAGTCACAGCGACGGGTCACATGCGCCACCACCGGATCGCGATACAGACCGAGAAACGACATTGCGGTGGAGAGCACACCCGAACGTTCATTATCGCTCTTGTTGAGCAGCTCCCGCGCCGAACTGGCAACCACCGGATGGACACCTTTTTTGCCAAGATGCGGCGTGGTCATCATGGCGCGCAGCGTCGTTTCGATCGCCCGTTTGGGGTCGGAGAGGAAATTAGCCACCCCGGCCAGGGTCTTGTCCTCCTCGGCGTAAAGCACATGCAGGATGGTACCGACGAGCAGGGCATGGCTGGTCTTCTCCCAGTGGTTCCGCTTCTCAAGGGCGCCCTCGGGATCGACCAGCACGTCGGCAATGTTCTGCACGTCGCGGACCTCACGTTCGCCGCGCCGGACCTCCAGCAACGGATTGTAAGCGGCGCTGGCGAGATTGGTCGGATCGAACAGCAGCACCCGGCCGAAGCGGGAGCGCCAGCCGGCGGTCAGCGTCCAGTTCTCACCCTTGATGTCATGGACGATGGCGGAGCCCGGCCAGGTCAGCAGCGTCGGCACAACCAGCCCGACGCCCTTGCCCGAGCGGGTCGGCGCAAAGCACAGCACATGCTCCGGTCCGTCATGACGGAGATAGGCATCGGCCGAGCGGCCCAGCACCACGCCATCGGGTGCGAGCAGCCCCGCCCGACGGATCTCACGCGGATCGGCCCAATGTGCCGAGCCATAGGTTGTGGCACGCTTTTTCTCGCGGGCACGCCAGACGGACATCGTGATCGCGACGATGACGGCGACAATCCCTCCCGACCCCGCGATGTAACCGCCGGTGGTGAAGATATCCGGGGCGTAGGCGTCATAGGCGAACCACCACCAGAAGAACTCCGGCGGATAATAGACCGGCCAGCCGAGCAGCATGACCCACGGCGCGCCGAGCTGCGGCTGGAAGCCGAGCCGCCAAGCGGTCCACTGGGTGGCAGCCCACGTGAAGGCGAGGATCACGGTGCTGACGGAAAACACCGATCCCCAGAGGATCTTGGTCTGGTTCATGACAGGAACCGACCAGACGGCTCGATTTCCCGATATTCAAGTCCTAATTGAAGCGCTTCGGGCCGCCGGACGGGAGCGGATAATAAACGGACGGTTTCCGGACGACCTTCACGGCGGCAAGAATATCGAGAAGCGTGCGCTTGCTGACGCCGCTTCGCTCGCCCTGTTCCAGCAATCCGACAAGCGTCCGCTCGTCTTGATGATTGGCTGGATAATGGATCGACGGCGCCTTATTTCGCCTTGTCATGCTGGGAAACTCCGATTGCCTTGTCGTCGCATGTGGAGAAGAACCCGGTACGGTAAAGATGCCTCCACCTGATAATCGCACCCACACTCTGATCGTCGTGATGGCATCGAAGTTCATCGTCATTGACGACCGCTGCACGCGATCTCACGGGAGGCCCTGACTTTACGAGTCAAATACCTGTGGCAAATCCCGTGCGCCATGAAGCACGCGGACGATGCGTACCTCGTCGACCAGTTCACGGAAGAACAGCAGATAACGGCCGTGAACAATGACCCTCAATCCGGGGCTGATCTCATCGCGCGCCGGAAAGCTCCCAGGATGTTCTGCCGCGACCGCGGCCTTCGCTTCCAGTTCAGCAACGAAGCTCATGGCCCGCTCGGGATTGTCCTCGGCGATATAGAGCGCGATCTCCAGAAGGTCGGCACGCGCGGCCGGAGCGAAGCCGAGCCGTTTCATCCCTGCGCGCGGCGGCGGGCGATCACGTCGCGCAATTCGGCAAAGACGGTCTCGGCCGGAATGCTCGACCCGCTCTCATCACCAAGCCGGATTGCCTCCCGCAGGGCATTGAGATCGCGGCGGTCGGTATCACGACGACGCATCCATTCGCGCAATGCCTCGCGCACCACCTCGCTGGTCGAGGCATATTCGCCACCGTCGACGGACTGGCGCAGGATCGCGGCCATTTCGGACGGCACGGTGATGGTCATACGTTCAATCGTGGACATGAAGCGGCTCCTTTCAGGCAAGCATACTTCATCATACTTATGAAGCATCCGCTTTGTCAGCCGAAAATCCGCAAACGGGCCGCCCGAAGTCAAATCCCGAGCCCCCGCTTGCGACCAAAATTCCAGTCCACCGCCCCGCCCGGCGACAGCGTGCCGGAAACCTGCCGTCCAAGCTTCTGCTCCAGCGCTGGCCGCCACGGCACAAGCTGGAAGCCCAGCCCGTCATCGACCATCGCGAAGCGGCCGGAGGACAGGTTGACCCGTTGGCGGTAGACCCCCGAGACAATCTCGCCTTCCTTCGCAGGTCGGTGCTCCAACCCGGTCTGCACCGCCAGCTTCGCCATCGCCTGATCGAGATCGCGCTGGCGCAGGGTGCCAATCAGGTCAGGCGCAAACACCACGCGCTCGCCCTGTCGCCGGGCCAGCCCCTCGGACGCCAGATGACCGATCCGCTGCACCATCGCCTCGCGGACCTCCGAGCCGAAGCCGGCATTGGCCAGCGCCGGATCCTTGGCGAGCAACTGACGATCGAGCCAGGTCGCGCCGGGCGCCGTCACCTGCTCGGCCAGCGTGAAGTCCGAACGCGTCGCCAGCGACAGGCGCTGCGTGCCTTTGGCATCCTCCCAGCTCCGGGTCTCAACGATCGCACCGGTCCTGGCATCGCCGGTCAGGTCCAGATCAGGGAAACGGACATGATGCGTGCGGCCATCGGTGCCGGCGATCACCACGTAGCCCGAACCCTTGAGTTCGTCATCCAGTCCGCGCTCGACAAGCCGCCCGATGACCGGATCGGCCAGCTTCTCGCCATGAATGGCAAAACCCGCGACATCGGGCTCCGCCCCGCCGCCGGACATGGCGCGGTGCATAGTCCTGATGATGTCGCCCCGGATGGAGAGATCGCGCAGCGTCGCCTCCAGCCCAGGCTTCAGGGTCCAGCGCGCCACCCCGACCCGTTCGGCCAGGCCGAGCCCTTCCAGCTTGGTCGCCCGGCCCACCAGCAGGCGGCGCAGTTCCGGGTCTTCGGCACCCACGCCCGGCCGCAGATCGACGATACCGCCGCCCTCGTCACTGAGATCCTGCAACGCGCGATCGAGGCTGGTCCAGCGGTCGGCGCCGATCTCGGTCTCCAGGGCGGTGCGGATTTCCTGCTCGCTGCGCGGACCCAGTTCCAGCGTCACCCGCTCCGCGGCGCGGTCACGTAACCCTTGGCTGATATAGGCCCGGCTGATCACCAGATCCTTGCCGTCATCGGCCATGCCGCGCACCAGGATATGGACGTGCGGATTGTCGGTGTTCCAGTGATCGACCCCGACCCAGTCCAGCTTTGTGCCGAGGTCGCGCTCCATGTCCTGCATCAGTTCCCGCGCGAAGCCCCGCAGATCCTCCATCCGCGCTGCATCCTCGGGCGAGACGATAAAGCGGAAATGGTGCCGGTCGTCTTCACAGCACTCGGCAAAGGCCTTGCTGTCCGCCTCATCAGACCCCGCATCGAATAGGTGGGCCCTCGCACCATCGCGGGTCACGCCCTCGCGTCTGAGATAGGCGATGTGCCGGGCGAGCGGCGCGGACCGGAACCGCTTACCCTGCTGGCGCACGACACGCGCCTTGACCACGACGCGACGGGCATTGCTTCGCAGCCGCATGGACAGGGCCGCGCGTCGGCCGCGCCCGAAACGGGAACCGCCACCGCCTCCCCTGCCCTTCGCGCCGAACCGGGTGCCGGTATGACCGGCCTTCTTCGCGGCACGCATGACCTCGCCAACGAAGGATTTCGGTCGTGCGCCCTGATTGCCATGCTGGATGCGTCCGGGCCGGACGTTCAGACTGTCATCGCGCGTCGGCATGACCCGCTCTCCGCTTCGATGCGCGCCTGACGGCGCCCGGATCGTTGAAAAGATTAGGAAAACTGCATGGACAGCCGCAGGCGGTGCGTGGTGAGAGGACAAATTCCCCAATCAAACCAACCACATGCAGCCCCGAACGGGCGCTGCTTTTACCTTGCCGTCCTTCTGTCTGTCGCCTGTCTCCCCCCGGCACCCCATCCCCAAGGCACCCGTAGGCCGCCAGCGCCCGATGGACCGGAACGGGGGTCATCGACGTGCTTCCCCATGCCCGGATGCGATAAACAGCCCGGCCGATTGCGGGGCGAGCGCCGTCCAGTCGGTCATTCGGGAGTCAGATGAACGTGCCGGATCATGCACTCTTTCGACAGGCCGGGACGCATCGCTCGTACGCAGCAACGACGCCGGAAAGAGGGAAGAGCCCTGCCAGGATGGTGTCGCCGAAGCACCGATCGCAATGTCATCGGCAGCCAGGAGAGCCAGCCGCGCGCTGACCGACGCAACGTAATTCCGCGTCTCGGCCGGCAACGGTCGGCCAGTCGCCAGATGGTCTTCATAGCGCGCGGGACCGGCATTGTAGGCGGCAAGAAACCCCGCCTCGCCGTAGCGGTCCCGCATCCAGCGCAGATAGGTCGCACCAGCCAGAATGTTGTCGTGCGGGTCAAACGGATCGTCGCCGAGACCGAGAGATATGCGCAGGCTCGACCATGTACCGGGCATCACCTGCATGAGCCCCATCGCGCCCGCCGACGACACGGCATGCGCATCACCTCGGCTCTCCGCGTGCAGGACGGCAGCAATCCATGCGGCCGGAATCTGTGCGCGTGTGGCGGCTTCCGCGATCATATCGGCATATGGATCGGCGACCGCGACATGCCCCGGTATTGTCATGGAAACGACGGTCGGAAGCACGACACCGAGCAACCGGCGCGCCGCCTTACCGCCGGTCATCGCGCTTCACCGGACGGCTCCAGACCAGATGAAAGGCACGCCCCTGACGATCGGACTGGAACAGGTTGGCGCGGATCGGTTGCGCCAGCATGGGGTCGTCCAGAACCAGCGAGAGATACGTACCCGCCTTCTCGCCGGTGCGTTTCCACGCAGCGCCGATCTCCGGTCCGGCGTCGGCGTCACCGAGATGGACGCGATAGTCGGGCGCGTGTTCGGCGTCCGATGATGTCGCCGGCACGATCGTCAGTTCGACGTCGAGGGCGAGCGTGCGCAGGCGACCGGCGAAACCGTCAGCCGTGCGTGTGAAAGTGCCGATCTGGGCCATGTCAGCCTCGTTTCTGTTTGGGGTTGGGAGAAATCGGTGACGGCACGAGCCACAGTGGCTGGGCACGGCCGAGTATCGCATCGACCGGCAGGACACCGAAATAGCGGCCGTCGAGACTGGTCGGGACTGCCGGGTTCATGACGAAAATCTGGCCGGGCAAGACATGCCGGCAGCCCTGCCAGACCGGCAGCGGGCGACCGCGATGATCGCGGGTCAACGCATTGCCGAGCGCCTTGCCGTCGACCGAAACGACGGCACCATTCCGGCAGACGACCTGTCCCGGCAGTGCCGCGACCGGCTTGAGCAACGGCACACCGAGCGGCAGGTAACCACCGCGCGCCAGCGTTCCGGCGATGTCGGTGGGCGGGCGGATCGCGATCAGGTCGCCGACATGCAGGGTGCTTACCGATTGCAGGCGATACAGTCCGACCGGTGTGCTGGCGGTGGCGTTCCAGATCAGTCGGGATGCTGGATGGATCGCCACTGACGTGCCGACACCGAGGACTGCAAAATAGGTGGTGAAGAACCAGCCGAAACGCGTCATGACACCGCCCTCCGGCGCAGCCAGGCGTGGTGGCGATCGCGCGTGTAGGGGCGCGCCGCCTGCCCGGCGAGCATCCGGTTGTGCAGATGCCGCCAATGCTCGGGCGCCACATCGACGGGGTCGATGCCGATGGCTTCGATATGATCGACGGCTTCGAGCACCAGGCGGACCTTCGGCCAGCCGCTCTGGCGCAGCAGGCTTTCACCACCGGGCCGCACGAACGGCACCGTCTGATACGGCTCGCCGGGACGGGTGACGCGCACGATGTCAATGCAGGACACCACCGTGCCATAATCGTTCGCAGCCCAGCGCAGGAAGGCGAACACGGTGTCCGGCGGAAAGCTCAGTATCCGCCGCCGACGATCGAGAATCTGCTCATGGGCGACAGAGCCGAAGCGGATCCAGTGCTCGATGCGCTTCTCGATCCAGGTCAGTTCGACATGAGCGAGGGTGTCGGTCATGGCACATCTCCAGACGTATCGGGGAACTCGCGGGCCAGCAGGGCGCGCAGCATGTCGGCGACCGTGATGCCGCGCTGGAACGCCGCGACCTTGAGCCGTCCGCGTAGCGCCGGCGTGACGTCGATGGTCAGCCGGGCAGTAAAGCGGTTGGAGGACGCAGGCGTCTCCGGCGTCCTGATCCAGCGTTCAGGGTCAGCGGGACGCGCTGCGAAACCGGGCAGCGTACGACGTTCCGTCATGGCGAAATTCCTTCGCCGAGCGGCAGCACGGAGGCGATGCGGTCGCGCGCCTTCTGCGCCATGACAGGATCGATCTCGCAGCCGACATAGCGCCGGCCAGCCAATCGACAGGCGACACCGGCCGCGCCCGATCCGGCGAACCAGTCGCCCACCAGGCCACCCGGCGGGCAGCTTGTGCGGATCAGGATCTCCAGCAGGGCCACCGGCTTTTCGGTGGGATGGATGGCGCGGCCATGCGTATTGCGGACCGGAATCACAGAGCGCATCAGGCGCGGGCCGCCATCCTCGCTGACGTAATGACCGGCATCGATCCGGCCCATGTGGGGTGGACGATGCTTCCGCCGCACCGTGCGTGCCCGTGCGTTGGGTGTGGTCGGAACCACGTTGTAGACCGCGCGCCAGAGCGTATCGTCGCGATAGAACTGAACGATCAGTTCATGCACGCGCCGGAACCGATCGGCATGGAAGCTGGAACCGTTCTGCTTCTCCCAGACCAGTTCCTGAGCATATTTCCAGCCTGCGTTCCGGAATGCCGCGCTGGATGCGAGAAAGCTCCGCAGCGAGCCGAACACCCAGAGCGAGCCACTCGGTTTTAGGGCCGCGAGCGCCTTGCCCGGCCAGTCCACCACGCGCCGGTCCCAGGCAAGCGACGTATCGCCATAGGGCGGGTCGGCCAGGATCATGTCGTAGGGGCCATGCCAGGGCATCAGGAGCGCGCTGTCGCCGGTCAGCAGGGTCATGGCACCAGCCCCCCGATCTCGGCCGCCAGGGCGGCGATTTCACGGGCGGCAATCCCCTGCGGGCGCAGGTCGCAGACCAGGCGGCCGGTGCGCGTGGCGTCGGCGAAGGCGACACGCTGGCCGATCCGGGCCGTGAGCGCCGCTGGCTCATGCCCTACCAGTGCGAGCCGGGTTTCGCGGGCGATGACCGTGCGTGCGGCGCAGCGGTTGAGCACGAAACGGGCAAGCAGGCCGGGACGGAAGAGGCGTGCTTCCTCCAGCAGCCGCAGCATCTCGGCCGAGGCCCAGCCGTCGAACGGCGAGGGCTGGGCGGGAATCAGCACCAGGTCGGCGGCCAGCAGGGCCGAGCGCAGCAATGCCGCCACCCGCGGCGGACCGTCGATGACGACGTGATCCATCCCCTGAGCCAGTTGGGGCGCCTCGTGGTGCAGTGTGTCACGCGCCAGCCCGATCACGCCGAACAGCCGGGGCAACCCTTCCCGCGCCCGCTGTGCCGACCAGTCCAGCGCCGAGCCCTGCGGGTCGGCGTCGATGACCGTCACGCGCCAGCCTTCCCGAGCCCATTGGCCCGCGAGATGCAGCGCCAGCGTCGTCTTACCGACGCCGCCCTTCTGGTCGAGGAAGGCCACGATCATGACCCCTCTCCGGGGCTTATCCACGGATCGGAAGGGGGGCCAACATCCTTAAAGTTAGACTCTTTTAAGTTAGATTCTAAGTTAAGGGTGCCATAACCGTTTGATTCAACGTCGTGATTCGGCGTTTTCCGCAAACGATAGCACGGATGCCGTGGCAGTGATGGCACGGATAAATCCACAACTGATAGCACGGATGAATTCACAGCCTGTCCACAGGTGCCTGTGGATAATTTGACAGGCGCGAAGGCCAGCGTGTCATTGCCGTTACGGTCGGGACGCACCGACAGCCGATAGCCGGCAAAGGGCTGCCGTTTCGCCATCTCGCGCAGTTCGAAGGCAAAGCGGCGATAGGGGGAAAGGCTGGCGGATTTTTCGTAGAGATGGCGCAGGCCGAAGGCCCAGCCCGCGCGCTGGCGACCGCCATGCTTGCGCACGATGCGATAGAGCCAGCGCTCCAGACCGCCTGTGAGGTCAAAATAAGCCGGGTCGATGGTCAGCACGAGCGCGTCGTCGAGAACCGCCTGGTAGAACCAGTCGGGCAGGATCAATTCGATCACGCGGGTGCGCCCTTCCCGCGCGGTGTGTCGTTTCCATTCGTTGATCCAGGAAAACCGGTGCAGTTGGCCCTTCCCGGTCTGCCGGAGCGAGGTCTTGATCGTGGTGGATTGCAGCCGGTCGAAGGCCGCTTCCAGCCGCTCATAGTCCCGCGCACTGTCGCCCCGGCCGATGAAGGTCAGTATCTCGCGTGGGCTGGCCACCATCAGCCGCGACGTGCGCCGACCGGCGTCGCGCGCGGCAACGAGATGACTTGCGGCCCAGATCAGCACGTCGGCATCCCAGATCGTAGCCATGCCATGTTCGGCGGAAGCCTCGACGCGGATCGTGACATCGGGGGTCCGGTAATCGATCGGAACCATGCGAGGGGACTTGGCGAGGCTGAAGAACGGAAACGCCATCAGATCCTGCGCATCGCGAGGCGCAAAATCTCCCGCGATAGCGTGGAAGAGTTCCAGTTGCTCGCGCTCGGAGCGCGTTCTGCCCGTCGGGGACATCAGCGTCGGTTCCCGCGTGAGGTCGGCGATGTCGGCGGGATCAGCGGGCTTTGCCGCGCAGCAGCCGACACGGTGCCGGCGGTGGTGTCCGAGGTGTGGGCGCGTGCCCCGCTCTCGACCCAGGCCTGTAGTTCATCGACCCGATAGACCACGCGGCCGCCGAGCTTCGAATAGCGCGGGCCGGTGCCGTAGATCCGGTGTTTTTCCAGGGTGCGAATGGACAGTCCGACGAAGCGCGAGGCGTCGGGCGTGCGCAGGTAGCGCGGCGGCAGATCGCTGTAATTGGCGGACATGAGAAAGCTCCGTGATCGCTGTCTGGGGGCGCGGGACAGATGCGGCCAGCAGGGATCAGCGTGGCGGAGCGGGCGTGTTCGAAACTAGGACCGATCTCGCCGGGTGGTGAGATCGGTCCTGGACAAGTCGAAAAAAATGGCGGTGCCGGCTATGACCATCCATCGCCTTGCATGAACATCAATGAACGCTTCGTTATATAACTGCCAATCTCGCGATGGTCCGCGTTACGTGATGTCGCGGCACGCGTCCGGACAACGTCCGGAACGCACCGGGTGTGCGGCATCATGAAAATCAGAGAAGGCGCCTTGGCGCCTTCCGCTCGCGACGCGAAGCGGCGCGTTGTCCCGGCAACAAACGAGACCGTAATTTAACTTCGAGTGGCGCGGGAAAGATCGGAAGCCCCGGTCAGCCTCAGTTCTGATCGCCGGTTTTCCCAATGGTCCGGCATCACTGACGTCAATCCATTCTGCTACCGCCCTCGAAACGGGTGCAGTAGCAGGCGTCGGTATCCCCCGTCGCTCAGTCCCCGTGCAAAAAGCACCAGCCGTTTCATGCGAAAATGCAGGTCGTGCGAAAGCCACTCCCCTGCGGAAACCTCCCGACCGAACAGAACGCCGGCGATCTCGCGCTGCGACACCCCGTCATCCAGACCGTCAAGCGTACGGAGCGCCAGGATCAACCTGCGGATGCGATCGGATGACAGGCGGGCCGGATCACGACCGGGACGCTGATCCATCAGCGCACGCCAGAGCCGCAGGGCGGCCTGGACACGGACCTCGAACAGCGCGTCGAGCGGGAGAAGCACGCCGACCTTCGCCTTGTCAGGCGGCAGGACGTACAGCCGCAGGATCGTCTCCCCCTGCTCGATCAGTACTTCTCCCGCCATATCAGGCGACAGTCCTGTCCGAGCGAGGGAAAGCGGACGAGACGCCGCGTCAGCCAGTGCTGTCGGCAGGGGGACAACCGCAATCACGGCCGGCGATACCGCAACAGTCCAGCGGGCGGTACGCGGATCGAGGGCCGTGCGGACACTCTCGAAATCGCAACCCCCAGCGCCGGGCGAAGGCTTCGGCGTCTGACGTGGACAGCGCGGCCCGGCGCGCGGCGCGCTGAAGGGTGGCACGATCGCGGATAAAGTCCCGATTGCGACTGACAAACTGCAAGGCAAAGGCAGGGGCGTCGAGCGACCGCAGGCCCTCGTACGCGCCCGCCGACCGCCAGTTGGCGCGGCTCATGACGTCGTCTCCGATGCGTAACGGGTGGGAACAGGGCAAGTACTTGCTCGCGAGAGTATGCCAGACCGTCCCGTTGCCCGCTACGCCCCGCACCTGCAACAGGTCTTGCAGGTCACGCAACGATTCAGGGTGTCAGTGGGGCGCGCCGCCGCGCAGGAGATGCTGGTAGCCATGCTCGGTCATCCAGTGCGCCCGCGCCAGATGACTGTGCCAGCAGCGGTGGACGCCCTCGGGGTCAACCACCGGGTCGCGGTGGAGCACGATGCGGGCGACCTCGCGCCAGTCGGCGCCGTCGGCCTCGGCATCCAGCAGGCGGAGATAGGTAATCAGATGCTGTTCGTCGTAGCCGGTGAGACAGGACGCTTCCGGAGCGCTGTCGGCGACAGACGGGTCGAGCGGGGGCTTCTGCATGATGGAGCCGATCAGGTCGGAGAACGAACGCGACGCACCCTAGCCTGCCGCGTTTCGATGCCGGAAGTCTCGTTAAGAAACATGACGCCACGCCCTTGTCCGGACTCGATGAACAGGATGCCCGCCGCTTCCAGCGCGCGGCGAACCTGGTCGGTCGTGCCCTCATGAACGCCGAGACCGCGTTCGGATTCAAGGCGCTTGAGCGCGGTCAATGCTACGAGGGCCTTTTCAGCAAGCATCTCCTGTGTCCAGTTCAGAAGTGCCCGTGCCGCCCTTACCTGTCGGCCAGTGATCATCCACGATCACATCCGACACGCGAGACCGACACACCAGAAATACGACTATAATAGTCGTATTATGGATATTCAACACCGTTCTTTCAGAGGGATGCGGGGAGAGATTCGGCGTCTGGTTCCCGATGGTCATGGCGACCACACAAAAAGACCCCCGGGCTATGCGGGGGCCGTCTCGTCGTGGCGCTCTGCCGCGCGTCGTGCAAGCGCCTCTTTGAGTTCGCACTCGATCTGCCTGCGCTCGCGACGGCTGAGGTGAAAGCTGGTCAGTTCGGCGCGCAGCATCTGGATATGGTCGTGTAGCGTGGTCATCGTCCTGCTCCTTTCGTTTGTCGAAGACAGGCCGCCGGCTCATGCGCGCGTGAATCGGGTCAAGGATCGCCGCAGGCGACCGGCCTGCCGGCGCGCGGGGGAGCCGATTTTGTCTGGTGTGCCCGTAGGGTGCGCCGGGCAAAATTGGGGGGACCGCGCGTGCTTGAGGCGGTTCACGTCGGGCATGGTATAATGGGAAGACTGAGGGAAGCCCCTGTTCCCCTGCCCCATCCGAAGACAGGCCGATCGGATCGACGGCGGTCAGCCACGCCCGCCCTTCCGTTCCGGCCACCACCACGATGGCCCCGCCCGGACCGGCCGGGCGGGGATCGCGGTGCCTCAGTCGCCGTTGCGGCGACCGTTGGGGCGGGACCAGATCAGGCTGTAGCCCTCGCCGTCCTCGTCATCGAAGAGATTGGCGAAGATCGGGGCGTTGAAGCTCGGATCGTCCAGCTTGAGGCTGAGATAGTCGCGCCCCTCGTTGGAGCGCCGGGACCAGGCCGCTCCGATCTCGACCCGACCGACGAAGACGCGGTGGCTGGGGGCATTTTCGTTCGCGCGCGTTGTCTCGGGGGCGATGCGGACGTTAGGGGTCTGGAGCGAGAGGGTGACGATCTCGCCGTTATACCCGTTGCCGACTTTCTTGAAGGTGCCGATGGTGGCCATGATACTGCTCCGTGATCTCTGTTATCGAGCCCGCACCATTGCGGCCTCGATGGCGATCGGACAGACGGAGGCGATCGGCGGCGCATCCTTCAGGGCCGCAGCGCAGCGGAGGACGGCGGGACGGAATTTTCTTGATGCGCGAGGAATGACGGCACAGCCGTCAGGGGAAGAAAATTATGGCCCGCAGTTGCGCCATAGCCGATCGAGGCGCAGCCGGCCTCCGGCTAGATCAGCCATCTTGAGAGGCAGCATGCGTGCGCGGCCCGACAGAGCCCACATCACGGAGACTATGGCGACCCGCGCTCCACGCAAGTGTCGGCTACGAAGGGGACGGCTTCGTCATGCCCGCTTTCCACCCCTCCACACGGCCCGTTCCGGGACTGCGCCTCATCGGACATGCCGGGCTTCCCCGTTGCAATCGGCCTGCGGACAATCAGAGCGCCAGTCCGGATGCCTCAACAGGCGGACCGTATCCGGTTCAGCACGTCGGTTGCGGGCTTCGCCGCTCCTCGTTCCCCGCCTCTCGATGACGTAGAAAGACAGGCAGGTGCCTGATCCAGGCCTGCCCGCCGACTGCCGCGCAGGCGGTCAGACCCGCGCGATACTCCCGCCGGCCGGTTCGGGCGGGGCCATGCCGGTAAAGCGGACGAACGCGGTAATGCCGACTGCGGTGGCGCCAATGACCGAAAAGAAGAGCTGCCAGACAGCGGAGGGCATCATCATCTGGGCGAGGCCGTGCGTGGCGCTATAGCTGGCAATGACGGCGGGCACGGTATAGAGCAGGACGATCAGTCCTCGCAGCCAGATCCACGGTGCGCAGGCAAGTGCGATCTGGCCGACCGCGAAGGCCGCAATACCCGTCATGATGCCGACGATCAGAGCGCCGATCACGCCGGCGCCGGTATGGAACGCCCAGAGCCCGGCATACAGCCCGCCGGCAAACGGCAATGCGAAGACCGCGAGCGTGAAGATGAGCCAGCAGAAAATCCGATGCCGGCGACAATCAGGAACGGTGCGAAGATCACCATGGTGGCGGCTCCCGTAGAGATGACATGATCTGACGGTCGCGCCTGCCACCACCACCACGGCGCAACCCGCATCATAGCGAAAACGATGTGTCGACGGAACGAGAATCGTACTGGTGTCCGGCACGCGGACGTGCATCGTTATCGTCTCTCAGGGAGAAGACGTCATGGCGAAAATCACGGGGCGCGAGTTGCATCTGGTCAAAAAGGCGCTCGCCATTGCAGTGCTGGCGATCGAGCGGCAGCCAGGGCCGTTTCAGTCTTATTCGGACATGCAGGACATGAAGGGCCTGCTCGATCTTCTGGTGCCAGGCGACACCGAACTGGCCTTCTATGCCCGTGCCGCGCGGATCGCCGTCACGGGTAATCCGGACTGAAGACGGCGCTCACGCGCCGCCTCCAAAGCGCAGGACCGGGATACCGAGCTTTTTCGCCTTGTCGGCCAGATTCTCCTGAATACCCGTGCCTGGGAAGACAATGACACCGATCGGCATTGTGTCGAGCATCGCATCGTTGCGGCGGAAGGGCGCGGCCTTGGCATGCTTCGTCCAGTCCGGCTTGAAGGCGATCTGCACGATCTCCCGGTGATCGGCCCAGCGTGAAGCAATGAATTCCGCGCCCCTGGGCGAACCGCCGTGCAGCAGCACCATGTCGGGATGCTTGGCCCGGACCCTGTCGAGCCGGTCCCAGATCAGGATATGGTCATCGAAATCGAGACCGCCTGTCACGACCACCTTGGGACCGGGCGGCACCAGCAATTCGCCCTCGGCGCGACGTCGGGCGTTGAGGAAATCGCGGCTGTCAATCATGGAGGCTGTCATGGTGCGGCGTGAGACCAGCGACCCGGTTTTCGGCCGCCACGCGCTCATGGTCAGGCGCTCGAACTGCTCCTGCGCCTCGTCACGGAATATCTCGTAGGCGTTGCGGCGCTCGATCAGGGTCAGCCCCTCCGCGATCAGCCGTTCCAGTTCCACCGAACGGATCTCGCTGCCATCCTGTTCCTGCTGGCTGCGTTTCTGCGCCTGCTCGTTGCGGTCAAGCTCACGCTCGACCTGGCCGACCATGCGGTGGAAGATGTTGACCGTGGACCAGAGCAACGCTTCGAGGTCGGGTTCCAGCCGCGTGTCGGTCAGGGTCGCGGCGATGGCGTCGAAGATGTCCGCGACCGCGCCACCGATGCGGGGCGCTTCGGGCAATGGCCGCGGGTCCGGCTCGTCCTCGAAGGGACGGTAGCCATACATCTGGAGTTCAGCCAGCACATGGGCGGTGGATGAGGCGGCGGGTGCGGGTTCGAAATCATCGGTGCGGGTCATGATGCGGTCCTCCCAGGTCTCTGGCCGCGCCCTTCGCGGCCTTTCCGGGGGCGGATAGCGGCAGACCAAGGACGGGCCGGAACCGCGCGAGACGCGCGGCCGCAGCGCAGCGAAGGATGGCAGGGGGCCGGTTATTTTGCCTCGCGATGTAAAGCGCCCCCCAAGGGGCGCGACGGAAAATAGCCGGCCCCGCCATTGAAGGGCCGGCCCGGCTGACGCCCGCTCCCCACCTGAAAGGCCGGGCGCGGACCTGCCGAACGGGAAGCACGACAGGCCGGCCTGACGAAAACGGGAACCGCCCGCCTCTCTTTCCGGCCCGCTCAGGTGCCGGCGGTCTCCAGAAACCGCGCTACGTCCGATGGCGCGAGTTGGGGATGCAGGATCGCCCGCAGCGCGCTACGTCCAAGGGCACGGAGATCATCATTGAAATCGCCCAGCCGTGGTGACAGGCCGATCAGCTCGATCCCGGCGTCGTCCGCGCGGGCCTGCAGCGTCGCCAGCGCCTGATCCCCGGCCGGGTCGTCATCGCGCAGGACGTAGAGGCGGCGCAGCGTCGGCGGAAACGTCATGGCGGCGAGATGCGCCGAGGACAGGCATGCGGCCAGCGGCAGATCGGGCAGAACCTGCCGCAGCGACAGGACCGTCTCGATGCCTTCCCCGGCGGCGAGCACGTCAGACGCGACCCCGAAGCGCACGGCATGGCCGAGCAACCCGCCCAGGGCGCGGCGCGGATGGTCGACCGGCGCCTTGCCGCGGCCGTCCGCCGCCAGCCAGGTGCGATGGACGCCGGTCAGCGTGCCGTCGAGATCGGTGACGGCGGCGATCATGGCAGGCCAGGTCTCGGTCGAACTGTGCTCATCCGGTCGGTAAAAGCAGCGCGGATAGAAGCGCAGGGCTCCGGTTCCGTGCAAAAGCGTCATGTCGCGTCTGCGGAGATACGCTTCTACTGACGTGCCCGCGATCGGTCCGGACATGGCCCAGAGCCGTCGAGCCGCTTCGGAAGAACTGGCCGGTCCGCGTTCCTGAGCAGGACGATCCCGCGATAACGGTACCGGATCGGGGCGCGGCAGGCTGAGGAACGCTCGCGCCTCATCGGCCACGTCGCAGAAATCCACCAGGCCGAGGTTTTCGCGGATCACGTCAAGCAGGTCGCCATGTTCGCCCGACTGTGCGTCGGTCCACTTACCTGCCCTGCCGTTGGCGGTATCATGCAGCCGGACAAACAGCGACCGCCCCGGCGTGTTGCGCACATCACCGACCAGCCAGTAATTGCCGTGACGGCGACCGACGGACAGATACCGCCGGCACACCGCCTCTGCGTTCTCCGCCAGACGACGGGCGAGATCGCCTGCATCATGCGAGGCCATTACCCCTGCCCTCCTGTGTCGGGATCGTCTCCATCCAGGGCAATCGCCAGCCAGCGATCGGTGGTCATCCATGACATCGTCCTGCGCCTGCCAAGGTCAAGCAGATGCGCGCCGCCGCTGAACGCGCCCACCCGGGGACGTGAACAGCTATTCGCCCACTGGAACCCCCATCGGCCCCGCAACCGGAATGCTCGCGCACAGCGTAGCACGAATTCCACGACCTGATGCGGATCGCCGGTCTGCTCGTCGTGCATCCAGAGTTTGGTGCCGCCATATTCAGGCACGATCGACAGAATGAAACCGTCAGAGGGTGGGTCTTCCGCCGCCAGTTCGTCCATGAATTCATTATAGAGGTCGAGCGCCTTTGCGGCATTGTCCACTGTGCCCACATCGAGCACGCAGGAAAAATGCGTGAAGAAATCAGCCATCGAAATGACTCCCGAAACGAAAAAGCCCGGCGCAGAGGCCGGGCTCGTAAAAACATCTTTACGGAAAAGCGCGCAGTCGTTTTTCAGGACGCACGCTCCATCAGCCTGCGGGCCTTCTCTTCCATATCCAGTCGCGTATCCTGATTGGCCTTCGTTCGCGCCAGCGCGGTAATGCCCTGCACGAAATCGAACACGCTCTCGGGCTTGTGCCCTTCCTCGTGCAAGACCGTTTCGATTATTTTCGTGGTTTCCAGTTTGGAGAACCCACGACGACGCAGGAAACTTTCGCGGTCTTCATCAGTTTTTGCCACCAGTGCCTGACGCGAGGCCTGAATGCCTGAGACGAACGACGCCGGGCTGGCCGTGGCGAAATTCCGTAGCGCTGGTGTCGCCTGGTGCACGAAACGGGATGCTGCAAACTTGCTATGCCGGATCGTGATCTGTTCGAAATTTTCCACGCCCCACAGCATACGGTTTTGACACACCCCGCGCAGGTAAAACGACGCGATGCCGAGGCTCTTGCTGCCCACTTCGCTGTTCCAGGCATAGAAGCCCCGGAAATAGAGATCGGGGTCACCATTGGGCAGGCGTCCGGCCTCGATCGGATGCGTATCGTCAACAAGGAACAAAAATACATCCCTGTCTGACGCGTAGAGCGTGGTGGTTTCCTTCGTGATGTCCACATACGGATTATGGGTCATGGTCGCCCAGTCGATCACGCCCGGCACCTTCCAGTTGGTGTCGCCCGTACCGTCGCCAGCAATTTTGCGCACCGCGCCGACCAGTTCGTGGTCCCAGATGCGGCCGTAATCGGGACCGGTCACGGCGCGCATCTCGACGCGCCCGTCTTCCGTCTCCAGTGTTTTCACCAGTTCGGCGCGGTGCGACAGCAGCCCGTGCTGCAGGTTGATCGCCGCCAGGGGAGCAGGAAGATTGCGCAGGTATGACGACGGCGCGCCGACAAGGCTGCACATCTGGCCGAACGACCAGTGTGTAGGGGCAATTGGGTCATTCTGTCCCGGCACGGTCAGAGTCAGACGCTCGGCATTGTCGCGGGATGCTTCCACGCGGATGGCGCGGCTTTCCACCGTGCGGGCGGTGGCCCGATCCGCCCGCGCCAGGGTCGCGGCATGCAGGTCGGACAGAGACAGGTAACGCTCGTCATCGGGGCGGGAGAACCACTCCGAAGACACGCGGGCATTGCGGCCGCCACGGGAGGGATCGATCCTGAAGCCGCTGGACGCGGCGCCACGGGATGCAGGGGGCAGGATGGTGGTCGTGGTCATGGAAAACTCTCCTCTATGCCGGTTATTCGGCACAGAAGGCGAAGCCGCCCTCTTCCTCTGATCACCACTTCCCACGCGGGATCCCATCCAACCCCAGAAATACCCAGCCCCTCATCCCGGAACACGGCGTTCCCGTCACCTACCCGAAATCACGACAGCAATGGGGGGCTGAACGAACCCGCTGCGCGGGATTGGTGTGATGTGGAGGCCTGTCACCACGGCGTGAGAGATCTGTTTTATTTGGAACTGTCCTGATCGGGCCAAGCACTCTGGCTTCTTCCCACCAGAAGGAGCCGGATGATGACAGAGTCCCTGTGCATTGCTGCAATCAGTCCCCTTCGCCAGCGCCTGCTTGATGACATGGCGGTGCGGCGGTTCTCCCGGGAGACGCAGCGCAATTACCTTCGCGATGTCGGCCGTTTCGCCACGTTTCTGGGTCGCTCACCCCATACGGCAACAGCCGAGGATGTGCGCCAGTTCCAGATTGCGCAGAACGCGGCTGGCATGCCGACACCGACCATGAACGCCATCGTGTCGGCGCTGAGATTTTTCTTCATCCAGACACTCGACCGACCTGACCTTGCACGCAGGCTGGTCCGGGTGGCGCAGCCCCGCAACCTGCCCGTCGTGCTGAGCCGCGATGAGGTTGCCCGTCTGCTCAACGCAACCACCTGCCTCAAGCACCAGGCTGCCCTTTCGATCGCCTACGGGGCAGGCCTGCGTGTGGCCGAGGTCGCCGCCCTCAGGGTCAGTGATATTGACAGCGAACGCATGCTGCTCAGGGTCGAACGGGGCAAAGGGGGACGATATCGCAACGCCATGCTTCCGGCAGACCTCCTGCCCCTGCTGCGGGAGTGGTGGAAGGCCGGACGCCAGCAGGGCGTGATGCATTCGGGTGGCTGGCTGTTTCCCGGGCAGGACACCAAGAGGCCCATCAGCACACGGCAGCTCCATCGCGTGGTTGTCGATGCGGCGCGGGCCGCTGCGATCACCAGACGTGTGGGGCCTCATACCCTGCGGCACAGCTTTGCCACGCACCTGCTTGAGGATGGTGTCGATGTCCGCGTGATCCAGGTCCTGCTGGGTCATTCCCGTCTGGAGACCACGGCCCTTTATACAAAGGTTGCGACACGGACCGTGCGGGCCGTCATCAGTCCGCTCGACAGACTGGGCATGCTGACGACGGCGCAGACAAGGCCCGACGGCTGACCCCGGAGCAGAGGCGGTCATGTCCGCCTCCCTCGCACTGGGGGACATCTTCCGGGCTGCCGGTCCTGCCTGGCGCGCAGCCCATGTCGGCCGTCTCCCCCTGCAGCAGCTCAAGGTCATGTCGGCGATCGAACACTGCCGCACCGCGGCCCTTGGTGGCCATGTCGCGGCCTGTGGGGACTGCGGACACTGGCGCATTGCCTATAACAGTTGCCGCAACCGTCATTGTCCGCGCTGTCAGGGGAACGCCGCACGGACATGGCTGGCCGAACGCGAGGCCGATCTGCTGCCGGTCGGGTATTTCCATGTTGTCTTCACCCTGCCGGCGCGGATCGCCGACATCGCGCTGCAGAACAAGGCCGTTCTCTACGCCCTGCTGTTCCAGGCCGCCTCGGAGACGATGATGACGATCGCCGCCGATCGCCGGCATCTGGGTGCCCGCATCGGCATCACCGCCGTGCTGCACAGCTGGGGTTCGGCGCTGACCCACCATCCCCATGTGCACATGATCGTGCCGGGTGGCGGCCTGTCGCCCGATGCCCAGCGCTGGATCTCGTCGCGCCCGGCCTTCCTCCTACCCGTTCGCGTGCTGGGCAAGCTGTTTCGCCGTCTGTTCCTCACCCGGCTACTTGCGCTTTTCGAGGCCGATCGGCTGGCCTTTCGGGGCCAGCTTGCTTCCCTGGCAGACCGCCGTGACTTTCTGCGGTATCTGGCCCCCGTGCGCAGCAGGCGTTGGGTCGTTTATGCCAAACCGCCTTTTGCCGGTCCCAAAGCGGTGCTGGCCTATCTGTCGCGCTATACCCACCGTGTCGCCATCTCGAACGGTCGCCTCCTGGCGTTCAACGAAAAAGGTGTCACGTTCCGCTACAAGGACTACAGGCGGGACACGGCCCACCAGCAGCAGGTCATGACGCTCAGCACCGATGAGTTCATCCGCCGCTTCATGTTGCATGTCCTGCCACGGGGATTTCATCGCATCCGCCATTATGGCCTGCTGGCCAGTTCCAGCCGCAAGGCCAGCCTCGCCCGGGTGCGGGAATTGCTGAAGGTCATACCTACGCCAGCGGCAGAAGCGCCGGAGCCCGAACCGGTCACGCCACCGCCCTGCCCATGCTGTGGTGGTCAGATGGTCGTCATCCAGATCCTTCCCCGATGGTGCCAGCCCAGAGGGCCGCCACCGGCGACTGATCCGGCCAGGGGATCACGATGACAGCCCGCAGAGACCACAGCATGACCGATCCCGATGCCGGAGTGGCTGCACTCCGGCAAACCGAGGCTCCTGTACGCATCACTGGAAAACCCAGGAAAATCGTTGCCTGCACCGCCAGTTCTGACATCGCGTCATGCAGATCCGATCACAAAAACCCGTTCCAGTTCTACACACGCACCTTTATGCTCTGGCTCAGACTCTCCTCCGGGGTGGCGCTAGTTGCAAATTCCCCATAACTGAGTCCCGGTGTCGCGGGTTCGGTCTTCCCAGACTTTCGTACGCCTCGCGGCGCCCGAAACTCTTCAGGAAAGCGGAATGTCCGCTTATTATTGACACGCCGGGGAAGTTTAATCATTGACTTGTATTTTTAGATTAATGTAGCTGATTGGCCAATATGTACAAATTTTCTCGTGCTGTATTCTGAATTATTTATCAAATGACACGAGATATGTCATATTGCGAAATAGACGTGTATTGACGCCAATCCAAAATAGAAAGACCCTACATATGACAATGAAAAATTTTCCCCGCAGCAAATTCGAAGAGTTATCAGCTGAAGATCAGGGAGAAATACTCACAAATTTCATTAATTCTGAAAACGTTTCGAAAAGAATGGAAGGTCTTTCCGGAACAATTGTTGTTATGAACAATGGAAACCATGTTTTTCCTCAACAAGTAAGTGCAAAGTTTCCAATATCAAAAAAAAGCATACCTCCAAATGAAGCTGCAATACGATTTATTAGAGAATTTAAATTGCAAAGTAAGGCTTATTATCATCCTAACATACATTGGCCTCATAATTTCAGTTTTCATCTTGGAACGCCAGTCGCATATTTTAGATTTTGGGAAGGGGATTTATCAAAATTAATTAATAACGACACTATAATTGATGTTGAAAAAATAGCCATTATAATCCAAATCTTATACGGATTAATACATCTCTCAAAACGAAATATAATTTGCCATCAAGATTTAAAGCCAGAAAACATTTTTTTTCGTGATTATAATAAGACGCATCAATCGAACTCCAATCAACACATACCCTTAACTCCACTTATTGGGGATTTTGGGAGTGTTGATTTATTTAAAGAACATCCAATATTCCGAGGAACAGCACCGTATTGCGCCCCAGAACAATGGAAAGATGAATCTGAATGGAATAAATCAGATCTCACCGAGAAAACCAACATCTTTACTATTGGAATTATGCTTTTTGAGCTTATTAGCAATGGCTACCATCCAGAAGGGTCCGATTTTACTCCATGGCATCTAGGAGAAGGTGAAGCTTTTAGAAATCTTAATAGGGAACGTAAATGGCGTGAGTGGATTAATTCAGGGTGTCCCATAAATGCTAATCTTGGTGTATGCTATAAAGATATATTTGATATAGTTAAAAATTGCATGACAATTGATCCTAAAAAACGACCAAACCCAGAATGTTTAATCGAAGTTCTTTTTGATAGCATCAAGTTACGGTCGAACGAATTCCATGAACAAGTGAAAATTCATACAAATTATCTGAATGAAATCGCTTCAGATGAAAATTGGGAATTTCCATCTAACCAACTTAGCAGTGTCGAATCAGAAGTGTATTCTTATTATAATATTGAATCATAATATTTTTTTAATTATTACTTTTATATATTAACATCCGGATGTTGTCATTGTTCACGCTCTGTCGGCATGTAGTCATTGCGACGACACCACAAGACGAAGAGTAGATAATGACTCTTTATAGGGTTAGAGCATAATGTCTGTTAAGACGGCGGCTACAGCCATCTTGCTCTCAGGAATTATAGTTCTTAGCTTATCAGCATTAACGCAGCATCGTCTCACTACGCGATAAACGCGCGTTGCAAGAAGAGAATAGAACTGTTTTTCACATTCCACCTATAAGGGTGGAAGCAGAGGAGTGTTAATGCCCAAATTGAATGCAGATTTTGTTGCCGATTGGGTCGCTATGCTGAGATCTTATTTGATTGATGAACAAAGATGGCCCGCAGTCGAGATCACAGCGTTGCCCGATGGGGATTTACCGAGTCATTATTTCGACGCGCAACGCCGACGTATTGCAAGCGTCCCCCGAACCATCGAGATTGGAGACAGCTTTGTCTGCCCACCAGACTATGAAGCTGGTTGGACTATGCTCCAAGAGAAAGTGAAAAAGGGGGAAGATATCAATGGCCACCTCAGTATGGGCCATATCTCACTTCTCAACCATGATGGACTGCTTGCCGAGTGGGGAGTGCATCATTTTCATCTTGGAACCACCTTTCACCCGAAAAATCCTGCCTTCGCAGACAGAACCGGACCTCTTGTCTATGCGATCGTGGGGAATGAAGCCTTTTATGCGATTAATGTTTATGATCATTATAGTTTTGAAAATATCGACGTTCTCGAAAGCATTCATCGAAATTGGCCAGAAATGATTAGCCGCTATCGCGCGAAAGGCGTCACCGGAGGTGCTTGGAATAAAGAGCAACGACGAGCGCTAAGGCGCAAAAATGCCAACGTTTCTGTGACCACCTCAGATGGCACAGTGTATATGCCGATCGGTGGCGGAGTTGTGGCGTCGGGTATCAATATGGAAGCGATCCGCCTTGCAGATTACTGGTTCTTAAAAATTCGTGGTTTCCAATCTGATTTCGAGAAGCAACTCGCCAGTATACTGCCAACTCTCACGCAAAACCGTTATGCAGGCGAGAGCACGATTGAGGCAGAGCTCAAGTCGTTCTCGGGAGAGAACGCGCAGGTTTTTTTACCGAAATACGATGTGCTTGCGAAAGTAACGCTCATTCAATCAGCGCGATCCCCTTGAAAGCAAATCCGGCTTCCTCTCTGGAATTAGCTGGAAAGCCGCCGTTTGGTTTGTTGATCAGAAACGGCAGCTTCGGCCCTGACTTGGACTTCAGAACACCGACAGGTTGCTCCACCATCAGGAGCATTGGTTTGAGCCAGCTACCACGCGCATGGGCGGGCTGCTGTCTCCACGAAGCATTGAACGTCCGCTCCTGGGACCACCCATAAGGCCAACCTATGTCAGAGAAGACGGCGGTTACCGTCTGTCAGCTATGCAGATAACCGACAGACGGGTCAGCAGAATTTCGGTGCCTGGCTGCAAAGAACAGACGCTCTCGACCTCGTTTTCTTACTGCCGCAAATTCCGGATGAGTTGCAGTCAGCTGCGCTACGATCCATCATGTCTCAGGGAATGGTGGAGCCGGGAACGAATAATGAAGCTTCAGAAGGTCACGATCAGCAATTTTCGGCGCCTTGAGAAGGTGACGATTGATATAGAGGAAAAGGAGACCTTGTTCGTCGGTCCAAACAACAGCGGAAAGACTTCGGCTACTGCCATTTTCCGCGCGTTTCTTGGCGGACGTGAGTTCAAGATCCACGACTTCTCGGTCTCATGCCTTACCGATTTCGAACAGTTTTCCAAAACTGGCAACTCTGCCGACCTCCCGGAGATCGGTCTCGACCTCTGGTTCGAGATTGATCCCAACACCATTGCCTTCGGTCGAGTCTTTACCCTTCTTCCCAAATTGTCAGATTTCACACAGGTCGGTTTTCGCTTACGGTTTGGCATCGACGATGCCAAGAAATTGCGCGAAGAATATTTCGCGGCCTATCCCGCAGGCGAGGACGGTCGACACGCTCGCAGCTTATCTCAGTATCTCGCCACCGATACAAACCTCAACCGTCACGCCGCTACGCGCTATGCTTCGCTTGAGGAAGTAGCAGCGGATGACGGCGAAACCACTATCGTCGCCACCCCGTTGGAGCCGGATGAGGGTAAACGGCTCGTACGCCAATTGGTCCGTGCCGAATTTGTCGATGCCCAGCGCAACATCAACGATGATGATAATAGTCGCAGCAACCGCCTTTCTGCAGCTTTTGCTTCTTTCTATCGTAAAAATCTCGATCAAGCCGCATATGCGGTCGAAGCGCACCAAGTGATTGATGAGAATAATGCCGCTTTAACCCGGCATTATGAGAAGCAATTCGCACCGCTCATCGATCTTATCAAGGGGCTGGGCGTGCCGTCGGTCAATGACCGTGAACTGAAAATTATATCCTCGCTCAGTCCGGAAAGCGCACTGCGAGGAAACACCGAACTCCTCTATGTCGATCCTCATCGACAACACGAGCTACCCGAGCTTTATAACGGGCTCGGCTTCAAGAACCTTATCTATATGGCGATTCAGGCACGTCACTTCCATACACAGTGGCTTGCCACGCCGGAGAACCGACCGCTTTGTCTGCTAATTTTTATCGAGGAGCCTGAAGTCCATCTTCATGCTCAGGTTCAACAAAGCTTCATCGCCAATATATGGAGTGTGATTGAGGACTCCGCCAAAGCAGCTGGTCAGTCGGCTTTGATGCCACAAATCATTATCACTACCCATTCCTCGCATATCCTCGACGCCATCAATTTTGAGAAAGTTCGCTATTTCCAGCGCTGCCATCTTACTGGCGAAGCTGCGAAGGATGGCATACGCAACGCATCTGACGTTCGCAGCCTACGTACATTCCAACCGGAGGCCGATGTTATAGAAGGCGTGGCAATTTCACCCGAGGATACTCTGACGTTCCTAAAACGCTATCTCCGGCTCACGCACTGCGACTTGTTCTTCGCCGACGCCGTAATTCTCGTAGAAGGCGCCGCCGAAAAGCTTTTACTGCCGTCGATGATTGAGACCTCAGCAGCTCGATTGCGTGCGTGCTATCTTACCATCCTTGAGGTAGGGGGGGCCTATGCCCACCGTTTCGAAGGGCTGCTCGACTTTTTACGCATTCCATATCTCGTCGTGACCGACCTCGATTCTGTCGAACCAACCGGCTATCCGAGTACTTGTCGCGCCGATGTTGCGAACGCACGGACCTCCAATGCTTCACTCAAGAAACTTTGCGGTAAGGGCACAGTCGCCGAGTTGGTTGCTATGTCGCACTCTGACAAGATATCGGCCTCCAAGGACCGTTGTATTGCCTTCGAATATGGTGTGCTGGTCAGCGAAGGTGGGGCGCAATTCGAGATGATCCCTCGCACGCTTGAAGAAGCAATTGCTTATGAGAATTTTGCCCTGCTTCGCACTGGAACACTTTCGATCGGCAAGGTAATTCCCGCTCCCCTTCCCGACGCCTATACAGTGATCTACGAGCGCATCGGTTCGAAGGATTTCAAGAAGACTGACTTTGCGATGGATCTTCTCGCGGCTAAGTCGAGTTGGACGGTGCCTACCTACATTGCTGAAGGCCTACGCTGGCTCGAGCTAAGACTGTGCGGCGAGCCAGCACCACAACCTTCCCAAGACGGTAAGGCCGGTACGGCAAACACAGGCGGGAATACGGACGCAGGTACTACGGCATGAGCGGCAAGGTTGAGACCCAGGCAGATGCTGATGTGCGTGCCTGTATTGACGGACATCGCAGCTTTGCGCTCGTTGCCGGCGCTGGTTCGGGCAAGACCACGTCGCTCATCGAAGCACTGACTCGCGTGCGCACGCGAGAAGGCCAACAATTGCGACAAAATGGACAACGTATCGCCTGCATCACTTTCACCAAACGCGCGGTAGAAGTGATCAAAGCGCGACTGGGATTCGACGAGCTCTATCTGGTATCTACGCTTCACAGCTTCCTATGGAATCAGATGAGTCGCTTCCACGACGATATTCGAGAGGCACTACGCGAGGCACGGCTTCCGGCGCTCATTCGAAAAGAGCGCGACAAGGATAACGGCGGGAATAGCCGTACCGCGAAAGATGCCCGCGCCAAAGCCTTACGCTACGAGCAGAATCTAGTCGATCTCAATACGGTCCCAGTCTTCAGCTATGCCGATGCTAAATGGGGTGACTATCTGGCGGGCCGGCTCGGTCATGACGACATTATCGAAATCGCTGCCTATCTGTTTGCACACAACACGACGTTTCGACGGATCACCGGACTCCGGTTCCCCTATATCTTTGTTGATGAGGCACAAGATACCTTTCCCGGCATCATCGCCGGCCTCAACCTGATCGGCAGAAGCGAAGGGCTGCCAATCGTCGGGTATTTCGGCGATCCCTGGCAGCAAATCTATGATGGCAGCGCCGGAGACTTCGCGCCACCTGTGGGAGGCATGCCCATTACCAAGACTGAGAACTTCCGCTGCTCTAAAAGTGTCATACGCCTGCTCAATGCCTTCCGAACGGATGTCAAGCAATACGCTGCGGGTGAGAATGCGAACCGCGAAGGCAGTGTCTTGTTTCGACTGGTCCAGGCCGAGAAGCCTGAACTACCCCGCAACCGCTATTCCGAAGCCCAGATTACCCGTGCGCTGGCCCGGATGGACACTGCGATGGCAGAATGGGGATGGGCCGAACGTGATGATGTGATCAAGCTGTTCCTAGCCAACCAGATGATTGCACGCCGGCTAGGCTTCGCCGAACTGAATCGCCTTTTCAACGGTCCTTATGCTTCGACTCGTGCAGAAGAGGCGTTCGAAGCGGGCGAGTATTTCTTGCTAAAGCCGTTTACTGACATCATCTACCCACTCATCGCTGCCCATACCGCTGATGATAGCCGCGCCATTATCGACATTTTGCGCCGCAATAGCCCTGCGTTCGCTGTCAACGGGATCAACGCCGAGGCTACGCTCAAAGCGATGGTCGAGACATCCGTGAGTCTGGTCGAGCAACTTAATGTACTTTGGGCATCGGGCTCAGTCGGCGAGCTTTTACGGTTCTGCGTCGCCAAGGAAATCATCCCAACTTCGGACAAGTTAAATGAGCAGCTTAATCGCGCGCCACGCGATGAGGATTACGTTGAGGAATTGCACGGCCTCGATAAGGGTGACTGGCTCGCTGACGCACTGTTCGCGATGAAACCCATGGAAATTGTCCCTTACGCCTCCTTCATTGCCGAGAACACAGCCTACAGCACCCAGCATGGCGTTAAAGGTGAAGAATACGCTAAGGTGCTGATCGTATATGACGATGTCGAAGCTGCTTGGAACATCTACAATTTCAGCAAGACGCTAACACCTGCAACCGCAGGTCAACCCACGGACGGTCAGCGAGGTAGAGGGCAGCGGCTTGCCTACGTGTCCTTCTCGCGAGCGCTCGAGGATTTGCGAGTATTGTTTTTCACCACTGACCCCGACGGTGCCTGCCAAGAACTAATCGAGCGTAAGCTGGTGGCTGCCGAGCAGATCGAGATCGTACGGGCCTAGTGGGTTGGCGCATCATGCTGTGGCGAACCGCAGCTACTAACGTTCCAGTCCCAGAAAGCTGCCTATTTGAATGCGACTTCCCCCCTACCAAACTGCATCGCTCATGTCTGCCGTTCGGCGAGTCATTCAGAAGCCTGGATGACCGAGATGAGGCGACAACCGACATTACAATGAAAGACGCGGGACGGAAATCGTCCCTACGTCGCAAAGCCAGACTGGCAACTCGCATCGACGTGGTTCATTGTTTATGTGATGAATCCGTTTCGTTCACCCGACAACAACCTCCCCCTGTCGCATGCCCTCATCCTGAAGGCCGCGCTGCTGACGATCGGCTATATTGAGGAAAACGGCCCGATCGGCCTCACGCCCAACAAGGCACTGAAACGCTATTTTGTCGCGTGGGCCGCCGAGGCATTTGACTGGCCCGGCTATACGGTCGAAGACCTCTATGCCGTCAACAAAGTTCTCAATGAACACGATTTCCCGCCGATGGTGATCCTGCATGAAGTTCTGCTCAGCGCGAAGCTCTCACGGCATTTCAAGGGAACCCTGCGGCTGACCGACCTGGCGAGAAAGCTCCAATCGGAGCCAGCCCGGCTCTGGATGCTGTTGACGACCCATCTCCTCTTTGTCGTCGACCACAGCCCTTACACCCGAAGCGATGAACCACTGTTCGGCAACTGGGATATCTTTCTCAACGTCATCAATATCGAAGCCCAGGTTGCCGTCACCGAAGAGCGGCTGTGTTCGGTTCTCTACGGGGGCGAGGAAGAGGATATCCGTCGCCGGGATTTCAAGCTGACCGCCAGTCTTTACGTCCATGTCCTGCGACCGCTGTGCTGGGCAGGACTGCTCAACGAGCACCGAACAGGCACTGGCTTCAGCAGACGGGATTTCTATACCAAAACGCCTTTATGGCCAGCAGCCCTTAGCCTTGAAACGGATCGGCACCTGCACCCGGCGACCCGTCACTGACCACCACCGGCCGCCCGCCCCGGGTGCGCGTTACAACACGCGGTGCCCGATACAGTCTCGTCCAATACAAAAAGCGGCTCCCGAAGACCGGAAGCCGCCCATGATATTCATCGACAGATCTCACTCGGCTGCGACCGCATCATGACTATCGGTCATACGCGCCGCCCCTTCTTCCCTTTCAGTTCGCTCCGGCACGTTCGTCGTCCGCAGAGCCTCGGGCAGCCAGCCGGCGCCCTCAAGCAGCCTTTCGGCCGCCTGCGCCATGTCGTTCTTTTTCAGATGTGCGATACGCTCGGCTGCCTCAGTTCCCCGCGCCTCGCGTACGGCTTCGAGGATACGGGCCTTGGTGACACGGCCCAGATAGTTCTCCACCGTTGGCTGCCAGCCCGCTTCGGCCAGGTCGAGCGTAAGCGCCGTGGCGAGGCGGTCGGCTCGCGCCAGCCGCTCCCTGACGCTACGTGCCAGAGACGGGCCATGGGACGATTCATGCAGCGCGTTGATCCCGAAAGACAGACAATGCGCCAGCAGGGCCAGACGGCTGGTACCGTCCAGCCCGTTGATCCAGCGCCACAACGCGTCCTCATCCTCCGGCAGATCGTGCTTCCAACCCTCGTTGCGCTGGCGCAGCGCATGAGCCGGCAGGCTGCCCGGCATGTCGGGGGAATGCACCAGCAGCGAGATTTCCCGGACATAGACTTCCAGGCAGTCCGCGCCCGAGACCTGCCAGTAGATATCGCGCACCAGTGTGTGCAGGAATTCGGTCAGCGCGATGTGGGGATTGCCGGCAAACGCATCCCGCAGCGCCAGCGTGCGCCAGGCTGTCAGTTCGGTCAGCAGACGGTCGGAAAACGGCTTCAGTCCGTCTTCCTCCTCACGCTCGGTATCGAAGGTATCTTCCGTCCCAATTCCTTCGACATCGTCACCCTCGCCGTGATGAACGACCGTGTCATCATATCCTTCGGACTCATCGTGACCATCCTCGGGCTCCGCCGGCATATCCTCGGGCAGAACGAAGCCCCGCTCGACCAGCAACGTGCCGTCGGTATCGAGACTGACCAAGGCGCCGGCTCGCTGCATGTCCACCGGATCGAAGGACACGGGGCGTTCTTCCAGCGCCTCGATGGCCTGCTCGATCTCGCCCAGCCGGGTATCGATGTCTTCGGGAAATTCATCGGCCTGCGCGTATTCCGCCTCGATCGTTTCCTGCTCGCTGTGCAGCGCGGTCAGACGTGCGGCGTCTTCTTCCGAGAGCACAGCCGGCACACCATCGATCTCCACGAATTGCCGTGTGTGCCCCCAGGGGAAGGATAGTGCCGTCTCGACCCATTTCCAGCCTTCGGCACGGATATCTTCCGCAGCCACAGCCAGTTTTTCCATCACCAGCCGGTCGAGCAGGGTCGAATCCTGCAGCCAGCCGCCATCGTCTGCCTCGAACAGGTCACGCATGACGGGACCGCCAGCCGCAAGATAGGCCTCCAGCCCGACGAAGCGCACGCGACGATCCGATGCCCGCACGGTTTTCTCCGTCAGCATGCGGCGGATCAGATAGGGTTCGCGATTGTGGCTCTGGGAGACGATCTCCCAGACCTGTAATTGTCTGTCATGGTCATCGCTGATCGAGAAGGCCATGAGCTGGTCGAGCTTCATGCCATCCTGCTCGTATATCTCAAGCAGTCTGTCGGACACGGTCATCAGCCGCAAACGCTGCTTCACCACGGCTGGCACGACGAAGAACGCGGCGGCGATTTCTTCCTCGGACATGCCCTTCTCCAGCATGTCGCGAAAAGCGCGAAACTGGTCCAGCGGATGCAGGGCCACGCGCTGGACGTTTTCGGCCAGGGAATCATCCTCGGCGAGAATGGCCGATCCGGCCTCGCGCACGACACAGGGCACCGGGGCGGTTTTCGCCAGTTTCTTCTGCTTCACCAGCAGTTCGAGAGCGCGGAACCGGCGCCCGCCAGCAGGCACCTCGTAGGCACCGGTTTCCGCCCCCTCACCATTCAGGACGGGACGGACGTTCAGGCTCTGAAGCAGCCCACGACGTTCGATATCGCGGGCCAGCTGCTCGATCGACAGGCCAGCCTTCACACGCCGCACGTTGGAATGCGACAGCACCAGCTCGTTGAAGGGGATATCACGGGACGCATTGAGGGCGATTTTCTGGATGGCGCTCGCCATGGCGGGACACTCCGTGACGGACGGGCGGAAGCCTCTCTCCCACCCCTGAGTCCGTCACGAAACCCCCACTTCCCTCTTCCTCTCTTCCGGCCCCACCAGACGCCGGATCGCTTCCACGGAATGGCACGGACACGACTTTACGGAAGCTATATCTGCCTCAGTGCATCCGCGAGTCGATGCGTTCCACGACAAATTACGACTATTATAGTCGCAACATCACCATCTTGTGATAGTGCCGACCACGATAGCCGCGAATGTTCGTGACTATCCCGTAGCCCTCTTCGGACGATCCATCTCCCTGTTTTCACGCATTTTTCTGTTCACTCACCGCAAATCCATCCGCCACAGTGGGTTCAGGACGTTTCGACGATCCATGCAGAAAGGACGGGAAGATGGCACGCCAACGCGATACGATAGCGGGCAAACTGCGGCTCGTTCTCGACGCCCCGGACGCCAACGTGACACCATTACGCAGTGGAGCCGATCCTCGGCTGATCAGTCTGGTCCGGCTTCTGGCCCGTCAGGCCGCACGGGATTTCGTCAACGCTGAAGTGGAGGCCGCGAGGCGACGCGATCTCCAGGATTAAGGAGATGGGATTGTGAAAGTCGCGCTCTACGCCCGCTACTCATCCGACAACCAGCGCGACGCGTCGATCGAGGATCAGTTGCGCCTCTGCCGACTTCATGCGGAGAAACAAGGCTGGACGATCGTCGACAGCTACACCGACCGTGCCATCTCCGGTACTTCCCTGCTCCGCCCCGGCATACAGGAACTGATCCAGGACGCTACGCGCGGCCGCTTCACGATCATCGTGGCCGAAGCCATGGACCGGCTGTCGCGCGACCAGGAAGATATCGCCGGCCTGTTCAAACGGATGACGTTCGCCGGCGTGCGGATCATCACCCTCTCCGAGGGCGACGTCACCCACCTTCATATCGGCCTCAAGGGCACGATGAACGCCCTGTTCCTCAAAGACCTCGCCGAGAAGGTGCGCCGTGGCCTGCGCGGACGCGTCGAGGACGGCAAGTCCGGCGGTGGCAATTCTTACGGCTATGATGTCGTGCGCCAGTTCGATGCGAAAGGTGAGCGCATTCGCGGCGACCGGACCATCAACGAGGAAGAGGCCCGCACGGTCAGACGGATCTTCACCGATTACATGCGCGGCAAATCGTCGCGCACAATCGCCATGGAATTGAACCGCGAAGGTGTTCCGGGTCCGCAGGGACGTGAATGGGGACCGTCTACCATTCACGGCAATCGGGAACGTGGCACCGGCATCCTGAATAATGAGATGTATGTCGGCCGTCTGGTCTGGAACCGGCTGCGTTATCTGAAGGATCCGGATACCGGCAAGCGCGTCTCACGTCTCAATCCTGAATCCGAATGGGTGATCCAAGAGGTGCCGGAGTTGCGGATCGTCGAGCAGGATCTGTGGGATGCCGTGAAGGCACGCCAGGCTGAGACGACTTTCAGCCAGCCGGAACGGGGCAACGAAGCCCTCAATGACCGGCGCCGTCCGCGCCATCTCTTTGCCGGGCTGATCCGCTGTGGGTGCTGTGGCGGCGGCTACAGCATGATCTCGAAAGATCTGCTCGGCTGCTCGACAGCACGCAACAAGGGCACATGCGACAACCGGCTCAACATCCGTCGCGACGCACTGGAGGCCTCTGTCCTGAGTGGGCTGCGCACGCATCTGATGGAACCGGACCTGTTCAAGGAGTTCTGCAATGAGTTCACCCGCGAGGTGAACAGGCTTCGGATGGAACACGGTGCGGATCTCGCCGCCCGACGGAACGAACTCACCAAGGTGGAACGTCAGATCACGGGAATCATCACCGCAATCAAGGACGGCATGTACCAATCCTCCATGAAGGCAGAAATGGAAGCCCTTGAGGCCCGCAAGACGGAACTGACGCACCTGCTGGCCAACGCGGAGGAGCCGCCTCCCCTGCTGCATCCGAACATGGCGGAGATCTATCAGCAGCGGATCGCCTCTCTTTATGAGAGCCTTCAGGCCGAAGAGACGAAGACGGAGGCGGCCGAGCGTCTGCGCACGCTCGTCTCGCAGATCACGCTCCAACCGGCCGACGGCGAACTGGCGATCATCCTGCGCGGCGATCTGGCGGCGATCCTGCAGTTCGCGGCACACAAGAAAAACGCCACGGTCCATCCGGACAGTGGCGTTCTCGATGCGTTCGTATCGCAAGTATCATTGGTTGCGGGGACAGGATTTGAACCTGTGACCTTCAGGTTATGAGCCTGACGAGCTACCGGGCTGCTCCACCCCGCGGTGGTTTATGTGATGTGATTATGATGTGGATTGGAAGACCTGGCGGCGACCGACTTTCCCACGGCTTAAGCCGCAGTATCATAGGCGCTGGGGGTTTTCACGGCCGAGTTCGGGATGGGATCGGGTGGATCTCTCCCCGCCATAGCCACCAGGTCATCCAACCCACATCTGAGTAGGTCAGTGATTAACGGTTGGTGTTATTTTTGAAATGTGCGGCATGGATGATTTCTGTGCATGGGGTGCTTCTCTGGGAGAAGCTTGCAAGTGAGTTCTCGTGGGCGATTAGGACCAGTTAGCTGCACGCATTACTGCGCTTCCACACCTGGCCTATTGACGTGATGGTCTATCACGGCCCTTGGGGAGACCTAGTTTTGAGGTGGGTTTCCCGCTTAGATGCTTTCAGCGGTTATCCCTTCCATACTTAGCTACCCGGCTGTGCCGCTGGCACGACAACCGGTGCACCAGAGGTATGTTCATCCCGGTCCTCTCGTACTAGGGACAAATCCTCTCAAGTCTCCAACATCCACGGCAGATAGGGACCGAACTGTCTCACGACGTTCTAAACCCAGCTCACGTACCACTTTAATCGGCGAACAGCCGAACCCTTGGGACCTGCTCCAGCCCCAGGATGTGATGAGCCGACATCGAGGTGCCAAACCTCCCCGTCGATGTGGACTCTTGGGGGAGATCAGCCTGTTATCCCTAGAGTACCTTTTATCCGTTGAGCGATGGCCCTTCCACGCGGGACCACCGGATCACTATGGCCGACTTTCGTCTCTGATCGAGCTGTCACTCTCACAGTCAGGCGGGCTTATGCCATTGCACTCGACAGCCGGTTTCCGACCGGCCTGAGCCCACCATCGCGCGCCTCCGTTACACTTTGGGAGGCGACCGCCCCAGTCAAACTGCCCACCATGCAGGGTCCCGGACCAGGCTTACTGGTCGCGGTTAGACATCAGAAAAATTCAGGGTGGTATTTCAAGGATGGCTCCACAGGAACTGGCGCCCCTGCTTCAAAGCCTCCCACCTATCCTACACAGAATGTCTCTGATGCCACTGCAAAGCTGCAGTAAAGGTTCATAGGGTCTTTCCGTCTGACCGCGGATACCCCGCATCTTCACGGGGAATTCAATTTCGCTGAGCCGATGCTGGAGACAGCGGGGAAGTCGTTACGCCATTCGTGCAGGTCGGAACTTACCCGACAAGGAATTTCGCTACCTTAGGACCGTTATAGTTACGGCCGCCGTTTACCGGGGCTTCAATTCAGTGCTCTCACACCTCCTCTTAACCTTCCGGCACCGGGCAGGCGTCAGACCCTATACGTCGTCTCTCGACTTCGCAGAGTCCTGTGTTTTTAATAAACAGTCGCTACCCCCTGGTCTGTGCCACCCGCAAATGGTTGCCCACTCACGGGTCTCGCTTATCCCGAAGTTACGCGAGTAATTTGCCTAGTTCCTTCAGCATCGTTCTCTCAAGCGCCTTGGTATGCTCTACCAGTCCACCTGTGTCGGTTTAGGGTACGGTCTATATGCCAGAGCTATTTCCTGGAATGCTCAAAAAGCCAGTCCAATCCGATAAGGACTGACAACATCTCGCATTCGTCACTTCTGGCAGGTTCAGGAATATTAACCTGATTTCCATCGACTACGGCTTTCGCCCTCGCCTTAGGGGCCGACTAACCCTGCGTGGATTAACCTTGCGCAGGAAACCTTGGACTTACGGCGACAGTGTTTCTCGCACTGTTTGTCGCTACTCATGTCAGCATTCGCACTTCCGATATCTCCAGAGAGGGTCACCCCGTCTCCTTCACAGACTTACGGAACGCTCCGCTACCGCGCATACAAAGTATGCACCCACAGCTTCGGCACGTGGCTTGAGCCCCGTTACATTTTCGGCGCAGGGTTTCTAATAGACCAGTGAGCTATTACGCTTTCTTTAAAGGATGGCTGCTTCTAAGCCAACCTCCTGGTTGTTTTGGAATCCCCACATCCTTTCCCACTTAGCCACGATTTAGGGGCCTTAGCTGGTGGTCTGGGCTGTTTCCCTCTCGACAATGGACCTTAGCACCCACTGTCTGTCTGCCAGGCTAAACTTCCGGGTATTCGGAGTTTGGTTAGGTTTGGTAAGGCTTTGGGCCCCCCTAGCCCATCCAGTGCTCTACCCCCCGGGGTCAACACCTGACGATCTACCTCAATAGATTTCGCGGAGAACCAGCTATCTCCGAGTTTGATTGGCCTTTCACCCCTAACCACAGCTCATCCCCGACTTTTTCAACAGGCGTGGGTTCGGTCCTCCAGTGCGTGTTACCGCACCTTCAACCTGGCCATGGCTAGATCACTCGGTTTCGGGTCTTCTGCCAGCAACTCGTCGCCCTATTCAGACTCGCTTTCGCTACGCCTACACCTACCGGCTTAAGCTTGCTGCAAACAGAAACTCGCTGACCCATTATACAAAAGGTACGCCGTCACCCCATAAGAGGCTCCGACTGCTTGTAGGCGTCCGGTTTCAGGTCTCTTTCACTCCCCTCATCGGGGTGCTTTTCACCTTTCCCTCACGGTACTTGTTCACTATCGGTCACTAGAGAGTATTTAGGCTTGGAGGGTGGTCCCCCCATGTTCAGACAGGGTTTCACGTGCCCCGCCCTACTCAAGGACCATAAGAAGCATTACGCATAAGGGGCTATCACCCACTATGGCTGCACTTTCCAGAGCATTCTGCTTGTCTTCTCATGGCCACTGGCCTGTTCCGCGTTCGCTCGCCACTACTAGCGGAATCTCAATTGATGTCTTTTCCTCCGGGTACTTAGATGTTTCAGTTCCCCAGGTTTGCCTCCTACACCTATGTATTCAGTGCAGGATCCTCTTGCGAGGGGGTTGCCCCATTCGGATATCCACGGATCAAAGCCTACTCGCGGCTCCCCGTGGCTTTTCGCAGCGTGCCACGTCCTTCATCGCCTTCTAGTGCCAAGGCATCCACCGAACGCCCTTCTCGCACTCACTTGCTCCCATGCACAGAAACCATCCATACCAAGGCAGAACCCCGATATCTCAGGAAACATGCACGACAGCTCATTCAAGCGCGTCACATTTCAAAATCGCATATGAACGCTTCCGCCAAAATCCCTTAACACAAGCCGATTGCTCAGCTCATGGGTCAGACCAACCCAGGATTTCGGCACGCCCACATACGCACCAACCGATTCACACTGACAAAGAATACATCACCAGACACTTTCTAAAACCCGCTGCACCGCAGTCAGATAAAAGAAGGTCCGATCTCTCTAACCTCTCCTCGATGAGATCCATAAAACGAAGCAAT